>CAIQBN010000703.1 GCA_903870065.1 uncultured beta proteobacterium | reverse complement strand
ATAGCGCCAGCACCGACAGCACACCCGAGTCGGTGGTCCAGGCCGTCAGCGGCAACTATGCCGTCACGCTGCGCAACTTTGACAGCACACCCTTTCCTTCGCGCGGCTGGGGTCTGGGACTGGAAGTCGGTGGCGGAACCACGTTGGGTGCCCAACATGAGCCCTATGGCCGGGTCCTGGCGCGGGCGCTCACCTATTTGCCGTTGGAGCGTCGCGCCAGCGCGACCGGTGCAGCGCCGGATGCTGGTCGCATTGCACTTCGCGCTGAGGCCGGTGTGGTGTGGGCACGTGACGGTGTGGCCTTACCTAGCACCCAACTGTTCCTGACTGGTGGTGACACTAGCGTGCGGGGCTATACCTACCGCGATATCGGGGTCACCCGCTCCAGCGGTTTGGTATCTCCCGGGCGTGTGCTGGCCACCGGCAGCGTGGAGTGGCAACGTCCGCTCCTTCTTGATGGCCGGGCCAGCGACTGGGAAAGCACCCTTTTTCTGGACGCTGGTGCCGTGGCCGACCAGGTTCAAGACCTCAGAGCCAGGGTCGGTGTGGGTGCCGGCGTTCGCTGGAAGAGCCCCATTGGCCCGCTGCAAATCGACCTGGCCTATGGCCTGGAGGTCAAGCTGTTGCGTTTACACATGAATGTGGGGTTCAGCTTTTGAAGACCTTTTTGCGCATCGGTCTGTATGGCCTTGGGGCGGTGATCGCTATCGTGGCGATGTTGGTCGCCGGCCTCTGGTTTTGGGCCGGAAGTGACAGTTCGTTGGCAACTGCCCTGATGCGCGCAGGGCGCAGTCTGCCGGATGGCCAATCGCTTGAACTGGCGCACATCAGCGGGTCATTGCGCAGCGGCGGTCAGATTGGAAGCCTGCGCTGGACACGCGGTGCGCTGCAGGTGGAGGCCACCAACATCCAGATTGGCTGGAGCCTGCGCCCCCTGTTGGACGGTGAAGTGCGCTTGGGGCAGTTGACCATTAGCCAAATTCACATTGATGACCGCCGTCCCGCGACGGCCCCGTCCGAGACCGATGCGCCCAGTAACCTGAGCCTGCCGCTGCGGGTTCAGGCGCCGTTCTCGGTCGGTTCCGTCACGCTGACCGGGGCTACGGCGTTTGAGGCAACGCAGCTCAGTGGAAGCTATCTATTTGATAGCATCAACCACAGTATCCACGAGGGCCAGGTCCGCATTTCATCTGGACATTACCGGGTGAATGCCAAGATCCAGGCGCTGGCGCCTATGGTCACCACGGTGCAGGTCGAGGGCACCGTGGACACCCAACTTGCGGGCAGTCAACGCCAAGTCACGGTGCAGGCCCGCGCCGATCTGACGGGCGCACTAAGCGGGCACGATGCCCTGTTGGTATTAAAAGGAAAGTTGAGCCCTGAAAAGGGCTTGCCTGAAGACAAGGCCCTGAATGCAACCCTCACCGCTGACCTGCACCCCTGGCACATTCAGCCGTTGGCCCGCGTCGATGCCCAGTGGCAAGCATTGAACCTGGCCACCATGTGGCCCCAGGCGCCACACACGCAGCTGGCGGGCAGTGCCAAAGTCACCCCGGCAGGCGACGGTTGGCAAGCCGGCCTGCAATTGCGCAACAGCGCCGCCGGTCCGTGGAACCGGCAGGGTTTGCCGCTGCAAAGCCTGACTGCCAGCGTGGAATTTACCCAGGGTCAATGGAATCTTCAATCGCTTGCGGCGGTCGTTGCTGGTGGCCGCGTTGACGCCCAAGGCGAACTGGCAGCGGCCGGTTCGCACACGCCGGACGGCCGGGCCTGGCAGGTCAAGACCAAGGCCGTCGGAATCAATGCTGCGGCACTGGACTCCCGCCTCGCCGCCGTCGCACTGGACGGCCAACTCACGGCCACCCAAGGTGCTGGCGGCCTGCGTTTTGAGGCCCAACTGCAACCATCCGTTCGCCAAGATATAAAGGCTGCGTCCGACGCGCTGCGCAGCCTGCAAATTCGCACGGTGCAGGCCAAAGGAAGCTGGATTGCCCCTAGCATCAGTCTGGACAGTCTGCTGGTGCAGACGGCCGATGCCAAGCTCGAAGGCTCTGCCCAACTGCACACTGGCAATGGGGCTGCAGACGCTCTCCTGGTTTTGGCGCTGCCCGGTGCACAGGCGTCCCTGCAAGGCGACCTCAGTGCCGGCCGCGGCGATGGCAAACTGGTTGTCAAGATCAGCGACGCCGCGCGCACAGCGCAGTGGCTGGACAAGCTACCCGGCGCGTCCGTCCGCCTGCCAACGCCGATGCGCCAAGGCCAGACCGAATTCAGCGCAGTTTGGCACGGGGGCTGGGAACGGCAAAACATGGCGCCCGGACTGGGGCTGGACCTTACGGCCCGGGTTGACAATGGCGGTCACCGGCTTGCGTTGAGCGCCCGGATGCAGGGTGGCCGTGCCAAGCTGCGCGACTGGCAAGCCAGTCTGGACGCGGTCGACCTGACGCTGCAAGATCTGGCGCGGCCCGGCATCTGGAATCTGGCGTTGACCGATCCGGTACAACTGCGCT
>CAIQBN010000702.1 GCA_903870065.1 uncultured beta proteobacterium | reverse complement strand
GGTGGCGGGGATCAGGTAGACGCTGTTGTTGCGATCGGTGGCTGTTTTTCGCCCTGCCGGGTCGTTGGACTGCTGTGTCTTGCCAAGCCAGCCGGAAACCCCGAGCCCTGAATTGTTATCGATGACCTGCCTGAGGTCAGGCGGCAGTGACTCATAACGCTTGCGGTTCATGGCAAGGACAAACGTGGCGGTATAGAGGGCACCCACAGCAGGGTCAAATTCGCTGTGATACCGCGCAAGTTCCTGGACTTTGATGGATGGCACCACTTCCCAGGGTAACGCGCAACCTTCGATCGTGCCCTTTGAAATTGCATCAGGAATCGATGGCAGTGGCATGCCCACCGGTATCGCTCCCAGATAACCCAGCATTTTGGTGGTCTGGCGCGAAGGCCCACGTACTTTCATACCGCGCAGATCAGCCACGTTTTTGACCGGTCGGTCTCGGGTGTGCAATACGCCCGGGCCATGCACATTGACGGCTAGCACATGCGTGTCCTTGAATTCATCACTGGCCACCGTTTGTACATAGTCCCAGTAGGCCTTGGATGTCGCTTCGGCATTGGTCATGATGAAAGGCAGTTCGAACACTTCCGTCTTTGGAAAACGTCCTGCAGAGTAGCCGGGCAAGGTCCAGACAATGTCGGCAACACCATCGCGTGCCTGATCGTAAAGCTGGGCGGGGGTTCCACCCAACTGCATGGAGGGGTAGGCCTCAAACCGGATGCGCTCACCGGACTCACGCTCGACTTTTTCCATCCACGGTTTGTGCATGGTCAGCCACACGCCCGACATCGGAGCCATAAATGTGTGAAATTTCAGCGTGATGGTGTTTTGCGCGTGGCCTGTCAAGGCCGTGGTCGCAAGGGCGTAAGCGCCGGATTGCAGAAGTGTGCGTCTCTTCATCATGGGTTCGGAAAGTTTGTTGCAGTGCTTGGGTGGCAATGGTACCTGCCCGCAGAACTGCCTAGCGTTTATCGGTCAGAGAGTATGTGGTTTTCCTGAATCCAGGTCAGCACATCACGCGCAGAATTCTCCAGAGGTCGGGTAGTCAACCCGGCCTGCTGTGCCGCTGCGATGTCCATCGCGAGCTTGCCATCAGGGCCGCCGCCTGCCCACATCGGAAACGACTGCCCCGATTGGATAGCCTCTTGCGCCGTGAGCCAATGCAGTTTGGTACCTGGTGGACCCACGGCCAACACGATCGCATTCAGGAATTGTTCAAATGTAAAGGGCGGCTTGGGCGCTGCCAGGTTGAAAACTCCCTCAATCGTGCGTTCCACGGCGCTAATGACAAATGCAGCGAGGTCCCGCGCATCGATGAATTGCATGGCAGCTTGCGCTGGTCCGGGTGCATCAACCGAACCGCCCTCTGCAACACGGCTCACCCAGTGGGCAAATCGGTCTGTCGGATCATACGGTCCAATGACGTAGGAGGGACGGATGATCAGGTGCGCAGGATGTCGGTTTCGGACCGCCTGTTCGCAGAGGACTTTCAGCGGGCCATAGGTCAACCCATCGATTGGCAGGTCCGCGGAAGCCGAAAGTTCTATCGACTGGGTATCACAGAGTGCGCCGTCTTCGTTGCAGGCTGGCGGTATGTCATCGGCATACACCGATATTGTGGAGACAAAGACATAATGCCGTCCACGCCCCTTCAGCGCATCTGCAACTGCATGAATTTCACCGGGTCGGTAGGCGCAGGTGTCGATCACAGCATCCCATGCGCCGTCGGCAAGTGCTGTCAGATCGGTGGACCGGTCGCCCACCAAGTGAACTGCACTTTCCAATCCAGGCGTTATAGCGTGACTGCGGTGGAAGACATCAACCTGATGGCCGCGTTGCAAGGCCAATTTCGCCATGGCCAATCCGATAAAACGGGTGCCTCCAATAAATAGTATGCGCATTTGGCGTGCGGACCTAACGATGTCGCACTGCCAGGCTTTGGGTGGCGCGCCCTATCAATCCGTCGGCGTCATAAAGTGCCGACTCTGCCAGGCCGCACCCATTGGAGGCCAAGGCGGTCCTCGCTTCAAGGCAAATCCACTCACCGCGTGGTGGGCGCAGCAAGTTGATGGTCAGGTCGGAATTGACGAAGCTGTAGCGTTCATAGTCAAGCACGGCACTGATACCGTTGCCTGAGTCTGCTGCCACTGCGACGCGCTGGTATGGGCTGGGATGCTCGCCCTGCACCAACGGGTGGCGCAGCCTGAACCAAATTGAGCAGGGGCCGTCAAAAATACTGCCATGCGCTGCGCGTGTCTCCATCAGATCGGAGTAGCCGACCTTTCTGCCCGCGAAGGGGAAATTGGCCGGTTTGGACGACTCCGGCGGTTGCTGCGCCAAAGGGAGCGGGTGACCGGCCAGGCCTTCTGGCAGCGCCATGTCATGTTCGCGCTGGGCCAGAGCAGTAAAAACACCCACTTCCTTGTCACCCGCTCGCAGGCTTGCAGAAAAATGGCCTGCGTTGCGACCGATATAGATGGGCGTGACCTCGACACTGAGCGGACCAATCGGCACGGGGCGTAGCAAATTGGCTGTCAGTCGCGCCAGGTGGGTGAGTCCGTGGGGTTGTGATACCGCTTCAAAAGCCCTGCAAACCAAGGCCACTGGTGGCCCGGCATGTTGGTGCTCAGGATGCCATGGGCCACGCGTAAGATCTCCCGATTCGTAGCGGTTGTCGGCGCGCAGGGTGTAGGCGCAGTTTGGGTGTTGAATAGGGTGGGTGGTGGATGTGGGCATGGGAATTTAACGGACAAAACGGACCAGCCAGAGCGTGATGCCCGGAAACAGCAGCAGCAACAGCATGCGTATTGCGTCGCTGACCAGGAAGGGCATGACACCACGGTAACTTTCGGCAATTGGGATATCTTTGGCCATGCTATTGACGATGTAGACATTGAGCCCCACCGGTGGCGCGAGCATGCCAAATCCTATCGTCATTAACACCATGATGCCAAACCAGATGGCTGCCATGTCGTGAGGAATGCCAAAATCCAGCGTATTAACAATCGGGAAAAAAAGAGGTATGGTCAACAGCAGCATGGACAGTTCATCCATCACCGACCCCAACACGATATAGAACAGCAAAATTCCGGTCACAACCACCAGGGGTGGAAGCTGCCAGCCAGTGATGAGGGCAGCCAGTTGAGCGGGTACCTGCGTTAAGGCCAGCGCGGCATTCATCAGGTCAGCGCCCAAAAAGAGCAAAAAGATCATTCCAGAACCTTGCGCCGTGGCGTACACGCAGTGTGCCAACTTGGGCGCGGTGAGTTCGCGTTTAAACAGCGTCACGACGAATGTGGCCGCAACGCCGACTGCGGCGCCTTCGGTGGGTGTAAAAAAACCGCCATAAATGCCACCGAAGACCACCAGAAAAACGATCGCGATCGGGACTATACCGGTGATCCAGCGCGCCTGCGCAGGGGCGTGCGCCGCGTCAGCCGCTTGTGGCGCATGTCCGGGATAAAGCCGAACATAGGCTGCGATCGCAACCAGGTATCCCAACATGGCGAGTATCCCCGGCACCAGCGCTGCCGCGAACAGCTTGGCAATGTTCTGCTCGGCCAAAATAGCATAAATCACCAAAGGAACCGAGGGCGGTATGAGAATTCCCAGGGTGCCGCCTGCTGCCAGGGTTCCGGTGGCAAGGCGCCCGCTGTAGCCATGTTGGCGCATTTCGGGCAACGCAACCGATGTGATGGTGGCCGCTGTGGCCACGGAGGATCCGCAAATGGATCCAAAGGCGGCACTGGCAAGCACTGCTGCCATGGCCAGACCGCCCTGAAAACGCGACATGACTGAACTGGCAAAACCAAACAAAGCCCTGGATATGCCGCCTTGGGTTGCCAGATGCCCCATCAGCAGGAACAGCGGGATGACCGACAAATCGTAATTGGCAAACCGTGCAAACGCCTGGTTGTTCAGGAAACTGGTCAGTGGGCTCCAACCAGCCTGGATGCAATAGCCGCTTGCACCGGCCAGGAACATGGCAACCGCAATGGGCGTGCGCAGAACCATCAGCGCCAGCATGACCGAAAAAATGAGGAAAACCAGCAATAAGGGTGTCACAGTGGCAATCCGTCAGTGCGTGTCGCCGGGCCTTGCACTGCTTGCCACATGGCAATTGCGCCAGTCAGGAGCATGGGTGGGACCATACCCGCATAGACCGCCCAATCGGGAAAACCAAGCAGCATGCTGCCCGAGTGGCTGTTCCATGCGCTCACGCAACCCATGGTGGTGCGCCAGGTCAGGACAGCCATTGCTGTCGCCACCAGAAAACAAGCCAGTCGATTCAGTTTTGCGACTGTGCGGGAGGAGGCCCGGTCAGTGAAGAAATCCACTGTGATGTTGCCGTGGCGCAATTGACACCAGGGCAGGCACAGCGCCACTGCAATGCCGGTTGCCGCGCTGGTGAGTTCAAAGTCTCCGGCCATCGCAGTATCCAGCAAATTGCGCCCCACCACGCTGGCGCAGGTCAGTAGCGTGATCAATGCCAACAGCACACCGGCCAGCACAGCGCAGGCGCGTGCCAGCTTGTCAAGCCATGCCAAACCGGTTACTCCACGCGAACCTGCAAGGGCTGCAGGCCATCAATGTGGCCGATCAGCACATCGCCGCGCGTGACCGCCGCCACGCCTTCTGGAGTGCCGGTGAAGATCAGGTCACCGGCCTGCAGGGTCCACGCTTTTGATAGTTGCTCAATCGTTTCAAAAATGTTCCAGATCATTTTGGAAATGCTGCTGCGTTGGCGGTCCTGCCCGTTGACTTGCAAGCCGATGCCGGCGTCGGCTATGTCTGGAACGCGCGCAGCTTGCGTGATGGCGCCAATTGGCGCGGAGTGATCAAAACCCTTGCCAATGGACCAGGGACGACCTTGTTTTTTCATCTCATTTTGCAAGTCGCGCCGTGTCATGTCCAGGCCTACGGCAAAGCCAAAAATGTGGCTGGCTGCCTCGGCCGCGGCGATGTCTTTGCCGCCTTTGCCAATGGCGACCACCAGTTCGATCTCATGGTGCAGATTGTTGGTGAGGCTGGGGTAGGGCATGACAGCGGTTTCACCCGGCGCGGCCGCCAACACCGCGTCGGCCGGCTTCATGAAGAAGAATGGTGGCTCGCGTCCTGTGCCACCCATCTCTAACGCATGGTCAACGTAGTTTCGACCTACGCAGTAAATGCGATGCACGGGGAAGCGCTCGGCGCGGTCTGCCACGGGTACGCTGGCAACGGCTGGCGGTTCAAATACGAAGGACATTTTGGTACCTCTAAAAATTCCGTTTGGCATCAAACCGACTTGGCCACCAACTCAAAATGCTCCACCACGGGCGGGCCCGCAAAGAAGGGACCCACGATGGCGCGCCACTGTGTGAACGCATCGGATTGTCGAAAACCGACTGTGTGGTCTTCCAGTGTGTCCCAAAAAACCTGCAATAGATAGCGCTCTGGGCTTTCAATGCAACGGTTAACCTTGTAGCCCTGAAATCCCTGGGTGCCAGAGATGATAGTGGCCAGGCCATGCTGAATGGCGGCTTCGAAAGCAGCATTTTGGCCAGGTTGGATACGGATATCTGCTAATTCGAGAATCATGGAGGTTCCAGTTAGGCGGTTGGTTTTGGTGTCAGGGGGTCAATGGTAACGGGCTTGGTTTATCCTTGTTTCCATGGCACGCCATCAAATCGCTCCGACCCCCTGGTTGATACCTGATTGGCCGGCACCGGCTCGGGTGGTCGCATGCTGCACCTTGCGCACCGGAGGTTACTCGGCAACCCCCTATGACAGCCTCAACCTGGGCGATCACGTGGGTGATGCGGTTCAGACTGTGGCCCGCAATCGTGCGCTGTTGCAGGCCCGTTTGGGCGTTAGGCCGGTATTTTTAAACCAGGTACATGGTACTGAACTGCTCCAGCTGGATGCCTCAACGCCAGACGGTCAAAAGGCGGATGGCGCATTCACATCGCGGATGGGTTTGGCATGCACTGTCATGGTGGCTGATTGTCTGCCTGTCATGTTGTGTGACACACAGGGCTCCATGGTGGCCGTGGTGCATGCGGGTTGGCGCGGTCTGGTCGGCGTGGAAGGATTGGGCATTATTGAGAGAATTTGCGAGCAATTTGCGGCCCCAGCCCTCGTGAAATATAGTAAACATGCTACTGATTTAATAGCGTGGCTTGGGCCATGCATTGGGCCTGGCGCGTTTGAAGTAGGCGATGAAGTGCTTCAGGGATTTGTCAGAACGGACCCGTTGGCGGCGCAGTGCTTCACACCACATTCGGCGGGCAAATGGTTGGCGGATCTGGCCGGTTTAACCCGGCAGCGTCTGCATGCACGCGGAGTTACCCGAATATTCGGCAATGACAGCGGCCCTGAGTGGTGCACGGTGGGCAACCCGCTAAGTTTCTTTTCCCACCGTCGAGACCGGGTCAGTGGCCGGCTCGCTGCCTGCATCTGGCTCCGGTGAATGCTTTAGCGGCGTGGCTTGTTGCGCTCGGTCGGCGGCCTCGCGCGCCCGTATTGCGCGTTTGCGTGCCGGCGCGCCGATGAAATACACGATCAAGCCAATGGGAAGCAGTCCATACAGCAAAAAAGTAATGATGGCTCCCAAGACGGTGCCATTGCTGCTGGTGGCCTCTGCCAGGCTCATCATGACTGCGACATACAGCCAGGCTATCGGAATAATGTACATTGGGTTACCGCGAGTATTTGGTGTTGTCAGGGTTGCGTAGGCAGTAAATGACATACTATGCCCCCGATCAGACAATTGCATAATAGGTGACAGTGTGACGCAAAACGCTCCCGAATTCTGGACCCAGGCCGCTCAGCAGTTTCAGCAGTCCATAACCGAAAACTGGTCCAAGGCGGTCCAATCCTTTCAGGGAATGGACCTTGGCGCGGTGGGCGCGGCAATGCCCGGCGTTGCGGGTCAGCAGCCTGAAATCCGCTTTGCGCCCGACAAACTGCAATCCTTGCAGCAGCAATACATGGAAGACGCCATGGGACTGTTCAGCCAAGGCCTGACCCCCCCAAGCGTTTCAGACAAGCGTTTCTCCGGAGAAGCGTGGGGTAGCAATCCGCTGGCGGCGTATTCGGCCGCAGTCTACTTGCTCAATACCCGCACTTTGATGGGTTTGGCTGACGCGGTGGAAGCCGACAGCAAGACCCGCAACCGTATTCGCTTTGCGGTCGAGCAGTGGATGGCCGCAGCGGCACCCAGTAATTTCATGGCTTTTAATGCCGATGCGCAAAAGAAGGCCATTGAAACCAAGGGTGAGAGCATTGCCAAAGGCATTCAAAACCTGGTGCATGATTTACGTCAGGGCCATGTTTCCATGACGGATGAGAGCCTCTTTGAAGTCGGAAAAAATGTCGCCACCACGGAAGGCGCCGTGGTGTTCGAGAACGCGTTTTTTCAATTGATCGAATACAAGCCGCTTACCGCCAAGGTCTACGAAAAACCTTTCCTGATGGTGCCTCCGTGCATTAACAAGTTCTACATTTTGGACTTGCAGCCTGAAAACTCCGTGGTACGTTATGCCGTGGCGCAGGGGCATCGTACCTTTGTGGTGAGTTGGCGCAACCCCGATGCATCCATGGCGAAGGCCACGTGGGACGATTACATCGAAAAGGCGGTCATCAAGGCAATTGCCGTCACGCAGGAGATTTCTGGGTCACCGACCATTAACGCACTGGGTTTTTGCGTGGGCGGAACGATGCTGGCTACTGCGTTGGCCGTTTTGGCGGCCCGGGGCGACAAGCCGGTGGCCAGTGCCACTTTCCTCACCAGTTTGCTGGACTTCACCGACACCGGCATTCTGGACGTCTTTATCGATGAGGCCTTTGTCAAATACCGCGAGAAGGAAATGGGCAAAGGTGGACTGATGAAAGGGCAGGACCTGGCCAGTACGTTTAGCTTTCTGCGTCCGAACGACCTAGTCTGGAATTATGTTGTTGGCAACTACCTCAAGGGCGAAACGCCCCCGCCGTTTGATCTGTTGTATTGGAATTCCGACAGTACCAACCTGCCTGGCCCCTACTACGCCTGGTACCTGCGCAACACCTACCTGGAAAACAACCTGATCAAACCTGGCAAGGCAACCGTCTGCGGTGAGAAGATCGACCTCAACCAAGTGGATATGCCGGTCTATATTTATGGATCGCGCGAAGACCATATCGTGCCGATTGGCGGCGCCTATGCATCCACGCAGGTGTTGCCGGGTAAAAAGCGGTTTGTCATGGGAGCGTCTGGTCACATTGCTGGCGTGATCAATCCGCCCGAGAAGAAAAAGCGCAGCCACTGGATACGCAGCGACGGCAAATTGCCCAAGTCTCAGGCTGCCTGGCAAGAAGGGGCCACCGAGTACCCTGGCAGTTGGTGGACGGACTGGTCCAATTGGCTTCAGACCCATGCGGGCAAGCAAATCGCCGCACCCAAGACCTATGGCAAAGGCAAATACAAGGCCACTTTACCGGCTCCCGGGAGCTACGTTCTGGTCAAAGCGTGACCCACATTATTTACTGAAGGACTAAAAATATGGAAGACATCGTTATCGTGTCTGCTGCCCGTACCGCGGTTGGCAAGTTTGGTGGCACATTGGCTAAAACGGCAGCGCCTGAACTGGGTGCGGCGGTTATCAAGAGTCTGCTGGCGCGTACCGGCCTGTCTGCCGACCAGGTCGGTGAAGTGATTTTGGGCCAAGTGCTGGCCGCCGGCGCGGGGCAAAACCCGGCGCGCCAATCGGTCATGAAAAGTGGTCTCGCCAAAGAGACACCGGCCCTCACCATCAACGCTGTGTGCGGCTCAGGTCTGAAGGCCGTCATGCTGGCGGCCCAGGCTGTGGCTTGGGGCGACAGCGACATTGTGATCGCCGGCGGCCAGGAGAATATGAGTGCCGCCCCGCATGTGCTGCTGGGTTCGCGCGACGGTCAGCGCATGGGTGACTGGAAGATGATCGATTCCATGATCGTTGACGGCTTGTGGGATGTATACAACCAGTACCACATGGGCATCACCGCCGAGAACGTGGCCAAGCAATACCATATTACCCGTGACATGCAGGACGCACTGGCACTGGCCAGCCAGCAAAAGGCCGCGGCTGCACAGGACGCGGGCAAGTTTGTCGATGAGATCGTGCCTTTTAGCATTGCCCAGAAAAAAGGCGACCCGGTCGTGTTTTCGGCAGACGAATTCATTAACCGCAAATCCAATGCTGAAGCCTTGGCGGGCTTGCGCCCCGCCTTCGACAAGGCAGGCGGCGTGACCGCCGGCAATGCCTCCGGCATCAACGATGGTGCGGCTGCGGTGATGGTGATGACAGCCAAGAAAGCGGCTGCCTTGGGTCTGACGCCCATGGGACGCATTGCCAGCTTTGCCACCAGTGGTCTGGATCCGGCCCTGATGGGAATGGGTCCGGTGCCGGCATCTCAAAAAGCGCTGGCTCGCGCAGGCTGGAGCGCGCAAGACCTGGATTTGCTGGAAATTAATGAAGCATTCGCTGCACAGGCTTGTGCAGTCAACAACGAGATGGGTTGGGACACGAGCAAGGTCAATGTCAATGGCGGCGCTATTGCCATAGGTCATCCGATCGGTGCATCCGGTTGCCGCATTCTGGTGACCTTGCTGCATGAAATGCAGCGCCGCAATGCCAAGAAGGGCATCGCCAGCCTGTGTATTGGTGGCGGTATGGGCGTGGCACTCACCATCGAGCGCTAATATTTGTCAAATTGGCTGCTAGCCCTCGTAGATATTGAGTTGGCAGCTTTTGTTTTTGTAGCATGTAAAACCAAAGAGGAGTGAGAAATGAGTCAGAAAGTAGCGTATGTGACCGGTGGTATGGGTGGAATCGGGACCGCCATTTGCCAGCGCCTTCACAAAGAGGGTTTCAAGGTTATTGCAGGATGTGGTCCCACCCGCGACTACGCCAAGTGGCTGGCTGAACAAGCTGCACTGGGATTTACCTTTTATGCGTCGGTGGGCAATGTCGGCAACTGGGACTCCACCGTCGAGGCATTCACCAAAGCCAAGGCAGAGCACGGCAGTATCGATGTGCTAATCAACAACGCTGGTATTACCAAGGACCGCATGTTCCTGAAGATGACGCGCGAAGACTGGGACGCGGTGATTGAAACCAATCTCAACAGCATGTTCAATGTCACCAAGCAGGTGGTGGGCGACATGGTCGAAAAAGGCTGGGGCCGGATCATCAATATTTCCTCGGTCAATGGTGTCAAAGGACAGGCAGGGCAGACCAATTATTCGGCAGCAAAAGCCGGCATGCACGGATTCTCCATGGCGCTGGCGCAAGAACTCGCCACCAAGGGCGTCACGGTCAATACCGTGAGCCCTGGCTATATTGGGACCGATATGGTGAAGGCCATTCGCCAGGAAGTTCTGGACAAAATTATTGGTACCGTTCCCGTCAAACGCCTGGGTGAGCCCAGCGAAATTGCTTCCATCATTGCCTGGCTTGCGTCGGATGAAGGCGGTTACGCCACGGGTGCAGAGTTCTCGGTAAACGGTGGATTGCACATGGGCTAGTGCGCATTGCCACTGCATCAGTGCAGTGGCACTATTCATGACCCGCTTAGGCGGGTTTTTTTTGGCGGCAAGTTTTGTGATTTGCGCAAGGGAGACCCATGAAAGAGACTGACGATACCGTCGAAATGGTGGACATCGGATCACTTCGCATTGGCATGTTCGTCGAGTTGGAGGTCGGGTGGCTGGCGCATCCTTTTCCCACCGGCAGTTTCAAGCTGTCATCGGATGCTCAAATTGCCACCATACGTGCATTGGGTTTGCAGCGGGTGCGGGTCAACAAAACGCGTAGCGAATCCCAGGCGGTCAACGCTGAGCCCGTCAACTTCCCCAATGCGGCTGTACTAACGGCCAGCGCCATTGAAGCGGCTCATGCAGAGGCTGCCTTGCGCCTGCATCGGGCGGATCTGCTGGCTTCGCAGCAGCGCAGTCTCATTTGGTGCGAAAAGCGTTTTGGTGAGACGGCACGCCAGTATCGCAAAGTGTTGGAACTGATTCCGTCGCAGCCCAGGGCCGCGGCCGATCAGTGCACGGCCATGGTCAACGGATTTGTGACCGAAATGGTGGCTGAGGGTGAGTCCGCCATTCGTTTACTCTCGGAGACTGCTGGCGACAAGTCTTCGCTGCATCCGGTGAACGTTACGATTGTTTCACTTTTGCTGGGTAAAGCCATGGGACTGGAACCCTCCGAACTGGTCGAGCTGGGTCTGGCGGCTTTTTTGCATGATGTCGGCAAGGCAGAGCTGCCGGACAGGGTGCGCTGGTTGGAGGAAAATTTTTCAACTGCCGAGTACAAGCTGTTCCAGGAGCACGTCGCGCTGGGCGTTCGTGTGGGAAGAAGAATGGACCTGCCGGCAGGTGCGCTCACCGCCATTGCTCAGCACCACGAATTGATTGATGGCAGTGGATTCCCTTCGCGTGTGCGTGGAGATTCCATGACGCAAAGTGCCCGAATCCTGGCTCTGGTGAATCGGTATGACAACCTGTGCAACCCAATTCGCCCTTCGACAGCGATGACACCACATGAGTCGTTGGCGATGATTTTTGCGCAGCTCAAAACGCGCTTTGACGCCGCGACCTTGAGTGCGTTTATCCGCATGATGGGGGTCTATCCGCCTGGCTCCATCGTGCAACTGGTGGATGATCGCTTTGCCATCGTTGTTTCGGTGAATTCGGCGCGGCCCCTGAAACCGCGCGTTATGGTGCACGACGTTGGCGTCTCACGGCATGAGGTACTTATCCTGGATCTGGAGCACGCACCCCAGGTAGGTATTCGCCGCAGTCTAAAACCGGCTGCACTACCCGCTTCATCAATGGATTTTCTGGCGCCCCGTCAGCGGGTGGGTTACTTTTTTGAGCAAGCGCTCGATACGCCAAATGGGCCTGTTGAGTGACATTTTGAGTGCGTCGGGTGGCCGCGCTTGCAAGCGGGCTGCAGCGCACCCAGCGGTCCACTACCCATGCAGCCCCTTCCAGAACATGTAGGCTGCCAGGCAGTACAGAAGCAGTGCGAAAACCTTTTTCAATTGTGCCACTGGCAACCGGTGCGCGACCCGGGCTCCAATGGGCGCTGTGATCACGCTGCAGCAGGCGATCACTGCCAACGCCGGTAACCATAGGTATCCAAGTGAATGGGGAGGCAAGCCAACCAGGGTGGCTCCGCTGTAGATATATCCCAAGGTATTGGCCAGTGCGATGGGAAATCCCAGCGCCGCGCTGGTGGCCACCGCATTGATGATGGGCACATTGTGCGCCACCATAAATGGCACACTGATGAAGCCGCCGCCGGCGCCCACCAACCCAGACAAAAATCCGATGACGCTACCCGCTGCCACCTGACCGGCCGAGTCCGGCATTTGACGGCTGGGTTTGGGTTTTTTGTCCAGAAACATCTGTGTCGCCGAGAATCCAACGAATAGGGCAAAGAAAATGGCGAGCGCGGTGCCCTTGAGTAACGCAAATGCCCCCGCGCTGGCCAAGGCACCGCCGATCACAATGCCCGGCGCTAGGCCCTTGACGATATTCCACCTGACTGCGCCGCGTTTGTGGTGCGCGCGCACACTGGAAATCGAAGTGAACACGATGGTAGCCATCGATGTAGCAATGGCCATTTTTACTGCCAAATCGGCGGCAACTCCCTGCATTGAGAGAATGAGCGTCATAAAAGGCCCCATCAACATGCCACCACCAATTCCCAGCAGGCCGGCCAAAAAGCCGGTGGCCAGGCCAAGGATTGCCAATTCGGTGATGAGGATGGGGTCTAGCATGCAGTGGAGTTAAAAAGGTGTCTGCAGTGCCACCGGACCGGCATCCTGAACCGGGGTTCAGGTGGGCTAGGTCAGCGCAAGCTTTGGGTTCATCTAACGCGAGATGATCACGCTAGCAGGGCAATGTTCCAGGCCCGGGCTCTAAGAGCATTGGTTCAAGGAAATATAAAGCCCGGCGAGCACTGCAGACAAGTGCCATTGTAGGGCTTCACATGAAGTGGGTGAGGGCGGGCTACAGCAACCGGCCATCTTCGCTCAGAGCCTGATCCAGTCGCTCCAGCAGAGAGATCAGAAGTACGTCTGAATCGGTGCCGGGCAGAGATGCAGTGGGCGTCCCGTGGGCGCTCGGGGTTGCTTCGGGGACGCGTGCCAGACTATTCATGTTGTCTGGTCTCGGAACGCGGTCAGTGATATCGAACGCGAGGTTAAGCGCCGCCAGCACTGCGATGCGGTCGCGTGCCCGCACCTTGCCGGCATCGCGGATCTTGCACATGGCGGTGTCAACGCGTTCCACAGCCTCCAGCAAGCGAGAGTCGCCACCCTCCGGGCAACCCAGCAAGTAGGTTTGCCCCATGATCTGAACTTCAAGCTGTTTCATGATGGGTCGATATGAACCGTTGGTGTCTCTGGCAGCCGGTCAAGAAGTGCATCCACCCGCGCCCTGGCTGCCCCGAGGCGGGATTTCAGTGTGTCGCGCTCATGGGTTAGTGCCTCCACTTGGTTGCCCAGCAACACGTTGGTGCGCTGCAGTTCGGCATAACGCACCAGCAGGCGCTCAACACGCTCGGCAATTTGGTCGATGTGGTTCGGATTCGCCATAGGCCTTCCATTGTAGGGTTTTGCCGATCAAACTGACGTAAAATTGATGCGTTGGTTCTCGCGGCGTGGTTCACACGCCGCAGTTCAACGGGAAGCAGGAGGGGGCGCCGCTCAAGGCTAACCTAACCTGCGCTGCCCCCGCAACGGTAAGTGGACGAATCGTTTGGCGATTCCGCTCCCATCAACAGCCACTGGGTGCCTTGAACAAGCACCTGGGAAGGCGATGGGAGTTGTTCCACCAGCCCGGATACCGGCCAACACGGTGGTTGCTCGCCTGCGTGCAACCGTTACGCCCATGTGCTGTCGGGGAAGACGGCAAGGGCACATTTGTTGATGGTTTCCCTTTTATGAATAATTGCACTGTACGTGCTCGCTTTGTCACGTTATCGCTGGCTTTAGGCTTGGCGTTGTCTGCTCACGCCCAATTGCAACTCAAGGTCCAGGTGGTGACCGCCTCCCGTGTCGCTACCCCGGTGACCGATGTCATTGCCGATGTGTCCATCATTGACCGCACACAGATCGAGTTGGCCGGCCAATCGTCGATTCGCGACCTGCTGGCCCAGCAGGCCGGCGTGCAAATCGTCTCCAGCGGCAGCTATCGCTCCAATACCGCTATTTTTCTGCGTGGCGCGGTGACGTCCCAGACGCTGGTGCTGATTGACGGTGTGCGCGTCGGTTCAGCCACCGCGGGCGGCGCAGCGATGGATAACCTGCCACTGGATCGCATCGAGCGAATCGAAATTCTGCGTGGTGCGGCCTCGGCGCTCTATGGTCCCGACGCCGTGGGCGGTGTGATCCAGATACTCACCCGCTCAACTACCCCGGGCGTGGAATTGGGTGCCAGTGTGGGCGTCGGAACCGATGGCCAGCAGCAAGCCAGCGCGCACCTGAGCAGCAGCAGTGGCGTGATCGGCTACAGCCTGGGTGTCTCGCACGAAAAGGCCAGCGGCATCAGTGCGGTTGCCAATCCCGCATCAGGCAGCTACAACCCCGATGACGATGGTTTTGATGCCGCAAGCGCCGATTTCCGTTTGTCGGCCCAGATCAACCGGGAGCACGCCCTGCGCCTGAGTCTTTTGCGCAGCGACACCGATTACCGATTGGACGCGACGCCCTTTCCCAATCCGCTGGGACTGAACCGCCTGACATCGGACGCGCGCGGCAAGACCGGCCTGGGCCACACGACGCTGCAATGGGACGCGCAGTGGCTGCAACATTGGCACTCCACCGTGACATTGGGCGCCAGCAATGAGCAATCGCTGGGTGATTATTTCCGCATCAGCGACGGTGCTTCGGGAGGCTCCACCCAGTTCAACACCAACCGGCGCCAGGCCACCTGGCAGAACGACATCACGCTGGATAAGGACGTGTTGTCTGTGATGCTGGAAAGCCGCAATGAAACGGTGGACAGTAACACCGCGTACACCGTGACCAATCGCGTCGTGCGCAGCACGCTGGCGTCCTACGCCTTCAACCGCGCGGCGTGGAATGCGCTGGTGGTGGCCCGCAACGACGACAACTCGCAGTTCGGCAACTTCAACAACTGGTCGCTGTCCGGCGGTTACCGTATTACCCCTGCTGTGCGGGTCGTGGGCAGCATGGGGTCCAGTTTTCAGGCACCGAGCTTTAACCAGCTTTACTATCCCGACTTTGGCAACCCGAGCTTGCAACCGCAACGCAACCGCGCGACCGAGCTTGGTTTGAAGTACCACGCAGCTGGCCTGGCCTTGGGCGCCGTGGCCTATCACAACGACATCCAGGGCTTCATCGTGCCGACCACCAACGTGCAAAGTTCGCTGGCGGTGTTGCGCGGCTTTACGCTGACGGCCGATGTACAAGCGGGTGACACCAGCTACAGCCTGTCGTACGACTATGCCGACCCGCGTTCTTATTCGACCTTTGCGTCATCCAACGACCTGCGCCTGGTGCGTGTAGCGCGCAACCTGTTGAATGCACGCATCACCCAGGGCCTGGGGGATGTCAGTGTGTTTGGCGAGTTGCGTCTCTCCGGTGAGCGCGAGGACAACAACCTGTCCTTTAGTGGTCGTGATCTGCTGCCCGGCTACACGCTGCTCAACATCGGCGTGAACTGGAAGTTGCTAAAGCACGTGTCGTTGCTGGCGCGCATCAACAACCTGACGGATGCGCAATACCAGCTAGCCAATGGATTTTCAACCCCTGGGCGCAACCTGTTTGTGTCGATGAACTGGGCAATGTAAGTGTTCAAGCCCGACGGCCCCCAACGCATTGTCTGCCTGACGGAAGAGACCACCGAGTGGCTCTATTCTCTTGGGCAGTCGCACCGCATCGTGGGAATTTCGGGCTACACCGTGCGTCCGGCCCAGGCGCGCGCCGAGAAGCCGCGCGTCAGTGCCTACCTGAGCGCCAAGATCGACAAGATCCTGGCGCTGCAGCCGGACTGCGTATTCGGGTTTTCCGATCTGCAGGCCGATATTGCGGCAGAGCTGATTCGTAAGGGCGTGCAAGTCACCGTGTTCAACCAGCGCAGCGTCGCCGAGATTTTTTCCATGCTGTTTCAGGTGGCGGCCATGGTGGGGCAGGGCGCGCGTGCGGTCGAGTTGATGGACGTCATGCAAAAGCGTCTGCTGGATATTCAAACGGCAGCAGCCAGTCTGCCGCGCCGACCCCGCGTGTATTTTGAAGAGTGGGACCAGCCCCACATCAGTGCCATCCGCTGGGTGTCCGAGCTGTTGGGCATGGCCGGGGGTGACGACTGCTTCCCCGAATTGGCCCAGCAGCCCATGGGCAAGGACCGCATCATTGCAGACGGTGCCGAGATCGTGCGCCGCAACCCCGACATCATCATCGGCTCCTGGTGTGGCAAGAAGTTTCGCGCCGAGAAGGTGGCGGCACGTGACGGATGGGAGAGTGTTAACGCGGTGCGCAAAGGCCAGTTGTTCGAAATCAAATCCTGTGACATCCTGCAGCCCGGCCCGGCGGCGCTAACCGATGGCGTGGAGCAGCTGCACCGCATCGTGATGAACTGGGGTGGGCGGCCATGAATCTTCCTGACCACCGCAACCAACGCCCCTTGAAGGATGCCGCATGAACCCATTTTTCGGTCACTGGATCTGCAGCCTTGTCGCCCACCTCTTTCTGCTGGCGCTGGTCCCTGCGGTTCATGCACTCCAGGTGACCGATGACCGTGGCGTCACCATCACGCTGGCGCAACCACCCCAGCGCATCGTCAGCCTGCTGCCTTCCCTGACCGAGATGGTGTGCGCGCTGGACCAGTGCCAGCGCTTGGTGGGGGTGGACCGTTACTCCAACTTTCCGGAAAGCGTGCGCGCTTTACCCCAAGTCGGCGGCGGCCTGGACCCCAGCATTGAGGCCGTGGTGGCGCTCAAGCCCGATGTGGTGTTGATGGCCACCAGTGCACGTGCGAGTGAGCGTTTGCGGGCGCTCGGTATCAAGGTCGTGGCCCTTGAACCAAAGACCCATGCCGATGTGCGCCGCGTGCTGGAGAAGGTGGGTGGACTACTGGGTGTTGATGATGCCCAGCGTGTGTGGCGCGTTATAGACGCAGGCGTATCTGGTGCGGCTCAGTCCTTGCCGGTTGCTGCACTCCAGGCGCGTGTTTACTTCGAGGCGAGCGGCGGTCCTTACGCCGCAGGCGAGGCGTCATTTATCGGTGAAACGCTTACCCGTCTGGGGGTGAAGAATATCGTGCCAGCCAGCCTGGGGCCATTTCCCAAGCTCAACCCCGAGTTTGTGGTGCGTGCCAATCCGGACTTGATCATGGTCGGCGACACCAACTTTATTGGTATGGAGCAGCGCCCCGGTTGGGGCAGCATGCGCGCCCTGCGCGAGAAGCGTGTCTGCGTGTTCAGCCCTGCGCAGGCCGATATGCTGGTGCGTGCGGGACCGCGCATGGCCGAAGGTGCACGCATCATGGCGCGCTGCCTGGCGGACAAGATGGCAGGGGGCCGCGCTCGATGATGAACCAGCGCGCCAGCGCCGTTGCATCCGTGTTGCTGTTGATCGCTTTCGTGCTGGCATTGCTCGGCGTGGGCGTGGGTAGCACCGGCTTCGCCAGTGTGCTGCATGCCACCGATGACCCAGTGGCGCTGCAAATCCTGTGGGACATCCGCCTGCCGCGTACCCTGGGTGCCTGGGTCGCCGGTGCCTTGCTGGGCCTGGCCGGTGCGGTGGCGCAGGGCCTGTTTCGCAACCCGCTTGCCGACCCTTACTTGCTGGGGAGCGCCTCCGGCGCCTCTCTGGGTGTGGCGCTGAGCCTGGTGCTGTTTGGCGTTTCGCCCTTTGCGGCGCAATGGCTGATGCGCCTGGGGCTGACGGCTGGAGCGTTTGCCGGTGCCGTGGGCGGTGTGTTGCTGACACTGATGCTGGCCAAAGGCGTGCAGCACACGCTGCGTCTGCTGCTGGCCGGCGTCATCGTTGGTGTGGTGTTGAGTGCGGCTAAGGAGCTCATCATGCTGGCGCGGCCCGACTTTTTACAGTCCATGCAGTCCTTCATGTTGGGCAGTACCGGCTACGTGGGTTGGAGCGCCTGCAGCATCATGCTGGGCACGTGGATGCTGTGCATGGCGGCTGCATGGGCACTGAGCCCGGTGCTTGATGGCCTGGCTTTAGGTGAAGCGACCGCTGCCAGCCTAGGGCTGCCTCTGGCGCGTCTGCGCCGCGGCCTGGTGGCCGTGCTGGCACTGGCCACCGGCGCAGCCGTGGCGCAAACCGGCTTGGTCGCCTTTGTCGGCCTGGCCGCACCGCATTTAGTGCGCTCGGTAGTCAAAACCAGCCATGGCCGCCTGATCCTGCTGAGCAGCCTGATGGGCGGCGCGCTTTTGATGGCCGCCGACCTGCTGGCGCGCTGGGTGATTGCGCCGCAGGAGCTGCCAGTAGGTGTGCTAACCGCAGTTCTGGGCGGGGGCTACCTGCTGTGGCTGATGCACCAGCGCGTGGCAAAGAATGGTTTGCTATGAATTCAGTAGCTATCAGCGCCCATTCCACGAGGGCTAACCTCGGAAATTCTGAAATTTTGCATGGAATTGACGTTTCATTCACAGTCGGCCGCTGGACCAGCATCGTCGGCCCCAACGGTGCCGGCAAATCCACTTTACTCAAGGTATTGGCCGGGCTGTTACCCCACACCGGTTCGGTCACGCTACTGGGCCAGCCGCTGGCCGCTATTTCCAGCCGCCAGCGCGCGCAGCAACTGGCCTGGTTGGGCCAGAACGAATCCAGTGCCGATGACCTCACCGTGTTCGACGTGGCCATGCTCGGGCGCCTGCCCCATCAGCCGTGGCTGTCGTCCCCCAGCGCGGCCGACCATGTGGCAGTTGAACAGGCGCTGCGCGCCACACAAGCCTGGGATTGGCGCACCCGTGCGTTGGGACAACTCTCGGGTGGAGAGCGCCAGCGCGTGCTGCTGGCCCGCGCTCTGGCGGTGCAGGCGCAGGTGCTGCTGATGGACGAGCCGCTGGCCAATCTGGACCCACCCCATCAGGCGGATTGGCTCGCCATCGTCAGGGCGTTGGTGGAGCAGGGCACCACGGTGGTGAGCGTTTTGCATGAGGTGTCGATGGCACTGCACGCCGACGAAGTGGTGGTGATGGCTGCAGGCTGCATACTGCACCACGGCGCGGCGCACCACCCTGAAACGCATGCTGCGGTCGAGCGGGTGTTTGACGGTCGCCTGTCTATTCATGCGGTGGCCGACCAATGGGTTGTTTTGCCGCGCCTTTAGTACCACTAACCATTTGATGGAGTCCCAGGCATGAACGCCAAATGCATCATGGTGCTGGGCACCAACAGCGGTGCCGGGAAAAGTTGGCTCACCACCGGGCTATGCCGCTACTACGCCCGCCAGGGCATGAAAGTCGCGCCTTTCAAGGCTCAGAATATGAGCAATAACGCACGTGTGGTGGCCACTGACGGCGGGCAGGGTGAGATCGGCAGCGCGCAGTACTTTCAGGCTCTGGCGGCGAT
>CAIQBN010000701.1 GCA_903870065.1 uncultured beta proteobacterium | reverse complement strand
GATCATTCAAGACAAACTGTTCTTTTTCACGAGTTATGAGGAACTCAAAAGCAACCGGGCCCAGCCGGAGTTTGGACCCGTCGGTAGTTCTCTGTCCAACGTAGCGATTTCCCAGGGTGCTATCGATGCAGCAAAGGCAACCGCCTTGTCTCGCTATGGCATGGATGTGGGCGACATTTCTGGCCCCAGCGCCTTGTCTGCCAAGGATTATTTGTTCAAAGTGGACTGGAACATCAGCGAACAGCACCGCGCCAATGTTCGCTTCGCCAGAACTGAACAGACGGACACCAATAACGGCAGTTTTGGCGGCTACTCCGCCACCGGCTTGCAGCTGACCTCTCAGTGGTGGGATCAAAAGAAGAAAATTGACACCGTCGTGGGCCAGTGGTTTGCCGACTGGACGCCAAACTTCTCGACCGAAGTCAAGGTGTCCAATCGTGATTACAACAGTGTCCCTTTGAACAATGCCAACTTGCCTGCGATGGCATTTCAGTTCACCGGCGCCGCGCCTGCTGGTGCGCCTGCAGGTGTGAACACCGGGAGCCGGTTCCTGAATTTTGGAACCGAGCGCAGCCGCCATACCAATGTGTTGGATACCAAGACCATGAACGCCTATGTGGGCGGTACCTGGAATCTGGATGCACATGAACTGAAATTTGGCGCAGACCTCGATAACAACAAGGTCTACAACGCATTTTTCCAGAACACCAAGGGCAATTACACGTTCAGTTGCCAGAACAGCAGCGCCACCTACACCTACAGCTTTGGCACCATCAATTGTGCTACAGCAACTGCGGCCCAGATCGAGGCCGCCATTCTGGAAAACTTTAGCAAGGGCCGGCCAACAAGCTACCAGGTTCAAATTCCTGTTGCCGGTGGCTCACTAGACAATGGCACCGCACAATGGACGCTGCGCAACACAGGTCTCTTCTTGCAGGATACCTGGACGGCCAGCAAGCAGCTGACATTGACCGCTGGCGTGCGGCTCGATCAACTCGGCACCGGCGACAGGCCACAGTTCAATGCCGCCGCCGCCGCACCTGCGGTTGATGGCAAGGTTACCCCTAGTGGCACCACTTTTGCCGTTGCACGCAACACGGGCGGTTTTGGCCTGGATAATTCCGCGACCGTGGATGGACAACAGTTGTTTCAGCCTCGGGTGGGTTTCAATTACGCACTCGATGCTGAAAACAAGCAAAAGTCCCAAGTGCGTGGCGGTTTCGGGCTGTTCCAGGGTGCCGCCGCCAATGTGTGGTTGTCCAATCCCTATTCCAACACCGGCTTGGCAACGCGCATCGTGGCCTGCGGAACACTTGGCTTTGCTGCATGCCCTCCAGGCGGCGGCATTTTCAGCGCTGATCCGTTGAAGCAGCCCAGCAGTTTTGCCGGCGCGTCGCCTGCATCGAATGTTGACTTCATCGAGAGCGGGCTCGGGCAACCGGCAGTCTGGAAGGCAAACCTGGCAATCGATGCCGAGTTGCCTTTTGGCGGTTTGATTGTGGGCGCGGAGTGGTTGGGTACCAAGAACAAAAATGGTATTTACTACAAACACCTGAATTTGGGCGGCGCCACCAAGACTGGACCTGATGGCCGCCAGATGTTCTACAACGCCCGTGGTTATGACCCAAGCTGCTGGGCCAACGGCAGTGCAGTCAGCACCTGCGGCGTGGGCACCAAAGCCATGAGCAATATTGCGTTTGCTGATGTGCTGCAAGCCGTCAAGACCAGTGAAGGCGGCGGCAATGCAATAACGCTGTCACTGACCGGACCGCGTGTTTGGGGTATGGAGTGGAATGTTGCCTACACCCGCACCGATGCAACTGAAGTGAGTCCGCTCACATCGTCCGTGTCCTCGTCGAACTTCAATGCGCGCTCCATCTTCAATCCCAATGAAGAAGTTGCCTCCAACTCGGCTTACCTGACAAAGGACCGCATCAACGCGTCACTGAACTGGTCAGCTGCATTTGACAGCAAGTACAAAACCACATTTGGTCTGTTTTACGAAGCACGCTCTGGCAAACCATATAGCTGGACTTACGCCAATGACCTCAATGGCGACAATATTTCTGGCAACGACCTGATGTACATCCCCAAAGGACCACAGTCGGGCGAGGTCGTGTTTGCGGGTGATACAGCCGCCAACCATCCCAATGAAGACCGGTTTTGGAGCATCGTCAACTCCAATTCGGAACTCAGTGATTCCAAGGGCGGCGTTGTCAAGCGCAATGGCAGTTATTCGCCTGTGGTGCACAACTTTGATTTGCGTATCAGCCAGGAAGTCCCCGGTTTTGCGCCCAAGCACAAAGGCGTAATTTCCCTCGATATTTTCAATTTGGGCAATTTGATCAACAAGCAGTGGGGACGCATCAATGAGCCAACGTTCAGCAGCGGTGGTGGCGTGCGCCGCACCTTTGTGAACTACGGCGGACTTGACGCCAGTGGCAGGTATGTCTACGCGGTTCGCTCTGCAGAAGACGACTTGCAACTGCGCCAGGCCAAGGGTGAGTCGCAGTGGGCGGCCCAAATCACGGCACGTTATGAGTTCTGATGGTATGGCTGGCTAGTTCAGCTGCCTGAATCGCACAACCCTGCCAGCGATGGTGGGGTTTTTTTTCGTCTAACAATGCACATGTCTCAAGAGCAACACCTGTTTGCGCCTAGTCTGGTTACCCTTGATCAATTTTTTGACGGGAAGCCTCCATGACCCTGCGCGCAACCATCGACTTTCTTCTCAACGACTGGCTGGACACGCCTGCACTGGCGCAGCGAGGCCGCTTTGCGGACCACTCACGTGACACCTTCGACGCGGTGCTGGACACCTGTGAGCGTATTGCGCGGGAGAAATACGCCCCCTTTAACCGTCTGGTCGATGTGCAAGAGCCGCACTTCGACGGCGACAAGGTGATCCTGCCGCAAGCAACGCATGATGCCAACCGCGCCTATGCCGAGTCCGGCATGCTCAGTGCCGCGCAAGACTACGAGATGGGTGGCATGCAGCTGCCCTACAGCGTGGAGGCTGCAGCCAATGCTTTTTTTGCCTGTGCCAGCGTCAGCATCGGCTCGGGCATGCTGACCACGGGTAATGCGAACCTGCTGATGACGCACGGTAGCGCGGCCCAAATTGAAGTGTTTGCCAAGAATGAATTTGCCGGCCGCTGGTCCGGCACCATGTGCCTGTCTGAACCCCAGGCTGGCTCCAGCCTGAGCGATGTGGCAACGCGGGCAGTTCCAGATGTTGCCCCTGCGGCAGTTGCAGACAGCTTTGTGCCCTGGGATCAGGACGCCCTGGGGCCGCGTTATCGACTCCGGGGCAACAAGATGTGGATCTCCAGCGGCGAGCACGAGTTGACCGAAAACATCATCCACCTGGTGCTGGCCAAAATTCCCGATGCCGATGGCAAGCTCATCGCGGGTACGCGCGGCATTTCGCTGTTCATCGTGCCCAAAAAACTGGTTAACGCCGATGGTTCGCTGACAGGCGTTCGCAACGATGTAGCGCTGGCCGGGCTGAATCACAAACTGGGCTGGCGGGGCACCACCAACACACTGCTGAATTTTGGCGAGGGCAAGTTCCCGGTTGGCGACGCAGGTCCCTATGGGAAGGGCGCAGGTGCTGTGGGGTATCTGGTCGGGCAGGCCGGAAAGGGGCTGCAATGCATGTTCCACATGATGAACGAGGCCCGCATTGGCGTGGGTATTGCGGCCACCATGTTGGGAATGGCCGGCTATTACGCCTCCTTGGACTATGCACGCAACCGCCCGCAGGGGCGTCCATTGGGTACGGGTGGCAAAGATGCCAATCAGGCCCAGGTCCCGATCATTGCGCATGCCGATGTCAAGCGTATGCTGCTGGCGCAAAAGGCTTATTGCGAAGGCGCGTTGGCACTCGCGTTGTACTGTGCCCGCCTTGTGGATGAGCAACACACCGCCGGTGGCGATGCGGCCAACGATGCCCGCCTGTTGCTTGAAGTGTTGACACCCATTGCCAAGAGCTGGCCCAGCGAATGGTGTCTGGAGGCGAACTCTCTGGCTATCCAGGTTCACGGTGGGTACGGTTACACCCGCGATTTCCCCGTGGAGCAATACTGGCGCGACAACCGCCTCAACATGATCCATGAGGGCACCCACGGCATCCAGGCCACCGACCTGCTGGGCCGCAAGGTGCTCATGGAGGAGGGCAGGGGCCTGACGCTGCTGGCCGCGCGCATGACCGCAACCATCAAAAAAGCTTACTTGGTGCCGGAACTGGCGGAACACGCGGATGCATTGGGCAAAGCGCTGAAACACGTTGCGATAGCGACCCAAAAGGCCTGGGCCACCGGCAATCCGACGCAGGCCCTTGCCAATGCAGTGCCCTACATGCAGGCCTTTGGACACACCGTGCTGGCCTGGATCTGGCTGGATGTGACTCTGAAAGCGCTGGAGGGTGATGTGGAGCAGGCCCAGTCAGCCACGCAAGGGCGCATCGGGGCAACGCGTTTCTTCTTCCATTACGAATTGCCAAAAATCGGGGCCTGGCTGGCGGTAGTCGAGTCGCGTGATTTGACCTGTGCGGACTTTCCTCAAGACGCCTTTTGACGGTGAAAGACTTCCCAAGTTCTCCCATTGGCGTCGGTGGCTTTGATGTCTCTGTACTGGAGGACTTGGTCGACGGGGATCGTGCAATGTTTGAAAAATTCACCCAGATGTTTGTCAGCTCATTTGAGACTGCTCTGGCAAACGTTGACAGTGCTTTGGCAAACGGTGACCTTGTAGCCATGCGCGCAATGGGTCATCGGGCCAAAACCACGGCACGCAATATCGGCGCCATTGCTCTGGGCAACGCATGCGAAATGCTGGAGATCACTTCCGAGACATCAACTATCGACGCGGCCACCCAGGCAGCCGTCGGCCTGCGCCCGATGTTCGAAGCCGTCCGCACCGAATTGTCAAGGCGGATTGACCAACCTACACACAGCATCTAGCAGTTCGGCGGTAACAAATGGTTTGGCGATGAAGCCTGTCATGCCAGCCTCAAGGTATTGCCCCCGCTCTTGCGAATTTACATTCGCAGTGGTCGCCAGAATCGGAACATCGGACCCGTTGGGTAGCTGCCGAATCTGCCGGGTCGCTTGAACACCATCCAGGTTTGGCATTTGGGTATCCATCAGAATCAGGTCATATCTCGTCGTTTTGACCCTGTACGGTTTGGTTCCCTTTCAGCGTGTGGTTCGGTGCTATCCGAGAAGTTCATTGAGAAGTTCCGCTTTATCGAAAAGGGCAAAGTACTCACGCAATTCATCCATGTCGAGCGAAGCGCGGTGTAATTTCAATAGTGCGCGTATGTCGTCCAGATCGCGCGCTTGCGTTGCATCGTTCACGAAGCCTTGCAGCTTGAAGCCGATAAGCTCTTCGACGCTGATGATACGCATGCTGCCCATGGGGGTTTCACGCACGGATGCCTGTGCCAACAGGCGGCGGGCGAGGGGGCGATGCGCGAAAACATGGATAGTGCTTCGCGGATTTGTTCGGCCAGTTTGGACATGTCTACAGCGTGAAATGGTAGATGAGGTCATCATAGCGGCCACTTTGACATGGGTACATCAGTTGGCGATTGGGCAACAACACGGTGAGTGGGCTTCGCAACTTTTTGATGCATTTACGGATACTTCATCGCCGCATGCAGCACCTCAAGCACGGTGACGGTATCCAGCGTTTGCGCCAAAATGACGACGTAATTGCGATGCACCACCAGCTCGAACGTGCCCGCTACGCGGCCACGACGGCGGGGAAAGTTTGGGTCGGCAAGCCGGCTGACCTGGTCGTCAATGCTGAGCCATAGATCGATGCCAGCGCTGGGGTCGTCATGGGCGATGTAGTCTTCGATGGCTTGCAGGCTTTCCCAGTACTGCGGCTTGCGCAGCACCTTCCTGCCTTGTCAGCCAGCGCTTTGCGTTGCGCTAGTTTTTCAGCACGGATGGCTTCCCACTCGGCGGGCTCAATGGCAGGGCGCGGATCAGCCTGAGCGGCTTGCACCCGGGCTTTGAACCAGGTGTCGTACTCCACAATGCCGCGCACCGAATCTCGCACCAGTTGTGACACCGTCGTCTCGTTGTGCAGTGCATACGATTTGAGCGCGAAATACTGCGACTTGGGCAGATCAACATTCAGGCGCTGGGTGGGTTCTGGTGTTGAGTCATTCATGGTGATTTGAGTAAATGCGTAAAACCACATTATCAACCAAGGCTCGCAAGCCGAGCCCTATCGCCCCAGAGACAGCCGCGCCCGGGCGAATCCATTAAATTCCCGGCACAATGAATTTTTGGAGACAAAACCGATGACTGCACGCACCATCCAACAACTATTTGACCTGACAGGCAAGACTGCCCTGGTCACCGGAGGCTCCCGTGGCCTGGGTCTGCAAATGGCCCACGCCCTGGGCGAAGCCGGTGCCAAGGTCATGATCAGCTCACGTAAAGCCGAAGATCTGGAGCAGGCCTGCGCCGAGTTGCAGGCGGCCGGCATCGATGCGCGCTGGGTGGCTGCCGATTGCGCCAAAGAGTCTGAGATCACCCGCTTGGCCGACGAGACCCTGCAGCGCATGGGCGACGTGGATATTTTGGTGAATAACGCGGGAGCTGCCTGGGGTGCCCCTGCCGAAGACCATCCCGTGGAAGCCTGGGACAAGGTCATGAACCTCAATGTGCGCGGCTACTTCCTGCTCAGCCAGGTCATCGCCAAGCGGAGCATGATTGCTCGCCGCTCGGGGCGCATCATCAATATCGCGTCCATCGCCGGCCTGAACGGCAACCCCGAAGGCATGAACACCATTGCCTACAACACCTCCAAGGGTGCCGTAATCAACTTCACCCGCGCGCTCGGTGCCGAGTGGGGCAAGTACAACATCACAGTCAACGCCATCTGCCCGGGCTTTTTCCCCAGCAAGATGACGGCTGGCACGCTCAAGGCCTTTGGCGAGGAAAAGCTGGCCGCCGGTGCCCCTTTGAAACGTCTGGGAGATGACGAAGACCTCAAGGGCTTGTGTGTTCTTTACGCTTCCGATGCCGGCAAGCACATCACCGGACAGTGGCTCGCGGTAGACGGCGGCGTCAGCGTGGT
>CAIQBN010000700.1 GCA_903870065.1 uncultured beta proteobacterium | reverse complement strand
GTACCTGCGGACTGGATTTGCTGCAACTTGTGCTTAAGATGCTGCTGCAATGCCAATCCCACAAGAATTGAGGAGAGCCCACCATGCAACAGTTCCGCAGCGATGTGTTAGTCGTTGGTGGGGGTATTGCCGGCATCACCGCCGCGCTGGAATTGTTGGAGGCCGGCAAATCCGTAGTGCTGTTGGACCGGGATCAGGCTGCTGTTTTTGGTGGCCTGGCAAGGGAGAGTTTTGGCGGTATGTTTTTTGTTGACACGCCGCAGCAGCGTCGGTTGGGCATGCGTGATTCGGTAGAGCTGGCGTTGCGCGACTGGTTCAGTTTTGCCGAGTTTGGGCCCGACGACCATTGGCCCAAAGCCTGGGCCGAGACCTACGTCAACCGCTGCACGCCCGACGTTTTCCATTGGGTGCGCAAGCATGGAATTGGCTTCTTCCCAGTCGTCAACTGGGTGGAGCGTGGCGAGTTCCGCCCTGGCAATTCACTGCCGCGCTTTCACATCGTATGGGGAACCGGCAAGGTGCTGGCCGAGCAACTGATCGACACACTGCAAAACCATGCCAACGTGGGCAAACTCACGCTGCGGTTTGGCCACCGGGTAGAGCAGTTGTTGACGCAAAACGGCCGTGTTTGCGGCGTGCAGGGCCTGGAAGAAGGCAGTGGGGCGCCTTTTGAAGCACACGCCGAACACGTGGTCGTGGCCACGGGTGGCATCAATGGCAGCATGGACATGGTGCGCAAGCACTGGCATACCGACTGGAACAAACCACCTGAGACTATTCTGAACGGGTCGCATCGATTTGCCGACGGCATGCTGCACCATGCGGTGGAGGGTGCCGGTGGCAAGCTCACGCACCTCGACAAAATGTGGAACTACGCCGCCGGCGTGCACCACCCGAGGCCGCGTAAACCCAATCATGGCCTCTCGTTAGTTCCCTCACGCTCGGCGTTGTGGCTCAATTGGCGCGGCGAGCGTATGGGGCCACAACCCCTGGTGTCTGGCTTTGATACACGCCGCCTGGTGACCGATATCTGCGCCCAGGAAAAGGCCTATTCCTGGCAGGTCATGAACCACCGCATTGCGCTCAAGGAGTTGGCAATTTCAGGTGCCGAGTTCAACCCCTCGGTGCGTGACCGCAAGGTGTTTGCCTTTTTGCGCGACGTATTGCTGGGCAACCGCTGGCTGGTGAACGACATGCTCACCAACTGCCAGGACTTCGTCGTGGCGAACAATTTGCCTGAGTTGGTTGAAAAGATGAATGCCTTGCAGGGTGATGACTCCGTGCAACTGGATGCACTGACCAACGCAGTGACCCACTACGACGCCACTATTGCTCGGGGCGAGAAATTCATGAACGACGAGCAATTGCGCCGCATTGCGTCACTGCGCCAGTACCGGGGTGACAAGGTACGCCTTTGCAAATTTCAGCCCATTTACGACCAAAAGGCATTGCCGCTGATTGCGATTCGCGAGTTCATCACCAGCCGCAAGAGTCTCGGTGGCATTCAGACCGACCTGCACAGCCGGGTTTTGAGCACTGCCAACCTGCCTATCCCGGGCCTGTTGGCGGTGGGCGAAGCCGCGGGTTTTGGCGGCGGGGGCGTGCATGGCTTGCGCGCATTGGAAGGCACTTTCCTGGGCGGCTGCATCTTGTCGGCCCGCATTGCGGCGCAGGCCATCAGCGCTGGCCAAGCCCTCTGAAACTTTTATTTTGCCGCCGCTATTCTTTCCCATCAGAACAACAAGGAGACCTTCATGTCCAATGGCGCCAATGCCTTGATTCGCACCCTGGTCGATGCCGGCATCACCACCTGTTTCACCAACCCCGGCACCTCCGAGATGCATTTTGTGGCCGCGCTCGACACCGTGCCTGAAATGCGTGCCGTTCTCGCGTTGTTTGAAGGCGTTGCCACCGGGGCCGCCGACGGCTACGGCCGCATGGCCGACAAACCGGCCGCCACGCTCTTACACCTGGGCTGTGGCCTGGGCAATGGCCTGGCCAATCTGCACAACGCGCGCAAAGGCCGGGTCCCCATTCTGAACATCGTGGGTGACCACGCCACGTACCACACGCAGTACGACGCTCAACTGCAATCCGACATCGAAACCGTTGCGCGCAACGTATCGCCCTGGGTGCGCACTTCCAAAAGCACACAGGACTTGTGCACAGACGCTGCCGAGGCCATTGGCGTGTGCCAGGGGCCTCCTGGGCAGGTGGCTACGCTGATCTTGCCTGCCGACGTGTCCTGGAGCGAGGGCGGTGTACCGGCAGCACCACCCTCCACCACCCCACCCGAGGCGGCCGACGGTGCCACAGTGGCGGCTATTGCCCAGGCGTTGCAGGGTGATGGCAAAAAGGCAATTCTGTTGGGCGGGCGGGCGTTGCGGGCCCCTGCCTTGATGGCGGTGGCACGAATCGCCGCCAAGACCGGCGCCAAGCTGTTTGCCGAAGTCTTTCCTACGCGTATTGAGCGCGGCGCGGGTCTGCCTCCGGTGGAGCGCATCGCCTACCTGGCCGAGTTGGCATCCGTGCAGTTGATGGGGCTTGAGCACCTCATTTTGGTCGATGCCAAGGCGCCCGTTTCGTTCTTCGCCTACCCGGGCAAGAAAAGTTATTTGGTGCCCGACGGCTGCCAGTTGCACACGCTGGCTTCCTTCACGCAGGACGTGCTCGGCAGTCTGGACAAACTGTCCAGAGCCGTCGGCGCCGATCAAGCCGCTCCCGTTCTGCAAGCACCAAAACGTCCCGGTCGTCCGCGCGGCAAATTCACCGCCGACAAAGTGTGCAAGGCCATTGGACAACTGATGCCCGAGAATGCCATCATCGTTGACGAAGCGCAGACCTCGGGCATCATGCTGGCCATGTACACCGCAGGCGCGCCGCACCACGATGTGGTCACACTGACGGGCGGCGCCATCGGTCAAGGTCTGCCCAACGCCGTGGGTGCGGCCATTGCCTGCCCACAGCGCAAGGTGATTGCACTGGCCGGCGACGGCTCGGCCATGTACACCATTCAGGCGCTGTGGACGCAAGCGCGCGAGAAGCTCGATGTCATCAACATTATCTTCAACAACCGCTCCTACGCGATTTTGAACGTCGAGTTGCAGCGGGTGGGTGCGGTTGGAGCGAGCGACAGGGCAAAAGCACAGCTCGACCTGCGTAACCCGCCGCTGGACTTTGTGCGCCTGGGTGAGGGCATGGGCGTGCCATCGAGGCGCGCCACCACCACCGAAGAATTTTTGAGTGCGTTTGAGTACGCGCTGCGCACCCCTGGACCCCATTTGATTGAGGCGATTGTGCCCCCAAGCCTCACCGGCTTGAAGCTGCGGGTTCTGCCGCATCTACTGCAGTCATTGGCCAATCTGCCGCAACCCCTAGCGCGGGCGCTCAAGCGAAAAATTGCGCCCTGATCGGCCGGTGAGCTCTGTGGCGCAATGCAGCTAGGCACTGCTGCGCGACAATCTTGCGATGAAAACAATTCTTCCCCCGCAATTGCTGTTTGCACCGAGCAGGAACGACCCCCAACCTCTTGTCATTTACCATGGCCCCAGCTGTCCAGACGGCTTTGCATCGGCCTTGGCTGCATGGCTATTCTTTGATGGTCACGCGCAGTTTTTAGGGCTGGACCACGGTGACGTTCGATCGCTGGCCGATCTGCCTGATGTGACCGGGCGCGCAGTCTACATCCTCGACTTCTCGTTTTCAAGTGAAATCATGCGGGAAATTGACGCACTGGCGGTCAAACTGGTCTTGTTGGATCACCACAAGAGTGCAGCCGAGCAACTGACCGGTTTTTCTTGCCGTTGCGGCGTCGTGCATTTTGATATGAGCAAATCGGGCTCGCGTTTGGCCTGGGAGTTTTTTCAGCCCGACAAACCATTGCCTGACCTGTTTCGGTTCATTGAGGACCGCGACATCTGGTTGTGGCGCTATCCACAAAGTGCCGGTTTTCTTGCTGCACTGGACATGGAGCCCTTTGACTTTGCGCATTGGGCAGCCATAGCGGCATTTGAGCCAGCGCCGCTAGAGTTGTTTATGGCGCGCGGCAAGGCGATGGATGACAAGTTCAACAAACTGGCTGCGGACATTGCCAAAGCTGCGCAGCCTGTCATTTTTAACGGACAACATGGATTGATGGTCAACGCGCCCGGGGTCTTTCATAGCGTTGTGGGCGATTTGCTTTCAAAGCAAAGCGGGACGTTTGCATTAATGTGGTGCGCCACCCAAGGCCAAATGATCAAGGCAGGATTGCGGTCGCAGCGTACATTCGACTGCATTGATTTGGCGCGCAGCATGGGCGGTGGTGGCCACCCCCAAGCTTGCGGCTTCAAGATGGGCGTCGAGCAACTGATTGGATTGCTTGGCGGAGTGCTCAATGCCCCCGCCCGTGCCATTCGCTAAAGACGCGCTTGGCAGCCTGGCAAAGGGGCGAAAATCCAATTATTTGTTCTTGTCTTTGCCGCGCGGAATGACTGCGGTCATCGGTGCCATGGGGCGATCGGATGTGGAGTTCTTGGGTTCAGACGTGTCCTTTTTGGGCTTTTTTGCCATTTTTTCCTTGCGTTGGTCACCTTTAGCCATAAGTCCTCCATATTCGGCCCCGAAATGAGGCCACTGGGCTAGATATTACGGCAGAAATGGCGTCCGCACTGGGGTTGTTACCGCTTGTTTGCGTGATCGCCAGGTCGTACCATGCTGTTCCCGAAATCAACCGGTAGCGGATTCCATGGAACACAACTTGAAACCCAGTACGGCTTGGAAAGAATCCGTTGGCCCGGACGAGGCGCAGCGTTTTGCCGGCTATGGTCATCAATTTGCCGCCATTCAGGCCCGAAAGTCCAAGCGATACGGGGTTGGACGGGCACTGCACCGCAAACAAATTACCGTCGCGCAGGGAACGTTGGAGGTTTTGGCTGATGTCCCCGAGTTTGCGCGACAAGGTCTTTTTGCAGCGCCAAAACAGTTCACGGTCTGGGTTCGCCTCAGTAACGGTGGACTGGATCGTGCGGCCGATCGCACACCCGACATTCGCGGGTTTGCCATGCGCGTGCTTGGGGTCCAGGGCGACTCAGCGCTGGGTAATGGACCTGCAGTGAGTCAGGACTTTGCGTTGATCAATCAGGAGGTGTTTGGCTTTCCCAGCAGCGCAGAGTTTGTTGACTTTGTAGTCGCTGCCTCATCGGGCATGGGAAGCTTGCTTCGGTATGTGCTGAAGCGTTACGGTTTTTTGGGTGGCCCACTAAGGTTGGCAAAAATGATAGGTACCATGGGCAAGCCGTTTGGCGGGTTCGCCACTGAAATGGTCTACAGTGCCGCGCCCATCGCGTGCGGACCTTATGCGGTACGTGTGCGACTGGTTCCGGCACAGGGCAATGGCCCGGCGACATCTGGCGCCAACCAGGACTGGGGCGCCGACTTTAATACAAGGTTGATGGATCGGGAATTGCAATGGGATTTGCAGTTGCAGCCCTATCTGGATGACAAAAATACGCCTATTGAAGACGCGTCGGTCAATTGGACAAGTCCGTACACCACGGTGGCGCGCCTTGTTCTGCCCAAGCAGGACAGCAACTCCGCGCAGGGCAAAGCACTCGCTGGCGAAGTGGAGAAGTCGGTGTTTGATCCTTGGCAGGCGTTGGCTGCGCATCGGCCGCTGGGTGATGTGCAGCGTGCGCGAAAGGTGGTCTATTTTGAGAGTCAAAAAGGGCGGGGTGCCGCCTAAAAGCTTCTAAACTGTCGTGCATCAAGGAATGCAATCGGCACGCGGTGCACCATTGACATGCAGGCAACATTTACTCACGGAGGCTTTCATATGTTTAAACACATTCTTCTCGCGACCGATGGCTCAGCAGCTTCGGAGCATGCGGCGCAACTGGCCGTCGGGCTTGCGCGCACCCATGGTGCCAGGCTGACCGCTGTCTATGTTGTGGATCCCTACCCCTACATTGGCGTGGGTGAAATCAATCCCATGGGGTACCAGGCCTATACCTCGGCAGCGCAGCAACAGGCGGCCCAGGCGCACGCATTGGTGGAGTCCTTATGCACCCAGGGCGGCGCAGCGGTGGCGCTACAGGCGCGCCTGGTGGAAGACGTCGGCGCCGCAGCCGGTATTGTCCAGACCGCGGAAACTGAAGGTGCAGATTTGATCGTGGTGGGCTCGCATGGACGTTCTGGCATTGCGCGGCTGATGCTGGGCAGTGTTTCAAACAAGGTGGTGGCCGAGTCAAAGGTGCCGGTTTTGGTGAGCCGATAGCTTGAAATTGCCGCCGCGGGTCCCAGTTACGGCGTTGAATAATCGCTTTGACTGGAGCTTGGTCCGTGGAGTTCTTTCTGTTGTGTTGTGTGGCCCTGCTCCTCATTTTGGGTTTGCTGGGTCATCCCTATTGGCTTGCCTACCAACGCGATCGCATTCGGGATAAGGCCTTTCCGACCAGCTGGCGCAAAATTTTGCAGCGTCGCGTGCCACTTTTTCGCAGGATGCCCGCGCAACTGCAATTGCAGCTGAAGAAGCACATGCAGGTCTTTATTGCCGAAAAATCTTTTCTTGGCTGTGACGGGCTTCGTATTACCGAAGAAATGCGGGTGGTGATCGCGGCGCAGGCTTGCCTGCTGATTCTCAACCGTGCGACAGACTACTTTGGAAAGGTGCAGCAGATACTGGTTTATCCAAGTGCCTTTGTCGTGAATCGCACTTCGGTGGATTTTGCTGGCGTACAGCAGGACAATCGACAGGCCTTGTCCGGTGAGTCGTGGTCACAGGGCCAAGTCATTTTGTCGTGGCAGGATGCGCTGGACGGCGCTGCAGTGCCGGACGATGGACGCAACGTCGTGATCCATGAATTTGCCCATCAGCTCGATCAGGAAAACGGCGCTGCGCGGGGCGCGCCACCGCCCACCCTGGGGGATTCGGAATACAGTGCGAACCGCTGGTCGCAGGTGTTTCAAGCGGCCTATGCCACTTTGCAGCAGCAGGTTCAGGACGGAGTTGACGGACTCCTGAATCACTATGGCGCACAGGATCCGGCAGAGTTCTTTGCGGTGGTGTCAGAGGTTTTTTTCGAGCAACCGTTCGCTCTGGAGGCCGAGTACCCCGCGCTGTATCGCGAACTCAGTGGCTACTACAAAGTGAACCCGGCAGGTTGGACATAAAAAGCGGGTCGGCAAGCGGCTATTTGCCGCGCCAGGCACCGTCATAGCGCGACATGGACAATCCTTCCAAGGAAATGTCGGGCTTGCGGCGACTGACCAGGTCGGCAATAACGCGCGCCGTTCCTGCCGCCATGGTCCAGCCCAGGGTGCCATGCCCGGTAGCTAGCATCAGGTTGGAATAG
>CAIQBN010000699.1 GCA_903870065.1 uncultured beta proteobacterium | reverse complement strand
GTCCTCTACATAAGTGCCCACTGCGGGTGCCCAGCGCAGCGCCTTAGACCACGGCAATGCAGCGGTTTTTGACATAGGTCTACCAAAAATGCTCGCTTGTTACCCGACATTCATCGCAGTACCTATACCGTTAGGATCTGATAAGACCCGACAAACCCTTATCGAATGTGCCACCCGGAAACACGTCCTGCAACTGTCGATCCGTGATGCCAAAGCCGCCGCGCAGTACCTGTAAAAAGACGCTGCGAAAGTCGTGGTGCACGGGTAAGTCGCGTGCTTCGTGCAGGTTGCCGTTGGCCAGTCCGGTCCATTCCCCGTGCCAACGCCCGCCATTGATCCGGTTTCCGATAAGCCACAGCGTATTGCCATGGCCATGGTCAGTGCCGCGCGTGCCGTTCTCGGCTGCTGTACGGCCAAATTCACTGACCACCACGATCACATCGCCGTTCTCGGAAAAATCTTGCCTGAGTTGCACCAAGGCCTGACCAAGTCTTGCCAAATTTTGTGAGAGCGCCCCGGTGGCGGCTCCCTGATTGGCGTGAGTATCCCAACCACCGGCCGACAGAAATCCCAGGCGCAAACGCCGGTCGCTGCGCATCAAGGTCCCAAGGTGCTGCGCATCCAGTACAAGGCCTGCGGCGCTCGATGCTCCGTTGTCCGACGACATCATTTCCTGGTTCAATTCTTGTGCGCTGTTCATGCGGCTGTCCGCACCCTGCCGGAAGGCGCTGGAGACGGCGTCCGTGCCGGCATACAAATCCATGAGCGCCTGGCGCGTGCGGTGGTTACCAAGAACGCCTTCCTGGGTGGCCGACTTACCCTTTGGAATCAAGCGCACTGGCGCTGGTCCGCTGAGAATTTTCGGATTGGACTCGCCAACACCGATGGCCGTGGGTGCAGTGCCCCCGCCAGAGCCCAACTCAGCCAGCGTATTGAGCCAGCCGCGCGGCGCATTGCTTTTTCCGGGAATGCCAATTTCCCAATGGTTTTGTGCCTCAAAGTGGGAACGCGTTGGGTCAGGCGAGCCGGCACTGGGGATAAAGCTCAGAACACCGCTTTTCCACAATGGCAGCAACGGGGCCAGAGCCGGGTGCAGCGCAAAGGTGGCATCTAATTTGAGGGCGGTCGCCCCGCCACCATCGGGTGCGGCGATTGCGATGTTGGGTCTCATGTCTGCGTAGCGCACATCGGCATAAGGCACGGAGGCGGAAATTCCGTCATACGCGCCGCGAAGAAAGACGATGATCAAACGCCCGCTGGTCAGCCCCACCGCAGGCTGCGCCCAAACTTGCGGTAGTAAGACAGTGCCTGCGGTCAACCCCAGAGTGCGTAGTAGTTGTCGGCGTTGGGAGAATAGGGAGGGATGCATGGTGGGTGATCTCCTATTTACGCATGAAGTCGGGGCTCGCCAGCATCAAGCCAGTGCGTGACAGGGCGGGCTCCTGGGCGATGCGCTGACGGGTCGCGTTGCTAAAGAAGGGGGCCAAATACTCTGGCACGGCGACCTGCTTGGCGAGTGCCATGGCAAAGTCAGCGCGGCGCGTCAATGCCTCGGGTGAGAGCCAGGTGGCTGTATCGGTCTTATAGCCGTCGGGAGTTTGCCAGCCTTGCACGGGCTGACCGGCGTCATTCAAGAACTTGAGTGTCTGCGCTAGGTCGCGCCGGTCTTGCGCGGCATCTACCGCCAGCAGCGTGGAGCAGGCAAAGTCAAACGGTGTTTTGAAGAGGGTCTGGTCAGACTGCCAAAACGCGGCGGACTCCACCAACGTGCGCAGGACTGCGCGTATATCACCTTGCGTAGCAATGAAGCTGGCAGCCAGTTTGTCGACCAATGCCTGGCTGGGTTTGTCAGACACAAAAAAGCTTGCCATGCGGGTAGCGATGCGTTGTGCGGTCGCCGGATGTCGGGCCAGCATGCGGATGGCGTCCTCGCCCGCCTGCAGTCCCTGGTTTTGAAACGTGGTGCCCAGCAGGCGTTTTTGTCCGTTGTCGTGCGTCTGGGGGTTGAACCGAAACCCGGATGCCTCGCGGGGTGCCACCGTCCAGCCGGTGAGAATACGCGCAAGTTCGCGCACATCACTTTGGCTGTAGCCACCGTTCACACCCAGCGTGTGCAGTTCCAGCAGCTCGCGAGCGTAGTTTTCGTTCAACCCCTTGGTTTGACCTAGCGGACCGGTGCTGCCCTCAGCCACACTTTGTGCCTGGTCCAGATAGAACAACATAGCGGGGTGCTTGGCGCTGGCCAGTAAAAGATCCTCAAACTTTCCGAGTGCGTTGGCACGGATAACGTTGAGTTCGTAATGCCCGACAAACGGCCGAACTGGTCCTTTGCCTGCAAAGACATTGAGGTGGTTGAACCAGAACTCGGTCATGCGTGCAAGCAGCGGGTTTTCCAGTACGGGACTGCTGCATGCCGTGACGCGCCATGCGGCCGCTTCACGCGCGGCATCGCGGCTGAATATCGTACCCACCATCCGGCCGCCACCGGGCTCTGCGTCGTCATTCTTTTGCAGCCTTTCCTGTCCGGCCTTGCGCGCCTGCCGCTCAGCCTCAAATGCGGGAAATATCTGAGCGAGCGGCTGGTTGAAGTGGGTGAACTGGGTTGGAACGGCCGCTGGCGTTCGGCTCGCTCGGTAGGCAGCATCCAACTGTTGTACCGCCCAAGCCTGCGCACCGCCTGCGCGCGATATGTCCTGCACCAGACCTGGCGTCGGCCCGTAGCCCAGACGGGAACTGGCACGCCAGACGGCGTCCGTTGGGGCAACAGTTTGCGCTTGGATGGGTGCAATGAGCGAGCAAATCGTCAAAGCAAGTGCGGGTTTAGGCAGTTTGAACATGGAAACCTCCATAGAACGATGGTGGGTGGCTACTTGTTGGGGTCGCTAAAGCGTGCATTCGCAACAAACGCGTGGTCGGTGAATGTTTGCAGAAATGCGATGAGGTCTGTCTTATCTTGCGTCGACAAGGAAAAACCGCTGATCAAGGCGCTCTTATAGGGATTAAGTCGCCCATCACCCGCGTGGGGTCCCGTTGTCAAAACCCGCCCGCCGGCGGCGTAGAAATCAATCACTGCGTCGAGCGTAGAGATGCTTCCGTCGTGCATGTAGGGCGCGGTCAGCGCCACGTTGCGCAGACTGGCCACCCGGAACTTGCCCATATCCTCGGCCTTACCAGTCACTTCGAAAACTCCTCGGTTCGGCGCGGGAAAGCCGCCCAAACCGTCGACGTTGTACAGGCCTGTGTTTTGAAAGTGATTTGATGTGCCACGCGCATCGTCGGACGGCGCATTCAAATTGAAGCCGCTGTGGCAACGGGAGCATTTGGCCGCATCGCCAAAAAATAGCTCTTTGCCGCGCAATTCGCTTGCCGTCAGCGCCACTTTGCCTTGCAAAGACTGGTCATAGCGGCTGTCGGACGTGACCATGCCGCGTTGGAAGCTGGCAATCGACTTGACAACGTTGCTCAATGTCACGGGCGCTCCTTCGTTTGGAAACGCCTCTGAAAACAGTGCACCCAATTTGGTATCGCTTTGCAAACGAGCCAGCATGGCACCCTGATTCAGTGGTGTAAGGCCCATTTCAACGGGGTGCTCTGCAAACAACGGGATCAACATTTGCGTCTCCAGTGTGGTGACATCCGGGCGACCCCATGTATAGCTGTTGTGCCAGGCGCTGTTGCCCAAAGGCTGCGCATTGCGGTGCGTGAATTCGCTGGTCGCACCGCGCGATACCGGCAGCCCGTCCGTAAAGGCTTTGGCTTGAATGTGGCACGAAGAACAGCTCTGAATGCCGTTGACAGACAGGCGCGTGTCGTAAAACAATGACCGACCGAGCTGGAACTTGGCCTCAGACATGGGATTGTCTGCAGGTACAGTGGGCAGCGCGAAATAACTGGGCAGGGACCAGCCCCAAGCCGCGACCACCCCTGAAGGGCTGGCCGCGTCCAGAGATTGGAGGCTGCTGGAGCCACCCCCGCAAGCAGACAGCGCGCCCACCAACACGATACTGCTCAGGCACTTCGCTTTCATTTTTTGCCCCTACCCTGGTTAATGATCTCGGGAATCAACTCGGTGCCCTTCCCTGCGCCGAGGCCACCCAGGCTCAGGCTGCCAGTCCAGGTGCCAGTGGTGCCGCTGGTGGCGCTAGTCACCGCGAAATTTCCGTCATGGCAGTCCCGCTGACCCACTACGCAGCCCTTGAGGAGTAGGTCCATCGCTTCGGGGTGCCAACCGTTCATCCAGACACCGTGCAGTGACATCCCCCCTCGGTTGTTGGCGTCAACCGAGTACAAGTCAGAGGCCAGTCGGAACCCTTTGGATGTCTCTGTCACCGGGTCTAGTTGAGCTGGGAACAGCGGAAAAGCAAAGTGGTAGCTCACCCGCACAATCGGATAGGGGTGTGTGCCCGGACATGTCATCGTGTTGGCTGTACCAGTGGGGTACGCCATATGACTCTGATGTTTTGGAGAGTCCAGATCAACCCCGTTCCAGCAACTCGGGAAAAAGATGTCAAAGCGCAACATGTCGGGCGCGGCACACTCCGGAATGGTGCTACTCCATGGGCCACCTGCAGCATCGCTTGAATCCCAGCTTTGGCAGTGCCAGCGCGCGACCGAGGTACTTTGTGCAGCTTTGCTTGGGACACTGGTGGCATCGCCAGCAACAATCCGCAGACCAATCGGTGGCGTCCAGATGCTCTTCAAGTCGCTGACCGCCGCCGAGTAATAGAACACCTCATGGGCGGCCGCCGCCGAACGGTCACCTTCGCCCACCTTGGCCTTGACTACCTCCCAAGCTGGCGCGCCTGCGGCATCCAGCGTGCGGGCACCGGTGGATACGTTGTACTTGGGTGCCAGCAGCGCCGGCATCCAATACGCTGAACGATTCAAGGTACTGCCTGAACAGCCTGCCTCGGGGCTGCTGAATAATTTGTCGAAGGTCGTAGCACTGTCTATGTTCTTGGCGCCATAGAACATATTCAATACACTGCCATCGGGCACGCCGGGGTAGACCACAGGGTCGTTGTAGGCGGCATGGTCAAACAAACAATTGATCCGCATGATGCCTTTCCAGCCGCCTGGTGTTGCAGCAGCCGGAATGACCTGGCCATCGATCAGACGATGGCTTGTAAAGTCCACCGATCCGGGGGCAAAGATGCTCTCAATTTTCCAGGTTGCGGATGTGCTCGCACCTGCTACTGCGGCGCTATTCAGTGCGCGCACGCGAAGTTCATGGCTGCCCACAGCGAGTCGCTCGTATTGATTTTTTGCATTCAAACGCGGTAATTGAAGCGGGCTGGTACAGCGCGAGAAGCTTTCTTGATCGAGCGCGCACTCGTAACTGGCTGCGCCAGTGGCAGAGAAGGCAAATCGTGCGAACGGCTCCGTGGTTTCCCCGGCGGTAAACTCCGAAAAGACGACATTGCTAACAGATATAACAGGTGAAGTCGAGGTGGCGACGGCTGTAGTCCCAGCGCCACCACCGCCACCGCCACCGCCACCGCATCCGGTTTGGCTCGCCAGCACCGCCAGTGCCAATCTAAAAGCTCTTGCATTCGAGTTCATATCACCACCCTTGACTGGCTATTTGTTGCCTTTGGGTCCAGTAGGTGCTGCGGGTTTGCTTGGCCGTTGCTTGTTCCCCTTGTTCGCCGCTTTTTCTTCCCGGGACATGGAAGCAAAGCTGGCTTGTGATGCAGCCTTCTGGCTCGCACGTTGTTCTGCACCAAGCGTTGGTGCTGCCGGTTTTGACGGTGCTGTGGGCCTGGTCGGGGCATCCGCGGCGTGTGCCTGTACAGAGTAAACACCTGCCACTGCGGTGAGAAGAATGGCTGCAAATGTCGATTTGTTCATGGAATGCTCCAAAAGTTAGGTTACTGAAATCGAACCGCACCACACTGATGAAGGGCTGCCCGATGTGACCGATTTTGAACAGCCAGGGGCCTGGAAACGTCAACCCAGTGTCATCGTGAGTAAAGGTTTTCCTGACAATTCTTTACCCTTGCCTGATGGTCACTTTTAGGTTGTATTTGCTAGACTCATCGCTCTGATGCCGGAGCACACATGCCACGCTTATTGATAGCCGATGACGATGTTGAGTTGTGCAGTTTGTTGCAGCAATACTTTGACATGGAAGGCATGAAGCTGGAGGCTGTCCATGACGGCAATGAGGTGGTGCCGACGTTGCAGCAATCCTCCTTTGACATGCTTATTCTGGACATCATGCTTCCCGGCCTGCAAGGCTTGGACGTGTTGCGCCAGGTGCGGCGCAGCAACACCATACCGGTGCTGATGCTCACTGCCAGGGGAGAGGAGATGGACCGCATCATTGGTCTTGAATTGGGTGCCGATGACTACCTGCCAAAGCCCAGCAGCCCGCGTGAATTGGTGGCACGGGTTCGCAGCATTTTGCGACGCAGTCAAATCACAAAAGAAGACAAGCAGGGGTCGGCCGTGCTGCGACTGTCCGACCTGGAACTGAATCCGGCCACCCGCCAGGTATTCTGTGCCGGGCAGAAGATTGTGCTGACCGGTGCCGAGTTCAGCGTGCTGCAGGAGTTGATGCGATCACCTGGTCAAATTATTGACAAGAGCGATTTGTTTCAACGCGCCTTGGGACGGCGTCTGCAGGCGTTTGATCGCAGCCTGGATATGCACATCAGCAACTTGCGCAAAAAGCTTGGTGCTCACCCGGATGGCGAGGCACGCATCACGGCGGTGCGGGGCGCCGGTTATGTGTTGACGCTGGTGGGTAAGGCCTGATGTCACGCATTGCGGTCAAGATCTTTCTGGCGTTTTGGCTCACTTTCTTTGTCGTTGTCACCAGCTTTTCTTTGTTGCTTGATGTGCTGCGGGATCAGGAGGGATTACAGCCGCTGGGCACCTTTCACCAGCGACAACTGGAGCAGCATCAAAACCAAGTGCGGACGATTTTTCGCAACCGCGGTTTGCAGGGTTTGCGGCGATTTTCACAAGACATCGAAACCAACCGAGGGATCACTTTTTTTCTGCTCGATGACGATGGCAAAGACTTGCTCGGCCGGACGGTGCCGGCCACGGTGCTTGCGTTTTTCAAAGAAGGCCGCCAGCTTGCTATTCCCCAGATGCAGTTGCGAGAGCGCCGTATGCTGCTGGGGCCTCAGGCGTCACCTGAAATTACGCCACCAGCTACCGTTTTGTTGTGGTTGCCAATGGCCGCCAGTGAAGCGCCGCCACTGATGAACTGGTGGCAAGGGCGCTACTCAGGCGCACAACTGGGCTTGGGTTTGCTGTTCAGCGGGCTGATTTCTTTGGCGTTGGCTCTGTCTCTCACGCGCCCCCTGAACCGATTGGAACGAGCGGCTACCCGCTTGGCACAAGGTCATTTTGATAGCCGAGATATTGACGCTGTGGCCCTGCGCAAAGACGAGATTGGGTCCTTGGCCAAAGAGTTTGGCAGTATGGCAAAGCGGCTGAACGCAGCGCTGGAAGGTCAGCAGCGCCTACTTCGTGACGTTTCCCACGAGTTGCGCTCACCCTTGACACGCTTACAGGTGGCCATTGGCTTGGCGAGTCGGCAAGCGGGTGCCGATAGTGCAGCCAGTTTTGAGCGCATGGAGGCGGAGTGTGAACGACTCAATGCGCTGATTGGCGAAGTGCTGGCCCTGGCTCGCGATGGCAACAGCAGCACAGAGACCGTGGCTCATCACTTTGACCTGGCTGTGACATTGCAGGCATTGGGTGCCGATGCCCGGTTTGAGGCGCAAGCCAATAACAAGGATGTCACATTGGAAGTTCCAAAGCATTTGATGCTGATTGGCAATGAGGCAAGACTTGCCAGCGCCATAGAAAATGCGGTGCGCAACGCTATCTGTTACACCGCGCCCAACACGGCGGTGATGCTGTCGGCTAGGGACGATGGCGACTGGATTTGCGTCAGTATCTGCGACTGTGGCCCTGGTCTCGCAGAAGAAGAACTGAGCAAGATTTTTATTCCGTTCTATCGAGTCTCGCAGGCACGGGAGCGTGAAACAGGCGGCACAGGCGTTGGCTTGGCCATTGCGGCACAGGCCGTGCAATGGCATGGCGGAAAAATCTTTGCACGAAACCGTACAGCAGGGGGACTGGAGATTGAGATGCGTTTGCCAAGAACGGGCCGAGGTTCATTTGATCAGATCAATACATCCAATGCCGCTCATCGAAAAGCATCTGTGCAACCCAAAAAATCGAAGTCGAAATCTGAATGACCTTTCAGGCTGTCGAAAGCATAGCCAAAGTATGGTCGGTCTCCTCGCTACTCGCGGATCCATTTTGGGCACAGTGCCGAATGCAGTGAAATGTTTCTGGCCGAAATCAAATTGGTTGCCCGTAAGCTGACTGTCGTGAACGGCTGTTGTGGGCCTGGAGGCGGCACAAGGTTCATCAAATGCTATGTCCGCACTTGGCCACCAGCGGGTACCGATGTCGTTCAAATCAACGGCAGAAAGCCGCCCCTGAAACTGAGACTTGAATGGCCGGTTTGGATGAGTCAGATCGAAGATTGCTGCACCCGCTAAGGGTCTGTGGCCGCCCGACAGACGCACCGTTCATCGGAGTTCAAATTCAACGTCGGGTCTGGAGAAAGTTGTGAACCCGCAACGCAGCGTAACCCGTCGGTCACCAGTGCCCGGTTCCGGGTAGTCCAAATGATTGCTCGCACTTCCTCAAACAACCCGTCGCCTGCGTTTAAATGAAAGTGAACATGCCGGTTCAGGCTGGAACTGCACCGGTGGATAAAGGCCTCCGCGCCAACGTGCATGGGCCAGAAAATCGGCAGGCCGCAGTCGGCGAACCACCTGGCGGCGATCCTCGTGGGCGCGCCTTATCTGAGAGGCAAGCCGGTTGGCAAAAACCACTATTACGGCACCAACGACCCGCGACGCAACACCGGGCTTGCGCTGGGGTATCAGGCCGTTGGTACTCGGTCATAATCGCCACCCATGCAAACCCTGCGCAACGCCCACCTCATCGCCCGCATCGTGCTGGTATGGTTTGCGTTATCGATCGGCGTGGCGATTGCATCGCCAATCGTCAATCCTCAGGCTCTGGAGCTGATCTGCTCCAGCGCTGGCATGATGAAGCTGCTGGTCAAGACCGACGACGGCAGCAAGCCTCCTGGCAACCACACCCTGGACTGCCCCCTGTGCGCCAATCTCAGCGCGCCGCCACCGGTGGTGCGTTTGGAGGTCGAGCCGGTGCAGCCTTTGGCCCATGTGCTGCAAAGCATTCCGGCTGCCCGCCTCGCCGCACTGACCGCGGCACCACCGCCCGCGCGCGGCCCGCCAGCATTCTCCTGATCTATTGAATTGATAGCGCTTGAAGTCCACTGCGTGTGGGCTTCAGGCATATTTCATTGATAAGTCTGGAGAATTCCCATGTGGAAGGATCGTGCAGCCTTGGCGCTGGTGCTGGCCATTGCCTTTTCCTGTCTCGTGCCCCTGAAAACCCGTGCCGCGGAGGCGACTGAGGTCCAGTTTCGTGGCGCCGACTCTGGCCAGCGGGCCAGCAACGCCGAATTTTTGTGGAATCTGCCAACCTGGGCACCCCGCCCGGTGGTGCCGGCCGACAACCCCATGTCAACCGCCAAGGTTGAACTGGGGCGGCGCCTGTTTTACGACCGCGAAATGTCAGCCAGCGGCATGATGGCCTGCGCCACTTGCCATGAGCAGGAAAAGGCCTTCACTGACGGAAAACGGGTACCGGTCGGAATATCGGGCGCGCCGGGTCCGCGCAATGCCATGAGTCTGACCAATGTGGCGTACTTGCCCGTGCTGACCTGGGCCAACCCGACCCTGACGCGTCTGGAACTGCAGGCCTTGCGCCCGCTGTTTGGCCTGCATCCGGTCGAGATGGGAATGAATGGCCGAGAGGACCAGATATTTGCCCGCCTGGGTGCAGACCCGGTCTACCGCCAGTTGTTTGCCGCCGCATTTCCCAAGACGCGCGGCGCCATCAACCTGACCGCCATCGTGCGCGCGCTGGCGGCATTTGAGCGTACTTTGCTGTCGTTTGATTCGCCTTACGACCGCTACAAATACGGTGGCGACGCGAATGCCATCTCCGATCAGGCCAAACGGGGCGAGGCGCTGTTTTTTGGCGAGCGGCTGAAATGCGGCGCCTGCCATTCAGGCGTCAATCTGACCGACAACCTGGTGCATGTGGCCCGGCCGCGCGCGCCAGCCGTGTTCCACAACACCGGCCTGCACAACCTGGACGGCAAGGGGGCCTACCCGTCGCCCAACCATGGCATCCGCGAATTCACCAAATTGCCGGCCGACGAGGGCCGCATGCGCACCCCCAGCCTGCGCAACATTGCCCTGACCGCCCCGTACATGCACGACGGCTCGATCGCCACCCTGCGCGACGTGGTGCGACTGCATTACGCCCAGCAAGGTTATGCGGTGGAGCGCGGGCAGGAGCCCAGTCCGCTGCGCAACCGGCTCATTGGTGGCTTTGAGATCAGTGAACCCGAACTGCAGGACTTGCTGGCGTTTCTGGACGCCCTGACCGATACCGGTTTCGTCACGTCTCCGGCGCTGTCAGACCCGTACATGCAGGTCAATTGAGGCC
>CAIQBN010000698.1 GCA_903870065.1 uncultured beta proteobacterium | reverse complement strand
GCAAAGGTGAACTTGCCCAGGTTGCGCAAACGCTCGGCCATCAGGAAGGTGATGACGGGCCAGCCCACCAGGAAGCCGATGGAGTAGATCAGTCCGTCGTAGCCCGATGCCATCACGGCAGCGGAAATACCCAGGAAGGACGCGGCCGACATGTAGTCACCCGCAATGGCCAGACCATTCTGGAAACCGGTAATGCCACCACCACCGGTGTAGAAGTCAGCGGCCGACTTGGTCTTGGCTGCAGCCCACTTGGTGATGAACAGGGTGGCCACCACAAAGGTGCCAAACATGCCAATGGCAACCCAGTTGGTGGGCTGTTTGTCGACCTGTCCGAGGTCGCCACCAGCGGCTTGTGCCGCGGCTGCCGCGAGGAGCGCGCTCAGCGCGATTAGAAATTGAGTTCCGGCCTTCATTTGGAAGCATCCTTCAGGATTTCGGCGGTCAGACGGTCGTATTCGCCATTGGCGCGACGCACATAAAGGCCAGTGATCAAAATGGTGAAAACAATGACGCCCATCCCGATGGGCACGCCCAGGGATGTGACACCAGCACCAATGGGTTGTGCAAGAAACGGTTTGTTGAATGCGATCAGGGCGATGTAGCCGTAATAGACCACCATCATGATGATGGTGAGCAGCCAGCCAAATGAATTGCGCTTGCGCCGCAACTCGTGGTACTTGGGGTTGGCCTCGATCTTGGCCACGATAGGGTCTGTCATATTTTTCCTTGGTCAGGTCGGTTAGCTGCGCAACATCCGGGGCGGCTGTCGCAGGCGGTGGATAGTGCGGGTAACTACTGACTAAGTCCTTACGAAAAGATCGGAAATATGAGGACTTTCCCTAAGAACCGTTGGCGCAAATCAAAGCATCGAGGGGCTAATTTTTGCTAATTTTTCACAATGAAAAATGATTGCTTGGGGTTAGTGTGTAGAACGTAAGTCTGCATTCAGTTGACAGTCAGTTGTTGTTGGAATGTCGTCAGAACTGGGTCAGAAGCGGCCGACATAGTCCACCCACCCAGCCGAACCGGTTGGTCGTATTTATTTAAATTTGGAGACACAACTATGGCAACAGTAGCCCCACGCCCGATGTCGGCGGAAGAGAAGAAGGTTATCTTCGCTTCCTCGCTCGGTACGGTTTTTGAGTGGTACGACTTCTACCTCTACGGTTCATTGGCAGCCATTATTGCCAAGCAGTTCTTTAGTGGACTCGATGAGGGTTCTGCCTTCATTTTTGCCCTGCTGGCGTTTGCCGCCGGTTTCATTGTGCGTCCGTTTGGCGCGCTGGTTTTTGGCCGTCTGGGCGACATGATCGGACGCAAGTACACCTTCCTGGTGACCATTTTGATCATGGGTCTGGCCACCTTCATCGTGGGTATTTTGCCCAATTACGCCAGCATTGGCGTGGCCGCTCCCGTGATCCTGATCGCACTGCGCATGCTGCAGGGCCTCGCGCTGGGTGGTGAGTACGGTGGCGCGGCAACTTATGTTGCAGAACACTCCCCACACGGCAAGCGCGGTGCCTACACCTCTTGGATTCAGACAACAGCCACATTGGGCCTGTTCCTGTCCCTGATGGTGATTCTGGGAACCCGTACGCTGATTGGCGAAGCAGCTTTTGCTGACTGGGGCTGGCGTGTTCCGTTCATCGTGTCCATCCTGTTGTTGGCTGTTTCGGTCTACATCCGCTTGAGCATGAATGAGTCGCCCGCTTTCACCAAGATGAAGGCTGAAGGCAAGACGTCCAAGGCGCCTTTGTCCGAATCCTTCGGCCAGTGGAAAAACCTGAAGATCGTTATCCTGGCCCTGATCGGTCTGACTGCCGGCCAGGCGGTGGTCTGGTACTCGGGCCAGTTTTATGCCTTGTTCTTCCTGACGCAAGCACTGAAGGTGGACGGCGCGACTGCCAACATCATGGTGGCGATCTCCCTGATCATCGGAACCCCGTTCTTCATCGTGTTTGGCGCCTGGTCTGACAAGATTGGCCGCAAGCCCATCATCATGGCCGGTTGCCTGTTGGCTGTGGTCACCTACTTCCCGGTGTTCACTGCGTTGACGAAGGCCGCCAATCCGGATCTGGCTGCTGCGCAAGCTGCCAACAAGGTCACCGTGACAGCGGACCCCAAAGAATGCTCGTTCCAGTTCAATCCCACTGGTACGGTCAAGTTCACCAGCTCCTGCGACATTGCCAAGCAACGCCTGGCCGGTGCTTCTGTGAGCTATGACAACATTGAAGCGCCTGCCGGTACACCTGCCTCCATCAAGGTTGGTGAAACCGTCGTGAAAGTAAAGTACACCGCTGAAGACATTGCCGCTGCCAAGGCCAAAGCCGAAGCTAAGCTGACTGAAGTGACTGCTGCGCAACCGCAGGATGCCAAGGCGATTGAGGCTGCCAAAAAGGCTGTGGCCGACGTGAGCAACGAGAAGACCGCAGGCACAACTTTGCTTGGCGCGAACCTTGGTGCTGCACTCAAGGCAGCTGGCTACCCCGCCAAGGCTGACATGGCCAAGTTCGACAAGGTTATGGTCGTTGTGATCCTCACCTACCTGGTGATTCTGGTTACCATGGTGTATGGTCCTATTGCAGCCATGCTGGTGGAAATGTTCCCGACCCGGATTCGCTACACTTCCATGAGCCTGCCATACCACATCGGTAACGGCTGGTTTGGTGGTTTGTTGCCAACCACTGCGTTTGCGATCGTGGCCCAGACAGGTAATATGTACAACGGTTTGTGGTATCCGATCATTGTGGCCGGCATGACATTTGTCGTCGGTATGCTGTTTGTGAAGGAAACCAAGGACGTGGATATTTACGCCAACGATTGATCGTCACGTGAGTTAACGACCCCGGACCGATTTTGTCCGGGGTCTTTTTTTTAGGGAAATGGTATGTGGAAAATTGTTGTAGGTTTTGCAGTGTTCGCCGGTTTGGCCTTGTTCATTCTGAGCAAAGGTGGTGACATCGACATGGGTGGCGAAAAACATGGCGCCGAGGCGACCCATGCACCTGAACCCGCGGCAGTCGCACCCGCACCAGCAGTCGCTGCTTCTGTGCCTGCGGCTGTTGTTGCTGCGTCTGCTCCCGCAGTGGCCGCAAGCAAATAGATTCAGCTTGCGGGGTCGGTTGAGGTTGGTATTCGGAGACCCGTGCTGGGCTAATAGGTCGTTCCCGAGTTAGGATGCGCCGATGAAATACATAAAAACCGAGGCTGGTCAACAAGCGTTCAAGGCGCGTTCCCCCTTGTTTTCATCCAGGCAGCGCACGGCATTCATCATGTTCGATGGAAACAAGGCGGCCGAGCAAGTTGTGGCCGCCGCCACCGCGTTGGGCGTGGTGATGGCAGACATAGACCACATGGTGGAGTTAGGGTTTTTGGCACCCGCCGCAGGGGAGGCGACACTGGCCAAAGCGCAGGCCGACCAAGTGGCTGCCGCGGATGCAGTGGCCCACTCGTTCATAGCGCACTCTGCGCAAGATCGTTACAAAGAAGCTAAGCCGCTGGCAACCAAACTTACCGCGGGTCTGGGCTTGCGTGGATTCCGTTTGAACCTGGCGGTGGAGTCTGCCAGCGGATTCGACGAATTGCTGGCCTTGCTGCCAAAAATAAAAGAGGCTGTCGGTGCAAAAGCCTGTGTCGAGCTCGAGCGCACTTTGACCCAATAAGCGAAGCGACGAAGGCGGGTGCGACGCATTCACTTGGCCGGGCCGCACTGTTCGTGAAGCGGCAAGCGTGGAGGGGTCTTGTTCTCTAGAATGATTGGCCTCATTCCGAAAGACACCGCAACATGACCCAGGGAACCATCCGCATTCGCGGCGCGCGCCAGCACAACCTGAAGAACCTCGATCTGGACATTCGCACCGGGGAACTGACGGTGGTCACCGGCCCCAGTGGTTCGGGTAAGTCCAGTCTGGTGTTTGACACCCTGTATGCTGAAGGACAGCGCCGCTATGTAGAAACCTTCTCTGCATACGCCCGGCAGTTTCTTGACCGCATGGACAAGCCCGCTGTCGACAAGGTGGAGGGTGTGCCGCCCGCGATCGCCATCGACCAGACCAATCCGGTGCGCTCCAGTCGTTCGACGGTAGGCACCATGACGGAGCTCAATGACCACATCAAGCTCTTGTATTCCCGCGCCGGGCAGCTGTTTGACAAAGCTACTGCATGGCACGTGCAGCACGACACCCCGGAGACGATTTATGCGCAGTTGCAGCGTCGTGCGGCGGTTTATGCGCCAACGCCAGACCCCCGGTTGGTCCTGACTTTCCCGGTTGAGTTGCCGGGCAGCACTACTGCAGAAGAATTGACGCAATGGCTCTCCGCCAGTGGTTTCACCCGCGTTCACGCTGAGCGTGAGGTGCTGGTGGCGTCACCCCCCGATTCCGGGCCTGGTAAACAAGCCAAAGCTGGCGCGAAATCGAAGGCGAAACCAGACGGCGCGTCCACGGTATTGACCCGCAAGGTTCTGGATGTCGTGGCCGATCGTTTTCGCATCGCCAGCGCAGAGAAAGTTCGCGCGCTGGAAGCCATTGAACTCGCCCTTAAGCGGGGCAGTGGTCGCCTCAATGTCTATGTGGTAAATGAGCCTCCAGCCCTCGTGAATACTGCGCAAGATGCTACTAAATCAATAGCGTCGATCGAACCCATGGTGTGGCGCTTTTCCACCGGTTTGCACTGCCCGCAGAGCGATATCCGCTACGCCGATCCCATTGCATCCATGTTTTCCTTCAACTCTGCCGTGGGAGCATGCGAGGCCTGCCGTGGCTTTGGTCGGGTGGTCGGT
>CAIQBN010000697.1 GCA_903870065.1 uncultured beta proteobacterium | reverse complement strand
TCAGTCCGCTACTGGGATGGTCTGCCGTGGTCGGGGCCATCCTGCAAGTCTTCATTGGCTGGCTTAATGAGCGCAATACCCAGCCGCCGCTGGTGGCAGCCAATCGCGCCGCCATGGCAGCACAACAGTACGCTGATGGATCCCTTCGTAATGCGCAGGTGATTGAGTCCATGGGCATGCTGCGCGATATCCACCGCCGCTGGATGGGTAAGCAGCGCGAATTCCTGGGGTTGCAGGCGCTGGCCTCAGACCGGGCCGGCGGCTACCAGGCGATCACCAAATTCTTGCAAACCACCATGGGTTCCCTCATGCTGGGTCTGGGTGCCTGGTTGTTGCTAAAAAACCAGCTCAATGGAGGAGCAGGGATGATGATGGTTGCCTCGATTTTGGGCGGGCGGATTCTGGCGCCGCTGGTTCAAATCGTGACCCAATGGCGGCTGGTTGTGAACGTGCGCGACGCCTGGCAACGGCTGGACGCCTTACTCACAGCCATTCCAGCCAAGCCTGAGAGCATGGCATTGCCAGCGCCGCGCGGCCTGTTGCAGGTGGAGACCCTGATGGCGGGCGCGCCCGGTGGTGGCCCAGCCATTATCAAAAACGTCGCATTTGGTCTGACACCCGGTGAAGTGCTGGCGGTGGTCGGACCGTCAGCATCGGGCAAAACCACCTTGGCACGTTTACTGGTCGGCCTGTGGCCCTCGGTCGGCGGCAAAGTCAGACTCGACGGCGCCGATGTCTTCACCTGGGACAAGGCAGAACTGGGGCCACACATTGGCTATTTGCCGCAAGGGGTCGAATTGTTAGAGGGCACGCTGGCGGAAAACATTGCCCGGTTTGGTGAAATGGCGCCGGCAAAAGTGAAAGCTGCTGCACAGGCCGTTGGCCTGCACGACTTCATCATGAGCTTGCCAAAGGGTTACGACAGCCCGGTTGGGCGCGAGGGTGCCATGTTGTCCGGTGGACAGCGCCAGCGGGTTGCGCTGGCGCGCGCAATTTATGGCGACCCGGTTTTGGTGGTGCTGGACGAACCCAATTCCAGCCTGGATGAGTCGGGCGATGCCGCACTGGCCGCCGCCATCCTGGAGCTCAAGGCGCGTGGAACCACTTTCGTGATCATGACACACCGCACCAGCGTGCTGGCCGTGGCCAACAAAATGATGGTGCTGCGCGACGGCGTCATGCAGGCTTTCGGCCCGCGTGATGAGGTGCTGGCGGCACTCAAGAAAGCCAACGAACAAGCGCAGGCCCAACAGGCGGGCCATGGTGGACTCGCTCCCGCGGTCTGATGCAGCCCATACGACAGATTGATTCCATGAAAAACTCCCCCTCTTTCTTCAATCGCAGCGAGCTGACGGCAACCCTGTGGGCTTTCCGGCAGGAGTTTCTGATCGTGGGGGCATTGAGCTTCCTGACCAACCTGCTGATGCTCTCGCCCACCATCTACATGCTGCAAGTCTTTGACCGCGTACTCAGCAGCGGCAGCGAGCTGACATTGATCGCTGTCTCCTTGATCACACTGCTGCTGTTTGGGGTGATGGCCTGCTCCGAGTGGTTGCGCTCACGCATCCTCGTGAAAGCGGGCATGCAGTTTGATGAACAACTCAGCACCCGCGTCTTCAACGCCAGTTTCGAAGCCTATCTGGGTCAATCGTCGACCAATCCGTCGCGCGCGTTTGGCGACCTGATCCAAATCCGCCAGTTCTTGACCGGAAACGGGATTTTTGCCCTGTTTGATGCGCCGTGGGCACCCATCTATATTGCGGTCACATTTTTTCTGCACCCGTGGCTGGGCGTGCTTTCGCTGATTTTTGCGCTGGTACAGGCTGGCCTGGCCTGGTTTGGACACCGCCACACTGTGACACCTGCAGAAGACGCGGCCACCGCCTCCAGTGAATCAACCGCCTACTTGCAAAGCAAGCTGCGCAACGCCGAAGTGCTGGAATCCATGGGCATGATCGGCAATTTGCGTGCGCGGTGGGATGGTAAATACCAAACCTGGATGGAAAAAAACGCCGCAGCAACCGGCATCACCCACCGCATCACTGCCTGGAGCAAATTCATCCGTTACAGCCAGCAGTCCCTGTCCCTGGGTGCCGGTGCATTGCTCGTCATTGATGGGCAGTTGTCACCCGGCGCGATGATTGCAGCCAACGTACTCATGGCGCGCGCACTCGCGCCAATCGATCAGCTGGTTGGCACCTGGCGTGGTTTTGAGTCGAGCCGCCGTGCCTTTGAGCGACTTGAAGAGCTGCTGCTGGAATTCCCCGAGCGTGACCCGGCCCTGTCACGGGTGGCCCCCACTGGCGAAATCACGCTGCGCGGTGTGGTGGCCAGCGCGCCCGGACGTACGACACCGATTCTGAAGAACATTTCGTTTGCCATTCCTGCTGGGACCGTCGTGGCAGTGTTGGGGCCATCAGGCTCAGGCAAGTCCACGCTGGCGCGTGTCATCGTTGGTATTTGGCCCGATGTAGCGGGTGATGTTTTGCTCGACGGGTTACCCATTGGCAGTTGGAACCGCGTCGAGCTCGGCACCCACTTGGGTTATTTGCCACAGGATGTGGAGTTGTTTGAAGGCTCCATTGCCGAGAATATTGCACGCCTGGGGCAAGTTGATTCAACCAAGGTCATTGAGGCTGCCCGGTCGGCCGCACTGCACGAGATGATTCTGCGCTTCCCCAAAGGTTACGACACCCCGATCGGCGAAGCCGGCGGGCTGTTGTCTGGCGGCCAGCGCCAGCGTATCGGCCTGGCGCGCGCGATCTATGGCGACCCGGCACTGATCGTGCTGGACGAGCCCAACGCCAATTTGGACGATGCCGGCGAGACCGCCTTGCTGCGAACCGTGTCCGACCTCAAGGCCAAAGGCAAAACGGTTTTGCTGATCACCCACCGCCCAGGCGCAATCGCAGTTGCCGACCGCTTGATGATTTTGCGTGACGGTGAAATCATCGCCAACGGTCCCAGGGACGCGGTCATCGCAGCGCTACGCGCACCCGGGGCGCCGCCGCCTGCTACGCAACCAATTGCGTCACCGCAGCCCGCCTGACACCGTCCGCCCACTTAACAATTTTTCAATTGAGGCCGCCATGGCAACACCAGACATCTTGAAACAACTCAAACCTTCCGAAGCGCAATCCCCCACTGGCAACACCGACATCGCATTGGAAGGAAACCATAAGCAGGGCCGCTCCAGCCGCATTGGCCTGTGGTCGCTGGGTATCGGAGTTGGCGTATTTCTGCTCTG
>CAIQBN010000696.1 GCA_903870065.1 uncultured beta proteobacterium | reverse complement strand
TGGCCGCAAGAGCTGCACCAAGCAGCGTTGGTCCAGTGGGGCACAATGGGGTGATGCCATAGTATTGCTCAAGGCAATTGTCAACAATCATTTCAATGGCAGTCAACAGTGCGTGGTTCTCGTAAAGCCTTCGGAGTTCCCTGATTTTTTCGTCATCATTCATTATTCAGTCTCCTTCGTGGGCGAAAAGTCGATGGCGTGATTTTGACACAGTTTACAACACATAAACAAAGCATTTTATTAGTTGGAAACAAGTTACCAATCAGTTGATAAACATTTGTGTGGTTTACAATCGGATTGGGAAACCGTAAGGACTCCTGCGTAAATGAGTAACAGGCCAAGCTAGAAAAGAAAAATCGAGGCAGTGAACCTTGTCTTGATTTTCTTCATGAGTTTTCTTATGATTTTTGAAGGCCAAACGGGCACCGTTCTGACCACAAGATTAACGAACGTTTTTCTTGTGGTCAGCATTTTTCAGGTCGGCCCCTCCTGTGAAAACCGACGATGTTACTCATTTACACAGGAATCCTTACGGCCCCCATTGTTACCACACAAGTAGTTGCCAACTGCTTAGCAACCACTTGTGTGGTGTACAATCGGATTGTCGCCAAATGGGCGTCGTAACCAAGGGACAGTATGGTCACCAAACTTGCCTACCGTTGTGAGGCGCTCCCCACCAAGTCGCTCAACGAGTTCATCCGTACCCTCGGCTCGTCGTTGAAAGTCCGAACGGTCTGGTTAGACCGAGGAGATCAGCGCATAAAAAGGCATCTCTTTAGTGACGCTGACATAAGACAGTTGTTAGACCACCTCGGCCAAAGTCGAGCTGAGGCTGATCGCCAACTTCAACAAATGACTAAAAACGAAGGGTTTTGGAAGAATCGATATGACGTGCGAGAAATTGCCCTCCAGAAAATTGAAGCCAATGCCTTAGAAGATGCTGCTGCTCCTTGGAAGAAAGAAAAGCGCAGTCCAAAGAGCTACCTCCAAGTGATGGGTGAACGGAACATTTGCCTGACCAAAAAATTCTCAGGGGGATTGGCGAACGGCATTCGGAAGAAGAGGTAAATGCCAATTCACACTCTCGTAAAAAAACGCTGCATTGCACTTTTCTTACCATTTCATAGGAGCCCGCCATGCGCCAAGCGCCACAGATGCCCCGGTTTTTGAAGATTTCTGCCAACACGCGCACCAGCCTTGCTACAGACCTCGACACCCACCTGGATGCCTATCGCGCCTTGTTGGGCATATTTCTTATCGACATGGCTTTCACGTTGCACTGGATCGACCGCCCGCCGTCTGGTTCGCTCGCCCGCTTTTTTGCCAACGACGACTTCACCGACACCACCGGGCTGCCGCAGTTGCACGCCCTGCTGCGCCCGGCTGCGGGCGAAGACGAAGAGCCAGAAGAAGATGAGGACGAAGACTGCCTGATCGACTTTGACGACGACTCAAGATTTGATGATGTCCCCACAATGCGCACGTCCCCCACCAGGCGCAAGGCCAGCCCGCTGCCACACAACCAGGACGTGAAACGGCACAAGCTGACCCAAGTTCTCAAGCGCCGCCGGGAACAGTTGGTGAACCGAGGTGTGCGAACCGATTTGCCCTTGTTCCAGAACATTGACCGCATCGGGCGGCTGGTCAACCTCACTGAAGTCGAACATGCGGTGCTGACCTTTGCCGCCTGCATGAGCTGCTTTAGCGGCTTTCAGAATACCTTTGCCAGCCATTCCACCGCCATCACCGACCAGTGCCTGGCCAGTTTGCTGGCAGCTTTGACAGGCCATCCGCGTGACCTGGTGCGCAAAGCCATCCGTGACGACGGTGCGCTGGTCAGCTCGGGTCTGGTCTGCGTGGACCATGATGAAACTGACCTGGAGGGCAAAATCACCCTGGTGCGCGAGCTGCAAGGCATGATGCTCGACACCCTGGCCAGCGACGACGAACTCGGCAACCGGGTGCTGCGCAAATCCAAACCCGGCAGCCTGACGCTGGCCGACTTTCCGCACCTGGCCACTGATGCGCAATTGCTCACCGCCTACCTGGCCGGGGTCTGCCAAACCCAGACCAGCGGGGCCAATGTGCTGCTGTACGGCCCACCCGGCACCGGCAAAACCGAGTTTGCCAAAGCGCTGGCAGCGCACTGCGGCTTGAATCTGTTCGACATCAACCATGCCGACACCGACGGCGACCCCTTGAGCGGCACGCAGCGCCTGGGCAGCCTGAACTTTTGCCATCGCGTGCTCAAAGGCAAACCGCGTTCGGCGCTGCTGTTTGACGAGATTGAAGACGTGCTGCCAGCCCAATCGTCGGGCAACATTTTGGCCATGTTGCTGGGCGGCAAACCAGCCAGCAGAGGCGGCAAAGCCTGGATCAACCGGGCGCTCGAAGACAACCCGGTGCCCACCCTCTGGATCACCAACAACGCCAACATTGATCCCGCCTACCTGCGCCGCTTTGACTACAGCGTCGCCATGCGCATCCCGCCGCGCCAGGTGCGCCTGCGCATTGCCGCCGGACACCTCAGCCCGCACGCACCCAACCCGGCCGCGCTGGTGCCGATTGCCGAACTCGACGACCTGATGCCCGCGCAACTGGAGCGGGCGGCGCGGGTGGCCCGCCTGTGTGCGCTGTCCACGCCCGAGCTGGCCTGGCACTATTCAGAGCAAACATTGCAGCACAGCCGCGCCCTGCTGGGCCAAAGCCGCAAAAACCTCAAGGCCACGGTACACACCCAGTACAACCCGGCGCTGCTCAACACCGATGCCGACATCCCCGCCCTCTTGCGCGCCCTGCGCGTGCGCCCCCACGCCAGCATGTGCCTGTATGGCCCGCCCGGCACCGGCAAAAGCCAATGGGCGCGCTACGTTGCTGGCGAACTGGGCAAGCCGCTGCTGGTCAAGCGCGCGTCAGACCTGCTGGACATGTATGTGGGCGGCACCGAGCAGCGCATCGCGGCCATGTTCGAGCAGGCGCTCGATGAAGATGCGGTGCTGCTGCTGGATGAGGCCGACAGT
>CAIQBN010000695.1 GCA_903870065.1 uncultured beta proteobacterium | reverse complement strand
TGCAGTCTCGCTCGCTTGCGGTTGGCGGCTCAAGAATTCGGTGACGTCGGCTGCGTCGGGAATGCTGGCCTGTGCGCCCAGGCGTGTGCAAGTCAGGGCACCCGCTGCGCAGCCTTGTCGCAAGGCCAGCGGCATGTCAGATCCAGAGCTCAAGGCGGCAACCAGGCTGCCGCAAAAAGTGTCTCCGGCTGCCGTGGTGTCCACCGGGTTCACGGCAAAACCGGGCTGCAGCAGGAACTGTCCCTGGTGGCGTGCGCAGCATCCACGGGCACCCAGGGTGACGACGACCGTGGGCACGGCGATGCGTTCCAGGCTTTCGGCGACGCTTGCGCTGGTTCCAGACAAGGCTGCAAGTTCGCCTTCGTTGACGATCAATACGTCAATCAATTCCAGCAACTCAGCGGGTAGCTTCTGCACCGGCGCTGCATTAAGCACCACGACCACACCTTGCTGACGCGCCGCTCTGGCAAAGGCTGTGACGGTGGCAAGTGGAATTTCGAGTTGCATCAGCAAATGGGTAACGCCCGCCAGATCGGGCAGGTGTTCGGGTCCCAGGCTCAGATTGGCTCCGGGTGCCACGGTGATGGCGTTTTCGGCATCGTCCGAGACGCAGATGAAAGCCGTTCCAGTGGGTTGACCGGGGGTGCGCACCAGGCTCAGGCTGACCTGGGCCTGGCGCAACGAGGCTTCGATGGGGACGGCAAAGGCGTCATCACCCATGGCGGCCAGGAATCGGGTGGCTGCACCACCGGCACGGGAGCAGGCAACTGCCTGATTGGCACCCTTGCCACCAGGGAAGGTCTCGAATGCTCGGCCCAGCACGGTTTCGCCGGGTCCGGGGATGTGATGCGTGCGGACCACGAAGTCCAGATTGGCGGAGCCAGCTACCAGTATCATGAAGTTCTCCGGGTATTGGGTTGCAACGGGCTCCCATTGTGTAGTGGAAAATGCACTCTTCGAATGCCTGGCGTTAGGGAATCACCCTGATGCCGGGGATTTCTGGTGTCAATACGCTAAAGTGCTTTCTGGTCTGGCAATGAATAAGGGTTTGATATGAGTTTCAAGAACATCGCGCGCCTGGGTTTGCTCTGTGGCGCGTTAGCGGCTGGTTTTCAGGCGGCTGCAGAGCCTGCTGTGGTTTTCGATATGGGTGGCAAGTTCGACAAGTCGTTCAATGAAGCCGCTTACCGCGGTATGGAAATGTGGAAAAAGGAAACCGGCAAGCCCTATCTTGAGTTTGAAATCTCCAATGAGTCCCAGCGCGAACAGGCCATTCGCCGAATGGCGGAGCGCGGTGCCAGTCCCATTATTGGCATTGGTTTTGGCCAGGCTTCCAGCATCGAAAAGATCGCCAAAGAGTTTCCGAAGTTGCAGTTTGCCATTATCGACATGGTGGTGAACCAGCCCAACGTGCAGTCCGTTGTGTTCAAAGAGCATGAGGGTAGTTTTCTGGTGGGCGCTATGGCTGCCATGGCTAGTAAAACAGGCAAAGTCGGTTTTGTTGGCGGCATGGACATTCCGTTGATCCGTAAATTCCAGTGTGGCTATGAGCAAGGCGCCAAGTTTGCCAACCCCAAAACGGAAGTGTTTGCCAACATGACTGGGACCACTGGCGCCGCCTGGAGTGACCCTGCGCGCGGCGGTGAATTGGCTCGGGCGCAGTTTGCCAAGGGCGCAGACGTTATCTTTGCCGCAGCGGGCGGAACCGGCATGGGCGTGTACCAGGCAGCCAAGGACAGCGGCAAATTGGCCATTGGCGTGGACAGCAACCAAAACCACTTACAGCCAGGCACCATGCTGACGTCCATGATCAAAAAGGTGGACGTTGCGGTGTTCAACGTCGCCAAGGGGCACAAGCCTGGTCTGTCGGTGTTGGGTCTGAAAGAAGGCGGTGTTGACTACGCGCTGGATGACAACAACAGCAAATTGGTCAGCGCAGACATGAGAAAGAAAGTCGACGCCATCAAGGCCGACATCATCAGCGGCAAGATCAAGGCTGCTGACTATATGGCTGACAACGCCTGCAAATACTGATGGCGGGAACTGCCGCGCCTGCGGCCATAGCGGTACGCATGACGGGCATCTACAAACGCTTTGGTGCCGTGGTTGCCAATGCAGATGTCAACTTGGCCGTGCGAACCGGAACCGTGCATGGGCTGGTGGGTGAAAACGGTGCGGGAAAAAGCACGCTCATGTCGGTGCTGTATGGCTTTTACCAGGCCGACGGCGGTGCGATCGATATTTTTGGACAGACGGCCACCATTCGCAATGCG
>CAIQBN010000694.1 GCA_903870065.1 uncultured beta proteobacterium | reverse complement strand
TTCCTTTCAATGCGTAGTGAATGCGGGCACCAGCCAGCAAGGCGGAGGTCCGAAATTTGTTGAGCTGTTGCTCCGGTTGAGACACTGATTTCGATTGGCCTGTGGGCAAGCCTATCACGTCAACGCCGGGGACGCTGGGCACACGACGCGCTGCGAAATGAAGTGGCGAACAACTTTGCTACGATGCTCGTTCTAGACAGATTTCAAGGGAAATTGATGAAAATTGCCGTACAGCTTGCCGCGTTCACTTTGGCATTTGCGTCTGTGGCTGGCGCCATAGCCAAAAACGAAAAATATGAGTCCTGCCTCCAGCAAGTCGATGAAAAATACCATCGGGATTGGGCAGGGGAATGCAAGTTTGTCGCAAGCGAAGCCAGCAAGGACCGGACAAAGTGCCAGATCAATCCGGAGAATGCCGTCAGGGGAGCGGACTACTGCATGTCCAAGTACCCCCAACCCACTTCCTCAGCCAACTGCAGCTTGCCGTCGTCACGCGCGCAGCGGATCAACACCATGCGTTCGGAGGCAAAGCAAGCTTGCCGTGAAGAGGCCAAGGCTGGCTTGTAGTCGTCCAGCCTCCTGCCAACCATTAGCTGCCGTTGACCAGCAAAACGGTTGCCTCAAGGGTGCGCACGCCAGCACCATTGCTGGACTTAAGCAAATGCCCTTTCAGGCGACCCGAGCCCACAGTCCAGCTGAACGACGTGGTAGTCGCACCGTTGGCGGTGACGTCGTACCTGACCTTGCACGCCGCAAAGCTCCCTACGAACGTAGTGATTTGTTCGGTGCTGTAGGTGCGCGTTTCAGTTTGGCTACTGGCAACCGAGGCGTTCTGGCCCAACACGCTGGTGTCAGTGGTCACTGTGAAAGTCTTGGTGTAGGGCGTGTTCAAACTCGGATTGGTGGGCCAGATCGCTGGCGGACTGTAGGTACTGGTGGCGGTGGACGTGAAGCCCGCGATGGCGGGGGGTGTCGTGATGAGTCCATAAATGGTTGAATCCACCGCGCCAAAGTTGAAGTATGAATTGACCACGGTCGGACCCACCGTGGTGCCCGACAAGGCGCCATTGGCTGCTGCAGCGGTGTAGCTCGATGTGTTGGTCTGCCGCAATTCAGTCAGACCGCCCGTGCCTTTGAAGGTGGTACCCGTGGTGATCAGGAACTTGTTTTGCTGGCTGATGAGAACCGTATTGCCGTCGGCCGCATAGATGTTGTTGTCCATCTGCGCTGTATTGCCGCTGACTGTGAAAATATTCCCATTCGAATTGCACTCGCCGCCCGCCGTAGGAGTAGGAGTAGGAGTAGGAGTAGGAGTAGGAGTTACCAGGCTGATCCAGGACCCGCCAGCCATGGCAGTGGCGCTCAAGGCAGCCTGGCTGACGGTCGCAGCCTTGAGTCTGGCGGCCAGCGCGTCGAGCACCTTGTCATCCGCATCACCCACCTTGAAGAGTCCGGTCATGATGTCGGTGGCGAGTGTGGCGCCAGTGAACGAAGCGACCTGGGCCTTCACATAGGTCTTGGCAGCCTCGAGATTGGCCTTCACGGTGTTGGCATTGGCTACAGTGAAATTGTCGAATGCTGCCAAAGGGGTGAGCGTTTTGAGTGCGTTGGCAATGGTCAATTCCGTCAATGGTGTGATGTTGGCGCGGCCCGCTTCGCCCGCAAAGCCGTGCAGCCGAGTCGCGGGTGTGCCGCCAAATGCCTGCAGAAGACAGGGGGCCGTTTGTCCACCCGCCAGGGTCAACGTGAACGAGCCGTCCGCTGCCGTGGTAGCTGTCAATGGCGCACCGCTAGCGCACTTGGCGGTGACCAAGGCATTGCTCATGGCTGCGCCGGTGGCGGCGACGCCCGTGATGGTGTTGGAGACAGTGGGCGCGACGCTCGGGTCGCTGCTACCGCCGCCACAAGCGGCCAATGCCACGGCGGCAGCGGCAGCGGCAACAGCCGACAAGGTAGCGGTTTTTTGGCTTTTGCGAAAGAGTGGAGTCATAAAAAAGTCCCTGTGTGGAGGTCAAAAATGAGGCCAATTTGCAACAAAAATGCGACTGCAACGGCAACGCTATCATGCTCTGGCGGCGCCATCCATGTCATCATCCAAATGGATGAAGAAACCCTATGGGATGACCGGGCCGAAAACCGATGAATAGTGAACTGATCGACCGAATTTACGAATGCTCTTTTGTGCCGGAGCAATGGCCTGACGTATTGGACGACCTGGCGGCGTTGGTCGACGCGCGGGGTGGGCAACTTTTTGCCGTGCGCGAGAAAACCATGAATTGGGTAACCTCGCGTGCGTTGACTGAAACCTTTCAGGCTTATCTGGACGACGGTTGGTTTGCGCAATGCAACCGCAGGGTATGCCTGTTCAGCCAAAACAAGCCAACTTTTTTGTCTGAATTTGATTTTTGGAGCAAAGAGGAGCTGGATAACAACATCATCTACCGCGATTTTTTCCGACCCCGGGGGCTGGGTTGGTCGGCCAGCACGGGACTGGCCATGCCCACCCGTGACAACATTGTCTTTACCGTGGAGCGTGATTACCACCGCGGTCCCATCGAAAAGGACGGCGTAGACGCGCTCAACGCGTTGCGCCCTCACTTGGCAAGGGCTGGTTTTATCGCTGCTCGCCTGAGCCTCAAAAGTGCTCAGACTGCAAATAATACGCTCGCTCTGTTGGGCATGCCAGCTCTGCTGATGGATGAATCAGGGGTTGTGATTGAGGCAAATTCCGCCATGAACGAGTTGCCAGATGGTGTGCGCTGGCGTGCCAATGACCGTATTGTGCTGGGGGATGAACGCGCCGACGAGTTGCTGCGAATGGCGCTCACGCAAATGGACAGTTCGGAAAAAGCAGCTGTCCATTCATTTGCGCTGCGCAGCCAGACTGGTGCCGCCGCGCGGGTAGCCCACCTCGTCCCGATACGGCGTTCTGCACACGACATATTTGGCAGATCGAGCGCCTTGCTCATCGTGACACCAGTAACTGGGGGCAAGGCACCGCCAGTCGAGCTTTTGCGCTCTCTGTTTGATCTCACGCCATCCGAAGCGCGCGTGGCGCGCAGCCTTGCCGCAGGTGAGTCGCTTGATAACATTGCCGCAACGGGTGGCGTCACACGCAACACGGTTCGATCCCAATTGCAGCAAGTGATGCAAAAGTTGGGCTGCACACGGCAGACCGAAATCACTGCGCTGCTGTCTGGTATAGCGCTTGGCCCCGAGGCGTCAACGGCGCGGGCCTGAATTCACTTCAGTCGTTGGCTTGTCATTATTGACAGCGCGCCAGCTCCGAGCCCGCAACGTTCAGAATCGGACGGCCGTTGGAATTCAAAGTGACGTTCACAATCAATTCCGTGCTGCCTGCTGAGCCCGTCAGCGTCAAAATTTGCCCTAGAGAAAACCAACGCAATATGACTGCGTCCGTGCCGCCTGCGCTGGAATACGACCCGGTCGACGTGTCAAAGTAGGTGTCGGCATTTCCTCCCACCAGGAGCGACCCGCTGGGGTGAAACGCGAAGCGGTACTTCTTGCTCACACCGGAACTGGCAGTACACGCCACCGCGGGCAAAGGCGACGATCGCTCCGGACGCAAAGAACTGGCGCAAGCGACCGTGCAGCCCTCATCCAAGCCCCTTCATTTGCTGGCAAACAAATAGCAAATAAAACGGGGCGCCGCCAGGGTCTTCTGCGCAGCGCAGTGGATCAGGGTTTCAACCACCCATCCAACTTACGACGGTGAGGGCCGCTGATCGTCGCCATGGAGCGGGTGCACCACGCATTGGTACGTATGAATCAAGCCGATGCGTGCACC
>CAIQBN010000693.1 GCA_903870065.1 uncultured beta proteobacterium | reverse complement strand
GACACAGTAGCAAATTGCTGCTGCCCCAGGTGGTGGGTCAGATCCTCGCGCATAAAGCGGCTGGCAATCACGCCCAACAGGCCGATACTGATCAATACAACCAGCAGCGTCATCAGGCTGATCCGGGTCTTGAGCGACCGCGGGTGCAGGAAATCGAGATTCATGGCAAGAGCATTGTTTTATCGCACCGTCCCTGCTGCACTGGCAGCCTCTGGAGCAAATAATACATGAGCGGGTAGCGCTAAGCCTGTTTGCGCCAACCGGGTCCGTCAAAAACGCAGTTGCTGCATGATTTCGCGGGCGATGCCAGTCAAGGGCACCGTTCTCTCGACACCGCCGCGCTTGATCGCCTCTTTGGGCATACCAAAAACGACACAACTCTCCTCGTCTTGGGCCACCGTATGCGCGCCGGCTGTGCGCATTTCCGCCAGACCTGCGGCGCCGTCATCGCCCATGCCTGTCATGATGACACCCAATGCGTTGGCCCCTGCACACTTGGCAACGGAACGAAACAAAACGTCAACCGAGGGGCGGTGGCGGTTAACCAGGGGACCATCCATCACCTCCACGTAGTACTGCGCCCCGGTGCGGCGCAGCAGCATGTGTTTGCCCCCAGGCGCGATCAGTGCGCGCCCCGGTATGACCCGGTCATTGTTCTGGGCCTCCCGCACCTCAATCTGGCACAGGCCATTGAGCCGGTTGGCAAATTCTGCCGTGAACTTCTCTGGCATGTGCTGCACGATCACAATGCCCGGCGTCACGCGCGGCAAACTCGTCAGCACCACTTCCAGCGCCTGGGTACCCCCCGTGGACGTGCCCAACGCGACCACACGCTCGGTGGTCTGAATCATGGCCGTATGTTTGTCGGCGGCCGGCATGATGACGTCAGCCGTATTCTTTTCTCGCACCACCGCAGGCTGTGTTCGCCGCACATTGGCCTTGGATGCTGCCTTCACTGCGGTGACCAGATCATCAGACGCATCCACCAAGAACTGCTTCAGGCCAATCGTCGGCTTGGTGATGATGGCCACCGCTCCGGCAGACAACGCCTCAATTGAGGTCTTGGCCCCAGACGCCGCCAGGGTGGAGCAAATCACGACGGGCGTTGGCCGCTCGGCCATGATCTTCTTCAAGAAAGTGATGCCATCCATGCGCGGCATTTCCACATCCAGCACGATGACGTCAGGCCACTGAACCTTCATCCGCGCGATGGCAAGAATGGGGTCTGCACACGCCGCAATGACTTCAATATCGGGATCCTCATCGAGCAAACTGGTGACAACCTGGCGCACGACCGCAGAGTCATCCACCACCATCACTTTGATACGGGTCATATCAGATCTCCTTCTGAGTCCGTTGAGGGTGAACTAGGAGGGACCTGGTGACACCACACATCACCATTTCGCACGTCAAAAATGATTTGCCGGTGCCCTATGCCAAACAGACTTTCGGACACGATGGGTACACCATGGCAGTTCAACAACTCCAAGGCCGCTTCGCCATTGCGTTGACCCACATTCATGGCACCAGGACGCAGTTGCGCGGGAAACATATTGCCGCCGCCAAAAACCTTTCCCTGGCACTGCGAGGCCACAACACCCATTTGACGGAGCTCGCTCACCATCAGTTGCATCGCCTCATCACCGTACCGTGCATCAAGCCCTTCTGTTTTGTCCGAAGCGCCCCGGGTGGGCAACAAAAAGTGGGACATCGCACCCACACGCTTGAACGGGTGCCACAGCGTGATCGACACACACGAGCCCAGCATGGTGCGCATTTGGTACTCCGCGTCGGCAACGAAGAACTCGCCCGGCTGCAAAAAAATGTCTATCAAACCTTCGATCCGGTGCATATCAACCCGTTCTTCGGTAGATGGATGCTGCAACCGACTCCACCGCACCACTGATGTTGTTAAGGCTCTCCGAGTGTCCAACGCAGAAGAAGCCGTTTGGTTTCATGGTCGCAATCACCCGCGCTACGACTTCGCGCTTGGTGTCGTCACTGAAGTAGATCATCACGTTGCGCAAAAAAATCATGTCGAATTGGCCAATATTGGGCAGCGGAACATTGAGGTTGACATGCCGAAACAGAACCCGGCTGCGCAGGTTCCGATCAATCAATAATTTTCCCTGGTGCTCACCGGCCCCCTTGAGACAGAATCGGCGCAAATAATCCTGCGGAATGTGGCGGGCCCGCTCCATGGTGTAGAGCGCCCGCGCCGCACCTTTGAGGACCTGGGTGCTGATATCGGTGCCCAGCACTTCCCACGGGGTGGACTCCATGCAGTCAGCCAGCACCATCGCGATACTGTAGGCCTCTTCGCCGCTGGAGCTGGCCGCGCTCCACACGCGAAACGGTTGGACTCGGTTACGCGCTGCCAACGCTTGAGTACGCAAAAATTCGAAATGCTTGATTTCGCGAAAAAAATAGGTCTCATTGGTGGTCAGCAAGTCAACCGCAACCTGCACCTCGTCCGGGTGCTCCCCCGAGCTGAGATATTGATAGTACTGACTGAAACTTTCCAGCCCATGCGTGTTGAGGCGCTTGGCAAGACGCCCCTCCACCAACGCTTTTTTTTGTTCCGACATGGTGATGCCGGCAGCGTCATAAATGAAACGCCGAAACTGCGTCAACTCCGTGTCGGTGATCGATTTCATATGGGTAACACCAAATTTGTCATGTCGGTGCGCTCCAAGAAACTCCCTGTCGATTCATTGCTGCCATGCCATTGACTGTAGGCCGGTATGAAGCAGAAATGAATAGGGCCATTACCTGAAAGACTGCGGGGAAACACCTGAGTGATACCCTGAAATGCCAGAAAACATATTGCAAAATCAGGTTGTAGCCCTCGTCATCATTAAAAATAGCGCTTCTATTTTGATAGCAATACCCAACAAGATCGACCAGCCGCGACCACTGTTCAAGTCTGCGCCTCAGCTGCCCGACCGCCTGTGACATCGCACCTGCCAACCCTTAACCCTTGTATGCTTGGCCGAATTGCGCAGGACCTCGCATCAATTTACCGAAAGCGCCAGGTCACCCCTGCGGTAATGCCCGTGTTGCTGGAACTGCTGGGGTCCTTACGACTGAAGAATCCCACCGCAAGGTCAAGATCCTTTGAGGGCGAGTAAACGGCACCGAGTTCAACAAACGATGTGTGCGACCGCTGATCGGAAACGGTCTCCGTGATGCTACCCACGTCCAAAGCCAATTTCCATTCTTCACTGACCTGCCAGACCGGCGCCAAAGACACCCGAACGATGCTGGCATCGGGGTTGAGCGCTGAATCGCTGAACTGCACCTGGGTGCCGGCAATATTCACCAGAATGGCGCCAAAACTGGTCTCCTGCATCAGGATGCCCGTTACCGTGTAAGAACCCTTGCCACTGCCCAGCCCTGATCGCTCCTGCTCCTGACTGATTGGCAGCCCCAGTTCGGCCTTTAGTGCCAGGCTGGTCTTGCTGGGTTCATCTTCATAAAAGCGCCACTTCAAGCCCAGGGTCGCATTGCCAGCGCCACTCGTCACTGTGCTACCTGCCTCATTGGTACTCAACCGGGTATGGTTGACACTGACCCCAACATCCAGGGTATCGGTCAAGCCGCGGGTAAAGGTCAAAGGAAGCACGCGCGCGGTGCTGACCACGCCACCCTCGTCGATGCGGTCGTCATTCCAGGAAACCTCTAGCTGGTTGCCGCCTTTGCCCTGGGTACCGGTGTCATCGGTGATCAGGGGTTGAAAGGCCCAACTTGGGGCACACCAGGTTGCCAGAAGAAGGGACATTGCCACGCACGATTTGGTGGATACAAACATTTTGACAGTCCTTAAATAAAAAAATAGGGTGATGATACGTGCAGCCTATGCGGCCAACAACGCTGACTTCGCTCGGCTGGCCTGAGCGGCTCGTGTTGTCACTGTGGTTTTGGCTGCTGCACTCTTGCGCGGAGCGGCTGCACGGCCCGAGCCTTCGATCTTGAAGAAGGTCATGGTTTGTTGCAGTTGCTCGGCCTGGCTGCTCATCTTCTCAGACGTGGCGGCCAGTTCTTCGGAGCTGGAGGCGTTTTGCTGGGTGGTCTGGTTCAGCTGGTTCACCGCCGCGTTGATCTGGCCCACGCCAATTGACTGTTCGCTCGATGCGGCCGATATTTCCTGCACTAGGTTTGCGGTCTTGCGAATGGCTGGCACCATTTGCTCGAGCAGTTTGCCAGCCTTCTCCGCCAATTCCACGCTGCTGGTGGCCACTTCACCAATCTCTTGTGCCGCCACCTGGCTGCGTTCTGCCAGTTTGCGCACTTCGGCGGCCACCACCGCAAAGCCTTTGCCATGTTCACCGGCACGGGCCGCTTCAATAGCGGCGTTCAGGGCCAGCAGGTTGGTTTGAGCGGCGATGTCATCGATGATGCTGATCTTCTTGGCAATCTGCTTCATGGCAGACACCGTGGCATTCACAGACTCGCCTCCATCGGCTGCGTCTTGCGCGGCCTTGGATGCCATGCCTTCGGTGACCTTGGCGTTTTCGGTGTTATGGGCAATGCTGGAGGTCATCTGCTCCATGGATGCGCTGGTTTCTTCCAGGCCGGCGGCCTGCTCGCTGGCAGCCTGCGACAGCACTTGGGCGGTGGTGCTCAATTTTTCCGATGCGCTGGCCAGCGCCTGGGCACCGCCGTTTACATCGGTTACCACCTCGGAGAGCTTGTCGACCATCACTTTCATGGCATACAGCAAGCTCGACCGGTCATGGGTCTTGAGGATGATGTTCAGCCCCAGGTTGCCGGCCGCTACCTCCCTGGCAATCGTCGTCGCGTAGGCGGGCTCCCCTCCGAGCTGACGCAAGAGACTGCGAATAATCCAGAACGACATGACGATGGTCAATACCAAGCAAAGCAGCGTGGTCACCAGATACGCCACAAACTTTTGATACGCAAGCTTAGTGGTCTCATGGGCTACTTGCACAATGTCGGCCGAGAGCTTCTTCTCGATGGCGTACACCGCATCAATGCGTCCGGTCGACTCACCAAACCACTGCTCACTGGCGACGCCAAACTTGCCGGCCAGATTCTGGTCACGCACTACCTGGCGGATGCTCGCAACCGCTTTGGAAGGCCCCTGGCTGGCAATGGCCTCAAAACCGCTCTTTTCCGCATCCGTGGCATAGGTCACGAAGGTTTCAAAGTGCGTATCCTGTCGCATCAACCGCTCCAGCCAACCCTGGTACTGCTCAATGGTGATGGTGTCTGCCACCAGAATGCCGGTCAGAAATGCGCGCTCCTGGCCCGCCCACTCCTTGCCCTTGATCAGCGCCAAAAAGGCTGTCATCTTGCGAATGACCGACGGGTCGACGTCTTGCACGCTGAGCGTTCCCAGCGACTTCAGCAGCACGCCAATGGTCTGGGTGTAAAAGGCGGCGGTTTGCGGCCCGGTCTTCTTCAGTGCGCTCACGTCGGCACGGACACTGTTCAGGTCGCCCAGCCGCGTGAGCGCAGCAGACGCCAGTTCGGGCGCCACCGCCGCCACGTCTTTCAGCACCCGCACGCTGCTGTCCGTGATGTCACGCCGCTTGGCCATCACGTCACCAAACTTCGTGCCACCCGACGTGCTGAACCCCGTACTGCTGCCGCGTTCAATCTGCAGGTTGTGAATGACCTCACTCAATGCCACAGCCAGCGGCATGAGCTGCTCGGTGTGCTGGGCCAATCGGTAGCGTTGCCATTCCGAACGTGAACCCAGTCCAGCAGTGACCAACAACACCAGCAACGGAACCAGGACCAGAACCACGAGTTTGCTCACAATGGAGCTGAAGATTTTCATGGTGTGTCCTTGGTTGTTTTGCGTAAGTCGCTCTACCCCACTGCGGCCAAGGTCTTACCCATCATGGCCTCCAACGGGGATCGCTTGGCCGTTGCCGCCTTGGCACCGGCTGCACTCTTGCGCGGCGCTGGTGCGCGGCCAGAACCCTCTACCTTGAAGAAGGTCATGGTCTGTTGCAGTTGCTCGGCCTGGCTGCTCATCTCTTCAGATGTCGCTGCCAGTTCTTCGGAGCTGGAGGCATTTTGCTGGGTGGTCTGGTTCAGTTGACTCACGGCTGAGTTGATCTGGCCT
>CAIQBN010000692.1 GCA_903870065.1 uncultured beta proteobacterium | reverse complement strand
GGTGTGTTTTCTTGAGTTAACGTGCATAAACTCAGGAGCGAAATTTATTCCTGATTTAACGTACGTAAATGCCTATCCGATTTGGCAGTGCTTTTTATGAACGTTAAATCGGATTTAGTTTTTTGAAATTAACGTACTTTAAATAAGGAAGATATTTCCACTGGGTTTTACGTGCGTTGCGCTTATTGATTATTTGAAGCATCCGGTCAGTGCACCCGAATACCGCCTCAAATCATTTATTTGCATTTATTTTTTGGCTTTGTTGTTTTGTAACGACATTTCCTCTGTTGATGTTGTTTACGACTGGCTCTGTCGCCACGAAATGCACTGGATTTCGACGTCTGGCGACTCAACCAGGTGCAAGTTGGTCGCACTGCTCACGCGCCCCTCCCCGGAAATATCCGAAACTGCCGCAACGCTGCAACATCCACTGAATCGCCGATATGGCATACCCTGGCGCTGTTGCGCTGTTGCGCTGTTGCGCTGTTGCGGATGTGGCGGCAAACTTTGGTGGTTGGGTAGCGCATTAGAGCGATGTGCGCTATGGGTGAAAGCCGACAACAGAGTTCGGGATTCGGATTTCGGGTACACCCCTTTTTTTCATCACTCCCCCCCCCGCCACCTCGAAAACCCACTTCACCCACTTTTTTTTGGCGTGAACGGTTCCAAGTGGATGAAGTGGGAAATTGGAGGGGGCCGTGCCAGTGGGCCGAGAGGGTCCCCACCGCGCCCCACCCGGACTCCGCCAGCGACCACTCCACCCACCGGAATTCTTTTTTGCCGTGCATCCGTGCGTGCCGTGCGCGGCGCCATTTTTGCCCGCCTGGGTCGATTGGAGGCCGGGGATGCCCCCACCTATCCCCGAGGTCCCGCAGCAGCACCTGGGGCAATTTTGAGGCACTGGCAGTACACCCCCGGCGCGACCGGAACGACGCTGTGTCCGCTGATGGTCGATGCAAGGGAGAGCGCCTATGTCGGGGGACCTCTCGTTTGCAAAGCTGCAGCCGATTCAATGCACCTCCCGATCCATAGCGTAGTAGTACGCATCCTCAGCATCCATCTCATCGATGTTGCCAGCCTGCATAAAGATGGCGTCTGGGTAGGCTTCATCGAGAAGGTCCCAGGCCAGCACAGCGTTGATAGCATTAAGAACTTGGTGATGTTTGATCATGGTTGATCTCCTATTTGAAGTAACGAACGAAAATGAAAGCGGCGACACCCAGTACGAGTGCCACCAGCGAAAGGACAGGCGCTTGCAGGGCCAGAATGACCACCGCAATGAGCCCATAGAGACGCAAGCCGTTTAAGGCAAGGCCGAGCACGCTGACGACCAGCAAGACAGCGAATATGGAAACCATTGGCCTCCTAAATTGATTTGGGGAATTTGCGAGAAAGAGGAACGCAGCGTGGTGTGCGTGTTCCGGTTGGCCACGTTGCATGGCCACCGACAGAGAGAGAGCGAGTGACTGACTCTGGTTTAACCCTTCTTGGTGCTGGCCTTGAGGGTCAATTTCTTGGGCATGGCGGCAAGGGATGGTGATATCTCCACTTCCTGCGAATCCTGCATCGTCTGGATGTGAGCAAGCCATGCTGTGTCATCCAATACCTCGTAGCGGTGCTCCTTGGTGGGCATGACCTGGACCAAGCCTTCATTCAATAGCGCCGCCAGCAGGAACGATTTGGAATTGGTGCTCTTCATCTCGTAAAGGGTGGCTAGGGTGCTGCTGCTAATACCCTCGACACTGTGCTGCTGCAAGATCCTGCGTATGCCGAGGTAAGCGATGGCGTCATCGTTGAAACGGCCAGCTGCCGTATTCGCAACCAATCGGAAGAATATGTCTGCGTGCTCGTTGACTTCGATCCGATACGTGATGGTTGACTTGGCAGATACCGACGGACAGCTGGCGGTCTTGTGCAGCAAGTACACGGGCTCGGTTGGAGCGACGGTGGTGTCATTCATGATTGATTCCTTGGTGATGTTTAAGTGGTGGAATGAGGCAAAGCTGTTCATACAGCTCGCGCCTCTATATAAGGTCCCCGGTTTGGCGCTCTCAGCATTTGCCCGGTGACACATAGGCAGCACAGAAAGCGAGCAGCTGAGGGTCGATCTCGTGGCTTTTGGGCACGAAAACTTGGCAGCCATAGCCATCGTCCCCTCGGACATACACGAGTTCAAACCAACCTTGGTGTTCTTGGCTGATCTCAAAATCTGGTGCAAATCCAGGGTCACATGGTGTTTCTCCGGTGAACCTGTTGCCCAGAATGGGGTACCCCAAGGCAGCATCGATGCTGTCAATACTGTCGCCCTCCTGCACCACGATGAAATGCACGAGGTCCTGCAGTGGATAGTCTGGGTACTGGCGGTATTGCTCTACGTACGTGTGCAACAGTTGGCGCAGTTCGGTGTCTGCCAGGGTGTCAATCTGGCCAGGGTCCCTGATGACGATCATTTGTGGACCTCAAGCCATGGCATCTGTTTGGGATATGGCCAGTAGCGGTCGCGGCGTTGATGTGAGTTGCTCGGGAGTAGATAGCTGGTGATTACGGTTTGCATGGATAGCCTTTCGTAGAGACAAAAAAAACCTGCATGACCCTTTTAAGGACCATGCAGGCGACGGTGGAAAAAGTGGATGGAGTCGGTGGTTTACTTCTTGGTGTGCTGCCAGCCAAGAAGACCGGCGAGCAATACGATGATGGAGATGGTTAGCTTGAGAGCGAGTCCGAGTACGAGTACCCAGACTGAGAGCATTCCGACCTTTATGAGGCCGACGCCAAATGCACCGGCGAGCAGATACGGCAAGACAAACATGGTGTCCTTTCTAGTGGTGGGGGAGGAAAATGGAGCAGGCAAGAAGAAGCGCCCTGGACCATTTGGATCAAAGGCGTTGCTGCTAGTGGAATGAAGCGTGGGGGTTTTGAAGGAAACCTTGGCCGAAGCTGGCTATAACCTTCTATGGTCTAAACGAAAGCTGCCCCGGTGGCCTGGGACCTAAAGGCCGCGTCACGACGTTGTCAACTAGGCTTGTAGTTTTGAAAAAAATGGGAAAGAATCGTGGGAATGCTTCGAGGCCGCTTGGGTAGACCAGAGGCCCGTTTCAGACTCATAGCGGGTGCTGAGGCTTCCAAATTCAAGCCCCATAGCCGACGTTGAAACTTGTTCCTGTCGGCACGCGCATTGCCGTTCTCGGAGGACCGTGAAGCGCAGATGGTTGCATATCAATTCGCTGTTCAGTAGTTTGGTAAAAACTTTGCTTTTGCTAGCCAACTGAAGAGCGCAATAATATATCCAACATTTGTCCGGGTCCTTCTTAGTCCGCCTTTGTGACAGGGAGTGTTGTGAGAACCATTGGTAGACGACCCTCGACACGTGCACGAAGATCCTGGTTCACATTGCACTCTTCCAAGAATGAGCCAACCGCGCGCACCACATCGTTGAGAAACGAGGCCGTTCCGATGAGGACTAAACGGTCGTCTTGAGTTGGATCATGGGCGTGCGTACCGCCGTCATGGTACCCAAACTTCTTAGCGTCGGGAAATTTTTGGTGAAAGTCCCCTTCCGAGCCAAATGCGTGTAGTAAAGCGCATCGTGCGCCATACACATCAATGCTTCGATACTGATAAGGCTGTGCCTCGTCAGCCTTCAAATAGGTCGCTACCCACGCCATGAAGTCCGCACGACCTTGTGATTTCCTTTGCGCCGGAAGCGAGAGGAAAGCCATCGTGTCAATGCAGACAAAAGCTACCGCAACCGCAGCTACGCTCGCCCCTGCGGCTTGGCAAGACTTGATTTCACTGATTAATCCTTCAACGCCAGACCACATTTGGATTCTTCTGGTTCGTGTTTTCAAGGAAGATGGGCTCGTTTCATTTTAGTCGTAGCCTATGCCATTGGCAGGGCATAAAGGGGGCAAAGTGATCAGTCTCGCATAACGGGCCTCGATGCATATGCGACCTGTGGTCATGGCCCCCGTGGGGTGAGGGTGAGCAGCTATTCAAACTCTTGCAATCGCTTAACAAACCCTAGCGTAGGCTCTAAGTGGCAAGAACGCTCAAACGAGCTTAGCAGTCCGCTGACTCTGCCCGGCATTCATGTACCCCTTTGACCACTCTATCGGTCGTCTGACAGGCGTTGTAAGATGACCCGAAATATTGCCTCCAACTTCTAGATTCTAATGGGGTGAAATGATAAATATCTTCAAAACTATTGCCATCGCCGGATCAAGTACATTAATCTTCGGGTGCACAGCCACCAAAGCCATCTACGAATACCCTGACGGCGCGAAATTCCCGGGAGGAGTGAATAGAGTGCTAGAACGGGACGGGGAGTGTAAGATCGTTATCGACAATAATCGGGAAGACACGGATAATTCCATTACTGCCAATATTAACGAACATCTTTTCAACGCATTTGTCAAAGCCGCAGATGACATTGATAAAAGAAAATGTACCTCGCGTCGCGTGATTGCAGAGTCTAGCGGGGGGCTTTTATCTGAAGCGATAAAAGTCGGTAATT
>CAIQBN010000691.1 GCA_903870065.1 uncultured beta proteobacterium | reverse complement strand
GCAACAGCAGCACCGGTGGAGCAAAAACAGTACCTGACCTTTATGTTGGGTGGCGAGATGTTCTCCATCGGCATCCTGTGCATCCGCGAAATCATCTGGTACTCCAACCTGACCGAAGTACCCATGATGCCGGACTGCATACGTGGCGTTATCAACCTGCGCGGCGCGGTGGTGCCGGTGATGGACCTGTCCAACCGCTTTGGCAAGCCTGCCACCCCGGTAACCAAGAGCACCTGCATCATCATCGTTGAGGTGCAAACCCAAAACGAAGGTGAGCACCAGAGCATGGGCGTGGTGGTGGACTCGGTTCAGGCAGTGCTGGAAATTGCTGCCTCGGATATTGAGCAGGCACCCAGCTTTGGAGCCAAGATCCGCAGTGACTTTATTGAAGGCATTGGCAAGGTCAATGGCAAGTTTGTGATTCTGCTGAACGTCAACAACGTGCTGTCAATGCAGGAAATTGGGGCAATGGGGCAGGCTGCGGCCACGGCAACAGACGTGGCTGCGGTGGGTTGATCAATTTGCTACTGATTGAATAGCTGCTTGCGCATATTCCACGAAGGCTGGAGGCCTATTTGGCATAAAGTTTTTTGGTGTTGAATCGTTGTGCAGTTAGCGGTATTTGTATTTCAAGGGTGTGAGATGTTTGCAGATATGAAACTCGGTGTGCGACTCGGGCTGGGATTTGGGGTCGTCATCCTGCTGCTGATGCTCAGCACCTATGTTGGCTACAGCGGCCTCAAAATGGGCCAAGAAGACCTGGACCGCATGCTCAATGACCGCTTCCCCAAGACTGTGCTGGCCAACGATGTCTTGCACGCGATCAACATCAATGCCCGCGCGATACGCAATAGCTTGCTGCTCAAGAAACCGGCCGATGTGCAGAATGAGTTGAACCGTATCCCCGAACAGCGCAAAGTGATTGCGGACCGGTTTGACAAGTTGGAAAAATCCATCAAGTCAGACAAGGGCAGGGCGGTACTCAAAATGGCGCAGGATGCCCGTGCCATCTATGTGATAGACCTGGACCTGTTTCTGGAAACCCAAAAAGCCGGGCGCACTGAGGAAGCGGTTGAACTCATGGTCGGGCGTGTGCGCAAGTCGCAAGGTGACTACTTGAAGGCGGTTACGGGCATTGTGGATTTTCAAAACCAGCTCATGAGCGAAGAAGGCATTGAGGGCGCACAGGAGGCAAACCAAGCGGTGCGCAACCAGCTCATTTTGGCAGGCATAGCCATCTTGTTGGCCATTGGTGTTGCCGCGTGGATCATTCGCAGCATCACCCAGCAACTCGGCGGCGAGCCTGACTACGCCCGTGACATGGTGGTGCGTCTCTCTGAGGGCGACCTGACCATGAAAGTAAAAACCCATCCACAAGACGATTCCAGCTTGCTGTATTCCATGAAGATGATGGTAGGCAAACTCTCCGAAGTGGTGGCTGATGTCAATGGCGGTGCACAAGCACTTGCCAGCGCATCCGAAGAGGTCAGCGCCACCGCGCAAGCCCTGTCCCAAGCGGCCAGCGAACAAGCCGCCGGTGTGGAAGAAACCAGTGCGTCGATTGAGCAAATGACTTCCTCCATTGCCCAGAACACCGAAAACGCTAAAGTGACCGAAGGCATGGCCAGCAAGGCCGCACAAGACGCTGCCGATGGTGGTGAATCCGTCAATGCCACTGTGGCTGCCATGAAGCAGATCGCCAAGAAGATCAGCATCATTGACGACATCGCCGCACAAACCAACCTGCTGGCATTGAATGCCGCCATTGAAGCCGCACGAGCCGGTGAACACGGCAAAGGCTTTGCCGTGGTGGCGGCAGAAGTGCGAAAACTGGCCGAGCGCAGCCAAGCGGCAGCCCAGGAAATTGGCGAAGTGGCAAGCAGCAGCGTGGAACTGGCCGAAAAAGCTGGCAAGCTGCTAGAGCAAATGGTGCCCGCCATTCGCAAGACCGCCGACCTGGTGCAAGAAATCTCGGCTGCATCCAGCGAGCAATCCTCAGGCGTGGGCCAGATCAACTCGGCTGTGGGTCAGTTGAACCAGACCACCCAACAAAACGCCTCCAGCTCCGAAGAATTGGCAGCCACCTCAGAAGAAATGAGCAGCCAGGCCGAGCAACTGCAACAAACCATGACCTTCTTCAAGGTTGAGGGCATGGGTCGCGTCACACCCACCCGCACGAGCGCAGTCGGCCCCAAATTGGTGAAAACCTAACGTCTCAATTGATCATGAAGAACTGACCATGACTGCAGTTTCACGTGTGTGGGGTCGACTCGGATTGCAGATCAAGCTGCAGATTTTGATCCAGGGTTTGCTGATCGCCATTCTTCTTTCCGCTCAGCATTGGGTTGCCAACGAATTTAGAAATGAGAGTCTGAAATCTGCTGAGCAACGCGCGACTGCCTTGGCGGACAGTGTGATCAATGGCATGAATACCATGATGGAGATCCAAGTGGGTGGTAAAGATGCAATTAGCGATACCAAGAGCCGTATCTTGTTCAAGGAAAGGTTGGGTGTCTCGGACAAACTCTTGGAATTGCGGGTGGTCCGGGCCAAAGGGACAAACGACGAGTTTGGCGAAGGGCTTCCTCAGGAGGGGCCCGCTGATGAGTTGGATCGCGCCGTCTTGGCCAGTGGCAAGCCGGAGTACAGGACTCATACGGGGGCAAACGGAGAGGCCACTTTGCGTGTCGTGTTGCCTTCGATTGCACGCAAAGAATTCCGCGCGTCCAAATGTCTGGATTGTCATGGTGTCGATGAAGGAACGGTTTTGGGCCTGGTTAGCATGACGATTGATATCAAGGACGAAATGGCCGAGATCCGGCGGGTCAACGTCTTGCTGTGGTGCGGTCAAGGAATCCTGCAGGCGATTTTGTTTCTGGTTATTCGCTTGATCACGTCTTCCATGACCAGAAGGCTGAAGCAAGTGGTTGAAGTCTCCAATCGACTTTCAACAGGTGACTTGACAGTGAAGATTGACGTGGGCTCCAAAGACGAAATCGGGCAATTGCAGCAATCCATGAGCGATATGCTTGAAAAGCTTTCGTTTGTGGTGTCCGACGTGAATAGTGGCGTGCAAGCCCTGGCCAGTGCGTCGGAAGAGGTCAGTGCGACGGCACAAACCCTGTCCCAAGCTGCCAGCGAACAGGCTGCCGGTTTGGAAGAGGCATCAGCTTCCATTGAGCAGATGAGCTCTAGCATTGCCCAGAACACCGAAAACGCCAAAGTGACCGAAGGCATGGCCAGCAAGGCCGCGCAAGATGCTGCCGCCGGCGGTGAGTCCGTTAACGCGACGGTAGCGGCCATGAAGCAGATAGCCAAGAAGATCAGCATCATTGACGACATCGCAGCCCAAACCAACCTGCTGGCTTTGAATGCCGCTATTGAAGCAGCCCGTGCCGGTGAACACGGCAAAGGCTTTGCCGTGGTGGCCGCTGAAGTACGCAAACTGGCTGAACGAAGCCAGGTGGCAGCGCAAGAAATTGGCGAAGTTGCCACCAGCAGCGTGGAGCTGGCTGAAAAGGCCGGCAAGCTGTTAGAGCAAATGGTGCCTGCGATTCGCAAGACCGCCGACCTGGTACAAGAAATCTCGGCGGCTTCCAGCGAACAATCGTCTGGCGTGGGCCAGATCAACTCCGCTGTGGGCCAACTGAACCAGACCACGCAGCAAAACGCATCGAGCTCCGAAGAGCTGGCCGCCACCAGCGAAGAGATGAGCAGCCAGGCCGAGCAACTGCAACAAACCATGACCTTCTTCAAAGTCGAGGGCTCGGGGCGCGCACGAGCGGCACATGCTTCGGAAGTTGCGGACTTCGGCTGACGGTTTTTGGCGCAGGAATGTATTGCCGAGGCTCGCCTTGGCAGTGACCAATGCACTTTCATGTGATTTATGTCAATTGCGTCGGCGGCAAGCTCCAACTTGGCGGGTGTACGATGCCCGCATGAGTCTTGATCAGGATCAGGATCAGGATTCCAAAATAAACAGGAGATATTCATGCTGCGCAGCAAAATTCGTTTTATCCGGGTAATTCTGAGCACGGTTGTTGCCTGTGCAGCATTGACGGCCCAGGCCCAGGCGGTGGATGTCGCCGCTGCCGAGCAACTGCTAGAGACCAGCAAATGCGGCAAGTGCCATTCGGTGGACAAGCAAAAAGACGGTCCTGCATACAAG
>CAIQBN010000690.1 GCA_903870065.1 uncultured beta proteobacterium | reverse complement strand
CGCCCCCGAAGCCTCACATCAGCTCTGAAACATAGTCCGACACTGCTGGGCGCTGCCGCATCGGTTTGTGCTTGGCTACCGTTCCGATGTTGATGCAGCAGACGGCTTGTTCGTTATCTGCCAGTCCGAACAATGCGCGCAGGCGCGGTGACCCCAGTGCTTGGCCGCTGGTCAGACCGGCGCCGAAACCTGCTGCGTGGGCTGACAACACCATGTTTTGAATGGCGCAACCAAACGACACCAACCTTTCTGCGTCGCTGATTTCGGTTTCGGTCGAATCGGGGTTCTGCGCGCCAAGCCTGGCGGCCTGATGGGCGCCCTGCGGGGCGAGCCGCGCGATGGCCAGCATCAAAAATGGAGCGCGGTATGCTTTTTGACGCGCGTTCTCAATTTGCACCGGTGTTGCCTGCGGGTCGCGGTCAACCAGGGCCAGCCCAAACACCTCGGCCAGGCGCGGCCGCTGCAATAACGGAACAATCACGAATCGCCAAGGCACCAGCTGACCATGGTCCGGTGCGGCCGATGCGGCTTCCAGTATGTGCTGCAATTGTTGCGGCGTTGGGCCAGGCGCCTCCAAGTGCCGGGGCAATATGTTTTGGCGCGAGTGAATCAGGGTGTTGGCAAATTCCAAGAAGTCATTGCCCTCTGGCAGTTCCATCAATCAATCCTCTTTTGCTTGGATGCGTGGCTGGGTCGCAGCAGTATGACGCCAGATAGCCCGGTCTGGAGGCGAATTGCAGTTCGCAGACAATTGGCAACGATTGGAGCGATCGGGCTTTGATGTGCTGCTAAAGGAGTTTTGATGCTGAGAATGCGTTTGTTTTTATGCGCCGTGTGTATGCTTTGCGCGTTCGGTGACGCGGCTGCCGGCCTGACCAACGATGAAGCCGGCAACGGACTCAGGGCTGCGATTGCCCGCGGTTCGGAGTTTGCTGTCCTGGAGCTTGGTAAGCCCAATGGTTTTGGGGGTAACGAAAAGGTTCGCATTGGCATGCCCGAGTCACTGCGCAAAGCCGAGAGTGCTGCGCGCAAACTCGGATTTGGCAAGCATGCCGATGAATTGCTTGATGCCATGAACCAGGCTGCGGAACTGGCCGTTGTCGAAGCCAAGCCAATTCTGCTGGCGGCCGTCAAAAAGATGTCTTTCAAGGACGCCAAGGATATTCTCTTCGGTGAGCAGGATGCAGCAACCCAGTACTTCAGGCGCACCACCACAGCGGACCTGACCACCGCATTTTTGCCGATCGTTCACAGGACAACCACGAAGGTGCAGCTTGCACAGAAGTACAGCGTGTTCGTCGGCAGGGCCGCCAAGCTGGGCTTGATTGACGCCAAAACCGCTGACCTCGATGCCTATGTCACCGGCAAGACGATTGACGGTCTGTTCGTCATGATTGCCGAGCAGGAAAAGACCATTCGATCCGATCCGGTCGGAACCGGAAGCGCACTGCTCAAAAGGGTTTTTGGCGCGGCTGGCAAGTAGTCAATTGCGCACGACGCAAACGCCGCAACCACCGGTTTCATATAAATCGACGCCACTCACCTGCGGCAAGTTTGCGCGGGCTTTGGCCAGAATCCAGTGTGCGATGGTGGCCGTGTCGCAATCGGCCAGATCGGCAATTTCATACAGCGGCTTGTGGTCCAGCGCCTTGAACAGCGGATTGAACAATTCCTTGACGTCACCAAAGTCCACCGTCCAGCCCATCACCTGATCCAGCGGCGCGCTCAGATGCAGCCTCAGCGTGTAGGTGTGGCCATGCAGCTGACGTCTGGGGGTGCCAAGTGGCGCTGCTTTGAAGCGCACGGCGCTATCAAGCGTCAGGTCTTTCCATATGCTGTAATGCGCGCCATCAAATGACGCACCACAACTCGCTGTCTCATAAACCGTGACGCGGGTCAGCCAAGGCAGAGGGGCTTTGAGCTGATTCCAGATCCAGCTCGACATCATTTCACTGGTCGGGTTGTCCAGACCGGGCAAATCGTTTAGGCAGGCGTAGTCCAGCACAGCTTGCAAAGGTTCCCAGGCTGCATCCAGCGTTGCGTAGGCATCAAAGGCATCGGTCTGGTGTGGGGCCAGTTGCACATGCAAAATGGCTTCAAACCCATGGCCGTGCATATTTCCACACTTGTGCCCCGCCGGTACACGGGGTAGCTGGTGTGCGGATTGAAAGGCATAGCGGCGCCAAGCCACCGCGCCGCCCCCAGCATCGATCTCAACACCGCTTTGCGGCGTGCTCTGCAGCGCAATCTGCTCGGCAGGTGTAACCCGGCACTGTGTCTGCAGCCAGCGGGCTATGTTGAGATCGGTTGGGGAAGCGATCTGATCGTTGATCAACCGGTAGTCCAGCTGTGCTACATCCGCGCGCCACTGTGCTTGCAATGCCTCTAGTTCCCCGCCCGGATAGGACGCAAAACCGGCGGGCAATGCGCAGCGCAGGCCTGCCAGAAAGCTGTGGCCATGCAGTCCGGAACAACGGTGCGCATCTGGCAGGCTGCTGATCTGTCGGGCCGCCTCAAACGGCACCGATACCAAATAACGGGTCTTGTCGGATTGGCTGTTCTTCACCGTATACCGATCAATTTGTGGGTCTGCAAGCTCAAGCTCCATTGCGGATGTTGCTGGCAATAGGCGATGGCGGCCTCGGTGTTCTTGGCTTGCCGGGGGCCATCCATGGGCTGCAAATAGAAGTTCTCAAACGCCAGATGGGCAAATTGCTCCGGTGCACCGCCATCTTGCGGATACACGAGTTTGAGCTCCTGGCCCGACTGCACGACCAGCTCTGAGCCCAACTTCGGGCTCACGCACAACCAGTCAATGCCCGCCGGGGGAACGACTGTGCCATTGGTCTCCACCGCAACTCGAAAGCCCCGCAAATGGAGTTGCTTTACCAGCGCTGTATCAAGCTGCAACAGTGGTTCGCCGCCCGTCATAACCACCAGGCGGTGCGACCTGTCCGCGTTGGGCCAATGGCCCTCAATGGTGTCGGCCAGTGTTTGCGCGCTGGTGTATTTGCCGCCTGCAGTGCCGTCGGTGCCCACAAAGTCGGTATCGCAAAAGCGGCACGCTGCCGCGCTGCGGTCTTCTTCACGGCCGCTCCACAGGTTGCAGCCCGCAAAGCGGCAAAACACGGCGGGCCGTCCGGCGTTGGCACCTTCGCCCTGTAATGTGTAGAAAATCTCTTTGACGCTATAGGTCATAAATCGGGGGGTGGCGTGAGTATTTGCTATAAAGTTAATAGCTTCTCACGTATATTTCACGAGGGCTAGGGGCGCATTTTACCAAAAAAGTGATCAGAGCGCTCCGGGGTGACACGGGCTGGCTCAGCACTCCACTATATTGACGGCCAAACCGCCGCGTGCGGTTTCCTTGTACTTGGTCTTCATGTCGGCACCGGTTTCACGCATGGTTTTGATGACCTTGTCCAGGCTTACGAAGTGTGAGCCATCACCTCGCAGTGCCATGCGGGCCGCGTTGATCGCTTTGACTGATGCAATCGCATTGCGCTCGATGCAGGGGATTTGCACCAATCCGCCCACCGGGTCGCAGGTCAGGCCCAGATGGTGTTCCATGCCGATTTCGGCGGCGTTTTCAACTTGGGCCGGTGTGCCGCCCATCACGGCGCACAGTGCACCGGCAGCCATCGAGCAGGCCACACCCACTTCGCCCTGACAACCTACTTCGGCACCGCTAATGGACGCGTTTTCCTTATAAAGAATGCCGATGGCTGCCGCGGTGAGAAGGAAATCCATGATGCGGTTGTCGGTGGCGCCGGGAACGAAGCGGCTGTAGTAGTGCAAAACAGCCGGAATGATGCCCGCAGCGCCATTGGTTGGAGCCGTCACGACCCGGCCACCAGCTGCGTTTTCTTCGTTGACGGCCAACGCATACAGGTTGACCCAATCCAGCACCTGCAATGGGTCACGCAGCGCAGCCTCGGGGTTGCTACACAAGGCCTGATGCAGCGCGTGGGCGCGGCGTTTGACTTTGAACCCACCTGGCAACACGCCATCGGTCTGGCAGCCCCGGCGCACACAGTCCTGCATGACCTGCCAAATTTGCAGCAAGCCTGCATCGATTTGCGCATCGCTGCGCCAATGGCGCTCGTTACGCCGCATGATGTCTGCAATGCTCAAATTGTTGGACTCGGCCAACGCCAGAAGTTCATCTCCGCTGGTGAATGCCAGCGGCAGCACGGTCGCATCGGGCGCGATGACTTTTTGGCGGGTTCCATCACTTGCGACTTCGTCACTCAGGATGAAGCCCCCGCCCACCGAGTAATAAACCCGGTTGGCAATCTCTTGGCCGGCACTATCCAACCCTATAAAGCGCATGCCGTTGGCATGAAAACTTAGCGGCGCCCGTAAAAAAACCAGGTCGTCGCGCTCTCGAAACACAAT
>CAIQBN010000689.1 GCA_903870065.1 uncultured beta proteobacterium | reverse complement strand
TGCCATGTGGTGCCTAACGTAATTCTCGCGCCGAGTGACAGTTTGCATGGATGTCCTTTGTGCGGCTTCACGAAGTATGGGATTGTGGAATCTTGTAAAACTATAGCCCAACGGACCACGCACTTGAAAGACTGCTCCCGCGGCATACCCGACTTACAACGGTACAACGTGAATGTCGGCTGGCGTTAAAGGAACCGGGCGTTGAATCCACAGATCGCCGTCGCAGGTGGAGCCGGGGGCGTGGAGGATGAGGACTTTGGGGAGAGCCCTAAGGATGTAATTCGGGAATTGAGTAATTAGATTTGAGGAACGGGGAAGAGGACGAATAGACTAATGATGAAGAGGATCGCCACTACACCCAGCCAGATCAGGTTCAATTCGTTCGGGAGTGGGGTTGTATCGCTTTTCGAAGGGAGATTCCGCGTCAGCCACAACGCGCACATGGGGAATCCCCATGCAACGGCAAAATATCCGAACCAGTAGTGCAGGCCAACCAGCAAAACGCCGTTCCCGGTTCCTAGTGGGTGCCAAATGGCGAGGATGGTCATCAAGGTGTTGATAACGAGATAAGGGATGAGCAAAGCGCCAAGCCCCCACGTGACCCGTTCAGCTTTGTCCGCGGGATTGGCAACGAAGTGCTGGGCGGATTGTGGAACCCAAAAGAAACCGTAGAGCGTCCCCGCGACCCCGATCAAAATGACCGGCATTCGTACTGCCCAACTTCCATCGAAATAAGCGATCACGGAGTTCCAATCGCCCAACCGTCCGGAAGAATAAAACAATCCGTTGGTCATTAGGTATCCAAACCCTGTAAATAAGTTGAACGCCCCAAAATAGAACACAAACAGGCGCAAACTCGGACGGGCTTTGAGCGAAGCATTTGAAAAGAGCGCTATGCAGGCGAACGACAGCAAAATATTAACCACCGCCGCACTCCCGGAGATCAGCAGACTCCCTGTTGGAGACGCGCCCACATCGTTTACCGCAAACAAATTGAACCAAACCAACTGTGCGCCCACCAACCAAGTCGTAAGGGCGTGGACGCCTTCATGCCCCATTTGGACAAGCAAGGCGGCGGCAAGGGCGATGGGAAGGGTTTTTTTGGCAGTGTTCATGTGGATCGCATCGATGTTCTGCAGGTCGGTTTTGAACGTTCTCTCGCAATGTTCCACGACAGCGCTCATGTTATTCGATCCGTCTCGATAGAAAGAAACGGTTTGTTCTTAGGTGATTTTGCCCAAATTCGCAATCGGCAAAGTCTCAAAAGTCATCTCAAAAACCCTGGCCGTCAGACCATGCTCTTTCCCAAAATTCAGTTTGCTATCGGTGTGCCCCGGCCTCTTCCGCGGGTTGCGTGGGTACCCCATGCGCAAGGCCCCATTCGCACCCCCAGACCCAGTGTCTGCCAGGCGTTCCGTAAGTGCCTGGACTGCTGCATTTTTGCCCATAGCGTTGCCCGAGCCTGGTGCGATGACAGCGAGCACGACTACTTCGTGGCCTATTCCTGCGAGGGCCGTGGCGTCTGCCCCTCGTGCAACACCCGGCGCATGGTGGATGGAGACCACTGGGCCACCCGAGCACCGGAGCATCGTGGGAAGGTTTTGTGGCTGAGCAAATTGCAGCACACTTGCCCGCCAACCTGATGACCGATGCGGCCCTTCGTGCAGAAAAAGGTAAGATCAATCGCACCGTCGCAGTTGCTACATTCCTCAGCGAAAACCGCAGTGAGTCAAACTCGTCCCGACACCCCAGCCTGGCGCCTTGCGGTGGCATCCCTCTTTCACCTCCACGTACAGGGCGTGCGCGTGTCGGTCCAGGACATGAATGACCTGCAAGCGCAGGCAGCGGTGCAGACGCTGAGCCTATTGCGCTGGGTCGCCTGCTTCAGCGTTCCGCTTCATCTTGCGGCGGCGTGGTGGTTTGGCAGCGCGGACCGTTTGCCCATGCAGCCCGATGAACTGGCGTGGGCACAAGGGCTGGTCCGCGTGCACTGGGGTTCGGCCGTCATAGTGACGCTTATGGTGTTGTGGGTGACCTACGCTTTTCGCCGTGTGGGAATGAGGCCATTCACCGCCATTGCCATGCAGATCGCCGTCACTTGTCTGTATATCTTCCTGGCAGCACTCATATCACTGAATGGAATTCGCGCGGGCACGGGCACGGCTTCAACCTTCATGCTGGTCTGCATGACGGTTGGCACGCTTTCCCCACTGCGTCCCGCACTGGCTTTCCCCCTATTCACGTTGACGTTCTTCTTGTTTGCCCAGACCGTTGAGTGGGTGCATGGCAGCGCCCTGTCAATGGCGCCCCTGCGCTTCAATTTGGTAACGACGTATCTGGTGGTATTGCTGGTGTCCGGCGTTGTGTGGCGCTACTACGCCCACATGATGGTCTTGCACAAAAATCTGTCCGACTTGGCCGAGCATGACGCGCTCACCGGGTTATTCAACCGGCGCTTTATCACGCAACGCACCCAGGACGCCTTGGGTAGCGCCCGGCGAAAAGGTTGTGACACACACATCATCATGATCGACATCGATTTCTTCAAGACGATTAATGACACCCATGGGCATCCTGGCGGCGACATGGTGCTGCAGAAGTTCGGGGCACTGTTGTTGGACAGCGTGCGAGAAACTGACGTGGTGGCGCGATGGGGTGGTGAAGAATTCATGGTGTTGCTGCCCGACACCTCACCGGAAAACGCTGTCGCGCTCGCAGAGAGGCTGCGTCTTCGCCTGTTTGAATGCCGCTGGATCTATGAGAGCACAACCGTTGTGGTGACCGCGAGCTTTGGGGTCAGCGGTGTGCCCGCCAAGCAAGAAGGCGGCATCGATGCATTGTTTGCAGCGGCCGACAGGGCGCTATACCGTGCCAAGCAGCAGGGCCGCAATCAGGTGCTCTACGAGGCGTGCGCCTGCCCCAGCGCTCCGTCTGCATTTCAACAGTTGCGGCGTGGGACGTGAGTACGGCAGAGTTTGGGGCAGTAGCCCCGGCATATCGCACAATGGCCTTAACCGGCTTTGAAATGGAGACTCCGTGACACAACCGGAAATGGAAGGCTCCTTGCGCTTTCGAGACATCGGTTCCGCGATTGGCCTGACGCTCTCATTCATGGCACTGCTGCTGTGGCCAACGTTTTTGTGGACATCGTGGCCCATCGCTTTGCGCTGCGACCCGTATGCAATCAGAGCGCTTTACATGATCCAAGCAGCTTGTTCGGCCGCGGCGGCTGATTCTCCCTGTGTCTGTTTACCCATCGCACAATCGATCGGTTATGAATCGCTGCCGACTTATATTCAAGCCGCAGAAATTGCGATCGTCGCCATACTCTGGTCCTTGTACTCCCGCGGACCGCGCAGGCTCCTGGTACTCAATGCGGCGCTTGGTGTTGCTGTGTTGGGAGTTGCCCTTTTTTACGCATGGACAGACCCATGGGGACTGCTAGGCCTGATCTATGCTCCGCCGATCGCATTGGCTGCGGTTTTGCTTGCGACGTTGTGCTTCTTTGTGAGCTCCCGCCTCGTTGCGCTGCGCGCAAGGTCGAGATAGCGACGGCTTGATGCGCAAATTCCACGCTCGGTGTTCTTGACTGAGAAATTGCTCCGTTAGCCAATCCCCGTCAACTGGTCCTTGCGTTTAGCTCGGGCTTTTGATCACAACTGCCTTTGACGGAGGGCGCCCTCCAACAGCGTCACCATTGCAGAGGACAGACCGGCGTTTGGTTTGATTGGAGGCGGCGCAAAGCTCCCCAGTCGGGCCATGCCGGGTGCCAGAGCAACCAGCGACTCGGCGTGGCGCACTGCCATCGGGGTACTGGCAGCGATGGCGGGGCTGCTGCTGATGTTTCTACCGCTGACCCCGGGCGGCTGGGTTTTTGGCACCCTGCTGTTTGTGCTGGGGTTTGCCGCCAGCGGCTGGAACGGCGTGTTGGTGGCCGAGGTCGCCCGGCTGGCTGGTAGCCACCAGGCAGGTGAGATCACCGGGCGAGTGCTGGCTTTCGGATATCTCAGACTGGCATTGGCACCCGGCGCATTTGCCTGGATCGCCGGGTCCGCAGACACCCGCAACGGATTTGTGTGCCTGTTCATGGCGGCGGGCACGGTTGCCTGTTGTTTGATTGCAGCGAAGCCCGGTGAGACAGTAACCTGATTGGGCGGCACTCCGGCTGCATCTGCGGGGTAGACCGGCGGCGAATGACAATTAGCCGCTACGTGATACTGGAGCCAGGAACGCTCACTGTGAAGCTTGCGAAGATGACATCAACCGGGCTACGCGTCGCAACAAATCGAGATCGAGGCGGTGCAGTGCTGCACCCACCCATTCAATTACCGGAACAGCAGGCCTCTGGCCAATCCAAGCTTCGATTGCACTTACCTCACCATCGCTCGCCAAGTTCTCCAGGCGCGTACTTCAGCGACGTGGTCAATGCTTTGACAGACGCGATCAACAGCAATGAGCAACTCGATCTGACAAACCGAGGCAGTTTGGATAGCTTGTTTGGTGCGTTCCTGAGCGACGCCGAACTGGACGTCGCGACCGCTATCAACCAGGACATTGATTCTGCCAGCAGCACCCAGGACATTTCCACCGTCCAGGCCCGTGCTGCAAACAATAACCCGGTCACGGGTACGGTCACAATCACAGGCACCCCAAAGCAGGGGCAAACAATGAGCGCAACAAATACCTTGGCTGATGCTGATGGTGTGGGTTCTATCACCTACCAGTGGAGCGCCGACGGTATCGACATCGGCCAGGCAACTAGTGCAATATTCACGCTAACAAAAGGCCAAGTCAACAAGACCATGACCGTCATGGCGACCTACGTCGATGGCAAGGGCAACACCGAGATCTCGACCAGCGCCGCAACCACGGTCGTGGCCAACACCAATGACGCACCCACCGGCAGCGTGACTATCAGCGGTATTGCCGCTGTGGGGCAAATTTTGACGGCCAGCAACACGCTGGCCGACCTCGATGGCCTTGGGCATATTCGGTATGTGTGGAGTGCCAATTTACAGCCCATAACAGGTGCCACCTCAAATACGTTGACCTTGACCGATACAGAAGTGGGGAAAACGATCACGGTAACCGCGAGCTTCACCGACGGGTTTTCGACAGTCGAGAGCAAAGTCTCTGCTGCAACCGCGCCAATCGTAAAGACCGATTCAATCAACCAGACGCTCGTGGGCACGGCGAACAATGATTCGTTTACCGGTGGCACTGGCAATGACACCATCAATGGTTTGGCCGGTATCGATACATCGGTTTACCTCGGCGCACGATCAAGCTACACACTGACAAAGACAAGCAGTGGATTTGGCATTGTTGACCGAATCGGTAACGAAGGTTCTGACACCTTAAGTAGCATTGAACGACTGTCGTTTTCCGACAAGAAGGTGGCATTGGACCTTGGGCCGACGGACCATGGCGGTCAAGCAGCACTCTTTATCGGTCTAATGGCACCGAGCCTGCTGACCTCCCCGGCCGCAGTTGGCGTGGTGCTGGACCTCTTCGACCGTGGATTGACCATGCGGGACATTTGTCAGACTGCGTTGGACGCCGGGCTGGTGAAATCACTCGCTGGTTCAAACACCAACGGGGCGCTGGCAGGGATGACTGCGAGGAACCTGACGGGCCAGGAACCGACAGCAGCTATCGTCGATCTTCTGGTGAGCTTTATGGATGGACGAGCCGCGAATTACAGTCAGGCCGATTTTTTGACTGCCTTGTCCGGACTTGAAGTCAACCTGGCTCACATTGATTTGGTTGGCCTGCAGGCCTCGGGCATTGACTATTTGTAGAACTCAAATCGAGTGCGGGAATTCAAACACCCACCGTTGCCCAAAACCGTGATCAATCACCTGCGCCGCCATAGTTTTCGCCGTATTTGCTAATAACAAAGACCGCTTGGCAGCCATTGCGACACCAGGCCGACATCGAGCAATTGGTTGCTGCTATAGGGTCCCACGTAATACAGATGGCGGTCCGACGCAGAGGTGCCCAAATAACTCTGTGTACCTGCGTAGTAGCGGTACCGGAAAGGGTTGGCGGTTAGCGACTCCGCTGGGGAAGGTGCCAACAGTTGGGAATAGGTCCGTTCCATGCGCGAGAAAAGGCAGTCGTCGATTCTCTGGTCAGCTGTTCTGGGATCCTGGCCACACAGCGGCTCCGACCAGGCACCCTGCCCCTGCGCGTTTTCGCCCACCACCTGGTAACAACCGGTTTGTCCCAAAGGTAGCGTTAGATCCTGAAACTGCAGAGCCGTGCCGCGCCAGACTTCCTGGCTATCACGAAAAACCCGATAGGTTTGGGCGCCGGTCGTTGAAGTCCAACGCAACGCGCCTTGCTGCAGCGCCAGACCACTGGGCTTTGCCGCTTGGCCATAGTTGTCCTGGCGCAATTCAAACACCCCCTCATTGTTGGCGGCATACAGACGTCCATCCTGGAGCTTGAGATCAGTGATGCCGGCAGACGACAAATTTTTGCCCAGGCGACGCCAGTTCCGCCCTGAATCGACGGACACCAATACGCCGCCCAGTTCGGCGCCGGCAAACACCCGACCGGGCACCTTGGGGTCAAAGACGACGCGCCGCAGCACCACTCCTGTGGGCTTGTTGAGCGCTGTGCAGGACTGCAAAAAGTTGCTGCACGATTTCATATCGAACGGCCCGCTGACAATGGCTTTTGACGCATCGGCAGGATCAATGGCGATGTCTTGCTGGTAGTGCACGCCCACGTCGACCTTAGCCCAGTTCAGTCCACCATCTCGGGTCAACAGCAACTCTGTGGTGCCCCAGGCGCCTGAGGCGTAGATGGCATTGGCATCAGATGGCGCCACCCGCATTAAACGCAAATTGACATTACCGCTGAGACTGGACGGCGGTCCGATGGCAGCAAAACTTCCGGCCGCGCCCTTTTTAGTTGACTTGTAAACCTGCTTGTCGGCAATAAACACCGTGTCGGATGTGGGGCCAAAAAACTCGATTGGCGCCCGGTATTCACGGCTGACGGGATCCAGAAACTCGACATCAGACCATGTCAGGCCGCGATCAAGGCTGCGGCGCAGTGCATCACCACCACCGGCGGTAAACACCAGATTAGGGTCATTGGGGGCCACCGCGACTTCGGTGTATTCATAAGCCGGGCCGCCGACAAAGCTGGTGGTGCCACTGGTGATGTCACCCCGAAAAGTAGGGTAGTCGCCCGCGTTGGCGAACAAAATCCGCGAACCATTCAAGCTGCTGACAGCCAGGGCGAAGGTGTGCTGGCTCGCCACGCCGGCATCAAACCGGGTAGCGTTTTGCAACTTGCGCCCGCCATCGCTCATCTTGTATACGCCCTGATCGGTCCCGGCATAGACCACGTTCGGGTTTGACGGCGCAAATGCCACGCTCATCAAATCCACCCGCGAGCAGCAATACTCGCTGGTATAGGTGGCCAGCGCATCGCTTGAAAAATGGTAATACGAGTTGCCAATTGCCAACACGTTTTCATTGCGAGGGTGGATCGCCAAGGACAGGTCATAACGCCCCTGGTTGAATTCAGTCAACCGGTTTGCCAAAGCAAAGTTAGCCCCGCTGTCGCGGCTGCGCCATACAAAAACCGTCGGATCGTCTCCCTTGGGACGCGTCTGCACATAAACCAGACCTGTCGCCGACGCTGACCACGACACCACCCCTGGCGCAATGGCCATGCCCGGCATATTTGCTGCCGTCCAGGCGGCACCGCCATTGTTGGTGAACTGGACGCCGTCATTGGGGTGGACAAAAACAGCTTGCTCAAAGTTATTCGGGTTGACTGCCAAATCAGGCAGGTCATCCCAATAGTCAGCCGCCGGGCTGAACGTAAAACTGGAACGCCAGTTTTGTCCGTCATCATCGGTTCGGAATACGCCAGCCGTTGTCAGGACATACATGCGCCTGGCAGACGTCGCCGACATCACGATACGCACCACGGCACGTGTGCCCAGCATGGGCGGGGTAATATCCCGCCAGGACTGCCCGCCGTCCATACTTTTGTACACCACGGCCCGGCGTTCACTACCGTATGAGAAGTCGCCATGTCCGCTGCCGATGGCCACGGTCCGGGCGTCCGCTGCGGAAACTGCCACGCTGCCCCAGGTGAGGGCCGAATTGTGCCGCGGGGTCAGGCGCAGCCAGTTCGCGCCGCCGTCCTCGGTTTTCCAGACCCCGCCCAGCCCGTAGGCTGCAAACACCACATCCTCGGATTGCGAACTGACCGCGATCTCCATCACCTTGCCGGGCCAGTCCAGAGGCCCAACTTGCCGCCAGTCGCCAAGTCCTGTCTCGATCGGAATACTTGCGGCAGCCAGCGCACGGCCCGATGCCGCTTTGCTTGAGTCGGGACGCGGATACCATGGCCACGCACGATCCTTGCCAGTGACATTGCGGCGCATGCCCATGGCATCAACCAGGTTCACATCGCGCGCCGAGCTATGCGCGCCGCGCGCAATGGTCACCGTTTTGGTCTGCACTGCACAGCCCGCAAGCAACGTAACTACCAGTACGCAAACTATGCCGTAGCGCGTCAGCCCGTCAGCTTGCAGAGTGTTCATATTGTTCACCGGTTGATTGAGAATTCAATGGATCACGGCCATTATCTGGCTCGTCGCTGGTCCACCGAAGAAAATTAGTAGAATCGGCATCTAGCCCTCGTGGAATATGCGTTTAATGCTATCAAAAGAGTAGTATTTTTAATAACCCACCAGCCAATGCCTGGGCGCAATGGGAAGCGTTCGGAGTCTGCGCTAGACTGAACCCAATCGACTCAAGCAACTCCAACACACTATGCAAATCACCGGACTCATACTCGCAGGCGGACGCGGCTCGCGCATGGGCAGCATTGACAAGGGGCTGGTGATGCTTGGCAGTCAGCCCATGGTGCAACACGTCATCACGCGGCTGCAGCCCCAGGTACAGCACCTCTTGATCAATGCCAATCAAAATCTGGATACCTACGCGGCATTCGGCGCGTCCGTGTGGCCCGATGCCATGCCCGACTTTGCCGGACCGCTGGCGGGTTTACAGACCGGCCTGATGCACTGCGAAACCCCTTATCTGGTGACCGCTCCTTGCGACTCGCCTTTTTTGCCGGCCGATCTGGTGCAACGCCTGGCCTCAGCCCTGCAGAGGCAGGACGCTGACCTGGCTGTGGCGGTCACTGGAGACGGTGAATCCAGGCAACCACATCCGGTGTTCTGCCTGGCCAAGGTGTCCCTGTTGCCGCACCTGACGCAATTTTTGGAAAGTGGAGGCCGCAAGGTCGACCGCTGGTATGCCTCCCTGCGCTTGGCCGAAGTGCACTTCACTGATGAGGCGGCCTTTCGCAACATCAATACCCTGGCCGAACTCCATCAAATGGCGCCCACATGACACAGCCCACCCTGCCCCAGCCAACATTGACCGAATTTGTCAGCGGTCTTGCCGACTACGATCCCAATGCCCTGCCGGTGGCGCAGGCGCAACGCATCGTGCAAGAATTTGTGCAGCCCATCCATGGCATCGAAACCGTCACCATTTGGCAGGCACTGGACCGGGTGCTGGCGGCAGATGTCATCTCCCCCATCAGCGTGCCGGCACATGACAACTCGGCCATGGACGGATTTGCTTTCCAGGGGCCTGACCTGTTGCCCGACGCGGCAACACAGTTTTCCATCGTCGGTACTGTCTATGCCGGGCGGACGTTCGACGGCTCGGTGGGGCGTGGCGAGTGTGTGCGCATCATGACCGGGGCCGTGATGCCCGCTGGTTGCGACACCGTCGTGCCGCAAGAATTCACCCAGCATGCATCCGACACGACAGTCACGGTGCCGCATGGCGTGGTCCGCACCGGTGACAACCGCCGGCTGATGGGCGAGGACCTGCAAGCGGGTAAGGCCGCCCTCACGCAGGGCCGGATTCTGCGATCTGCTGACCTGGGCCTGCTGGCCTCGCTGGGCATTGGCCAGATCATGGTGCAGCGCCGACTGCGTGTGGCTTTTTTCTCTACCGGTGATGAGTTGCGCTCATTGGGCGATGCGCTGGACGCGGGTTGCATTTACGACTCAAACCGATACACCCTGTTTGGAATGTTGACGCGATTGGGTTGCGAACTCATCGACATGGGCGTGGTCAAAGACGACCCGGCCTCGCTGGAAGCCGCCCTGCGCTCGGCCTGTGCCAACGCCGACGCCATCATCACCTCGGGCGGGGTGTCGGTGGGCGCAGCGGACTACACCAAGCAGATCGTGGCCCAGCTTGGCGACGTAACGTTCTGGAAAATCGGCATGCGTCCAGGGCGACCCATGGCCTTTGGTACCGTTACGTCCGGTGGAAAGACGGCCTACCTGTTTGGCTTACCGGGCAACCCGGTGGCGGTGATGGTGACGTTCTATTTCTTTGCGCGTGATGCACTTTTGCGCATGATGGGCACCCACAGCGCTCCCCTGCCCATGCTGCGTGCTGCATCAGCCACCGACATCCGAAAAAAGCCAGGGCGAACTGAATACCAGCGCGGAATCCTGTCCACTGATGCCGCGGGTAACCCCATCGTGCGTATAACCGGCTCGCAAGGCTCGGGCGTTTTGAGGAGCATGTCCGAGGCCAATTGCATGGTGGTGCTACACCACGCACAGTCCAATGTGCAATCCGGCGACCCGGTGGACGTTGTCGTGTTTGAGGGATTGGTCTAAATATTTGCAGCTTTTTTTCGATGCACAAGCACAAAAGCACGCTCTACAGATGAATGGTGAGGCATAAAATGGGTGCAAGAAGCGGTACTTGCTATGCGTCTTGAGTGAGGGCTTCTGTAGTCTAAAAATGTCCATGTGCGGGCTGGGTCCATCAAGTGAACGTGCTTAATCTTCGGTCGCTGCAGACCAGGGTGACCCTGTTTACCTTTGCCATCTCTCTTCTGGCGATTTGGTCTTTGGCGTTTTATGCCAGCAGCAATCTTCGCGCGAGTCTGCAATCCCTGCTTGAGGATCAACAGTATTCAACCGTGACGATGCTGGCCTCCGACATCAATCAGCAATTGACTGAGCGCCTACAGGCGGTGGAAGATGTAGCGCAGTCCATCACACCGGCAGTCTTGGGTGACACGGCATCCATGCAAAAATTTCTGGAGCAGCGCACAGACATCCATGGCCTGTTCAATGCTGGACTATTTGTCACCCGAAAAGACGGAAATCCGATAGCCGACGTGCCCGTCTCAGCCAACCGGCTCGGTCGCAATGTCCGGGAACGAGACTACATGATCGCGGCGTTAAATGAGGGGCGGTCCTCGATCGGCCAGCCAGTCATGGGCAAGAGTCTGCGCAGCCCCGTGTTTTCCATCGCAGCGCCCATCCGTGATGCCAATCAAAATGTCACGGGCGTTCTGGTCGGTGTAATCAACCTCCAAAAGCCTACTTTTCTTGACAAGATAGGCGAGAGCCGATACGGCAAGACAGGCAGTTATTTGCTGAATTCTCCAAAGCACCGCCTCATTGTCACAACATCCGATAAGGGCCGCACCATGGAGAAGCTGCCTGCACCGGGTGTCAATCCCATGGTGGACCGCTACATCAACGGATACGAAGGATCGATGGTGGGTGTCAATCCGGTAGGTGTGGAGGTGCTGGCTTCTGCAAAACGTATCCCGGTTTCTGGTTGGTACCTGGCTGCCCAGCTTCCGGTTGAAGAGGCATTCAGCCCAATCGCGGACATGGAACGCCGCGTGGTCTTAGCGGCACTCTGGTTTACGGCACTTGCTGCGGCCCTAACCTGGTGGATGATTCAGCGCCAACTCGCACCCATGCGTTCCGCGGTACAGGTTCTCGCCAAACAGGCCGGCACCAGTGAACCCATGCAACCCCTGCCGATCCGTCGTTTCGACGAAGTCGGGCAATTGATAGGTGGCTTTAACAATTTGCTGCAGGCTCTGACCATGCGCGAAGAAGCGCTGAAAAACAGCGAAGCCGCAGCCAGGCAGGCCATAAACGAGGCGCGTTTAGCAGTCGACCAGCTGAACCTGCAGCGCTTTGCATTGGACCAGCATGCGATTGTGGCCATTACCGATGTAAAGGGAATCATTAGTTACGCCAACGACAAGTTCGTTGCAATCAGTGGTTTTCAGCGTGAGGAACTTTTGGGTCATGACCACGCGATACTAAACTCGGGCGTACATTCGGAAGGCTTTTTTAAAGACATGTATAACCACATCTCACGCGGCGAGGTGTGGCATGGCGATGTCTGCAACCGCACAAAAAATGGCAGCCTCTACTGGATGCAAACTACCGTCGTTCCTGTAATGAAGGACGGCAAGCCCGATCAATACATTGCAATACGCGCCGACATCACCGAGCGCAAGGCAATGGCACTGGAGTTGGCAGCCCATCAGGAGCGACTTGAGGATTTGGTTAAGGCAAAAACCAGGGACTTGCGCCACAGCGAAGCTCGGTTCCGGTCCTTGGTCGAAAACCTGAATGACGTCCTGTTCACCCTTTCCGTCACAGGGGAAATAACCTACGTGTCTCCGCAGTGGAAAGCGGCATACGGGCATGAACCCAGCATGGTGCTAGGGCATACTTTGATCTCTTTCCTTCACCCTGAGGATATTGCGCCTTGGGGTGACTTTTTGCAGCGGGTTAAAAACTCGGGAACGCAACAGCAAGGCGTTGAGTACCGTGTTTTGTGCTCGGATGCCCGTTATCGTTGGACCAGTGCCAACGCGACCCTGGCAATCGACCCGGTGGACGGAACTGCACAGTTTTTAGGCATCGGACGGGATGTTACCGAACGCAAGAAGATGGACGAGGAACTGATGCTGGCCAAGTCCGTTGCCGATACAGCTAATCGTGCAAAGTCCGACTTTCTGGCGCGCATGAGCCATGAAATTCGCACTCCGATGAACGGTGTGATTGGCATGGTCGACATCCTGCACGAAACGAATTTGCAGGCAGAACAGCAGCGTATGCTCGACACGATTCAAAAGTCATCGTTGTCACTGTTGCAAATATTGAATGATATTTTGGATTTTTCCAAAATTGAGGCTGGCAAACTCGAAGTCGAAAGCGTCCCGACCGATGTACATGAAATCGTTCAGAGCACTGCGGAATTGATGTTGGCCACGGCGAACTCCCGGCTGATTGAACTCAGCGTTAGGGTGGCCCCTGACGTCCCGCGCTGGATCGTCAGCGATCCCACTCGATTGCGCCAAATATTGCTTAACTTGCTGGGCAATGCATTTAAATTTACCTGCAAAGGCGATGGGCTGACCGGGCGAGTCAATTTGCATGTGGCGTCCTGTGCCTTGGCTGACGGTGGGACCGGCATCCAATTGCGGGTGATGGATAACGGAATCGGCATGAGTACCGAGGTATTGGAGAATTTGTTCCAGCCGTTTACCCAGGCCGATGACGGAATCGCCCGAAAGTTTGGTGGAACAGGTTTGGGCTTAAGTATCTGCCAACGCCTAGTTGCGCTGCTGAACGGGAAAATTTCCGTCGTCAGCCAGTTGGGCGAGGGTTCCGTCTTCACCGTGGAGCTGCCACTCATACCGTGCGAACCCGCCGTGCTCCCTGCACCGACACCCGGCGCACAGTTTGTGCAATCCGATTGCAGCACACAGGCAGACCATGCGAATCGATTGATTCTGTTGGCAGAGGACAACGAAACCAACCAGGAAGTGATTCAAGAACAGTTGCGTATTCTTGGCTACGCCTGTGAAATTGCAGACGACGGCGAGGCAGCACTGCGCTTGTGGCGCAGCGGCCGATTTGCGCTGCTGCTGACCGACTGCAACATGCCAATCATGGATGGCTTTGAGTTGACTGAGGCCATTCGTCGCTCCGAACGCCAGGGAGTGCGCAGTCCGATCATTGCGGTCACTGCCAACGCAATGCAAGGTGAAGCCATGCGTTGCTTGGAACGTGGCATGGATGACTATCTCTGTAAACCGATGCGCATTGATGCACTCGCAGCCATGTTGACCAAGTGGCTTGCACCCATGCAAACCGCGCGTGCTGACCGCAGACCAGACGGACACACGACTGCTTCGTAACCGCCATATGCGTTCTAAAGATCGGTTTTCATGCGGCATAGACACTCAAAATGCTCGTGTTTGATCCCCAATTTATGGGTAGACATGGTCCGCAAATCGAGACATCATGGTGCAATGGCGCCATGGCACGAATTGTGAAGTTCAGGGAAACCAAGAGATGACAAGAGATGAATTAGGTCAGAGCCAATTTTTAATCGTCGACGACGATGCACTATCGCGGGACATCATGGCTGGTGTATTGGATCGAATTGGCTGTGGCAAAGTGTTGTGCGCAGAGAACGCAGACTCAGGTTTAAGTTTGGCCCGCCATCACAAGCCCGATTTCATCCTCCTGGATATTTACATGCCGCAAGTAGATGGCTGGGCTTTGCTGGACAAGTTGCGTGCGGCGCTGCCGAAAGTTGTGGTGCTCATGATCACCGGCTCCATTCGACCCGACGACTTCAAAAAGTCGCTGGATAAACACGTGGACGGTTTTTGCATCAAACCAGTGCTGCCCAACATCATGCTCAAGGCTTTGACGCAAGCCCACGAGCGACGCCAAGCCTTGCGATAGTGATTTCTCTGCCGGTATTTGCCGCACGGGCGACGTTCTGACCGGCACCCGCAGTGGGTCTACTACCCACATGGGTTAGGTAATATCATCCTTTACGGTAATAGACGCGCGCCGTCTGATCCTCAAGAATCGGGTTGATTGAAACTGCCTTGGGAGTACACGGGCAGTTCTTCGTTATCACCAAGTCAAACGGCGGCGAAACGCCAAAAATGGAGAAAAACATGGATTTCAACAAAGAATTTGATGCTTCTGGCCTGGCCTGCCCGTTGCCAATCGTGAAAACAAAAAAAGCGCTGACCGATATGACTCCCGGCCAGGTCTTGCGTGTAATTTCCACGGACCCCGGCTCGGTGTGTGACATGGCAGCTTTTGCCGAACAAACGGGCAACACCTTGCTTGAGCAGGGTAGTGAGAACAGCAAGTTCGTGTTTTATCTGAAAAAGGCCTGAGCCCGTCACATTCAAACTGATTCGGAGCAAAACGCATGGCAACCAAAAAAATGGCGCTCATCGCCACCAAAGGTACGTTGGATATGGCTTACCCGCCGTTCATTTTGGCCTCTACGGCGGCGGCGCTGGGTTGGGAAGTGCAGATTTTTTTCACCTTCTATGGACTTCAGTTGCTGCGCACGAGCCTGGAGGACATCAAAATCAGTCCATTGGCGAACCCGGCAATGCCAATGCCGGTTCCTATGCCGGTCATGGTGCAAATGTTGCCTGGCATGGAGTCCATGGCGACCATGATGATGAAGAACAAAATGAAGTCCAAAGGGGTTGCTTCCCTGCAAGAGCTGCGTGATCTTTGCCTGGAGGCAGAAGTCAAGTTCGTTGCCTGCCAGATGACTGTAGACCTCTTTGAATTTGAAAAAACCGACTTCATCAAGGAACTTGAATACGGCGGCGCCGCAACCTTTATGAAGTTTGCAGGCGAGTCAGACGTCTGCCTGTTTATCTAAGTCGGACCCGGTATGTCGCACAAGAGTGCGGCGTTGCGGGTCAGGCCAACACACTCAAGACCGAACTGGCCGGCGCGTTTAAGATCCTTTTTGACGGCCCCCGAAGGGAGCTTTTCAAATGTAGTGCTTGGACGCGCGCCGTCGCCCTGGCAATGCCTTCTGAATGATGACACCACGCACAGCGGACAAATCGGCAAGCGCCTTGTCTGAAAATGCAGAGTTGAGTGCATGCAATTTCCAGCCGGTCTCTGAGCGAATGAGCTGCCTGAATATCCACTCATCCTGGTGCAAGGCCAGTACAAAAGAGCCGTCCTTCGCAAGGCCTTCTGGTTCAATAATGATGATTTCGCCCTCTTGAAACTCTGGCGTCATGCTTTGCCCCAGCACCATCAATGCAAAGGATTCGCCGCCCCCACACTCTGGCACGATGTTGTTATGTGCTTGCATGACGCTACAACACCTCAGTGAACAGTTGAGACTCGGCCACACCCGCGGCGCGCAACTCTGCGTGCAGGGTTGCAACAAAATCCGCAGGTCCCGCCAGATAAAAGTCACAATCAATGTCAAACAGGTCTGCACGCATCGCCAAAGCAACCTGGCTTGCACCGGCGACTGGATCGTGATCCGAGACCAACTCGAATTCAAACTGGTCAAGCGCCTCTGACCATGCACGACACTGGTTGCTGGCAAAGTGTCCGTCTCCACCAGTGGCGAGCCAAAACAGTGACAGTGACGGTGCAGCGTCAAGTGACAACGCATGCTCAATCAGACTCTTTATGGGGGCAAATCCTTCATCACAGGCTGCAAACACCAGCGGACGATGTCCATCGGCCAGTACAAAATCCCCGGTTGGCCCCAGCACGGTAATGGCAGCGGTCGGCTTGATGTCTCCTGCAAAGAGATGGTTTGCCAGTGGATCTGTACTGTCCCGCCGGATAAAAAATAACAAATTCCGATCATCGCAGGGACAACTCGCCACCGGATACGTGGCGTGCACGTCGCCCGTCACGGGCATGGTCCAGCCCAAGCGCACAGATTGCCCTGCTAAAAACCGAAGTCGGTGTGTGCGTGGCGTTTGCAGGTGCAGCAGGCGGGTATTTGGGGCCAGCGCGGTTACGGCACGCACCTGGGTTGTGATCTGTTGCTCTGGTATGTCCTGTGGGCCGGATGCCTCCAGCAACTCCAAGGTGAGTTCGCTGCTTGCCGCAGTGTGGCAACACATCAATGTGTATCCTTGCGACTTTTCCGTTTCGGACAACTGATAATCAGAGTGCTGCGTCTGCGTCACCTCGCCGCTTATCACCCGAACCTTGCACATTCCGCAACTACCGTTACCACAGCCATAGTTGAGGCGCAGGCCGGAGTGCAAGCCCGACTGCAACAAATTGGCATGCCCCTCCACCAGAAACTGGTGGCCACTGGGTCGCACCGTCACTTGGGCAGTCATGATCTTCAGCATATCGTCCATCACTTCAAGCAAGTTGACCGATTCGGTGGCGAGGGCCTGGGCCAAACCCTGCGATATTTGACGTTCCATGTCCTGCCAAGTTGCGTCCCGCGGATGCTCTTGGGCGCGCTCGCGGGCTTTTTTCTGCAATTCAACAACCAAACGGTGGTAATGCTGCAGATGTTTGCGCACGTCTGCGAGCTCCTGCGTTTGTGCAAACAGACGTTGGGCAAGCACTTCCTGGCTCGGCATCAGTCGCTCGCGTACGCGCTTTCCAAAGGCCTCATCCCGAATTTGAGCAACCCGCTCCAACAGGCCGGATTCCTCCAGTTGCGCCTCTGGATATAAGCGCAGCAATTCATCGATCGGCACTAGGCCGTCACTCAGCACCAGTGAACCTTCACGTACCTGCTGCTGAAGTACCCCGCGGGCGACTCCCAGCAACTGGGCAGCCCGCCAAACGCTTAAATGATGTGTCACGGTGGAAATGCTACTTTTTTAATAGCTATAAAAGCCCATTTCACGAGGGCTACAGGTCAATTCTTTATCTGAAACTTCGCTAATTCTGTCCGTATAGCGAGCCCGGTACAACAGCCGCGGCAGCGAAGGATCATCGATAAAACCTGAACGGTCATGAAGAACGTTATTGCACACCAAACCCATTCCAGGCTGCAAGGTCAAACGAAACACATCTGCCCGCTCGGTGGCCAGCATCTGTTCCAAAAACGCAACCGCACCGCGTGTGGGCTCATCATCTTTCCATACCACGCTGCGCGTACGTGCCGTGTATCGCATGTGCAGCGAATTGCTGGCGGGATCCACAGAAAAAACGGGTCCAGCCTGCTCCGCCCTCGCGATTCCATCGTCGTCCTGACGCTGTGGAATTGTCATTGCGTCAGGTTGCATCATCGCCCGAACCCAATCGGGATTGGCCTCCCGCATTGCAATGTAAGCCATTTCATGGTCCATCAGGGCGCTAGCACCTCCCGACTTGGCACAGCGCACGCAATGCAAAACCATGGCCCTGATGCAGCGCGCCTGCGGATGGTAATAACCATCCGTGTGCCACTTGATCGCGCGGTTGGTATACGGAATAAATGCGGATCTCTGACCAGAGGTATCTGCAACTGTAATGGGAGAGATGCCATCTTCGTCTGCCAACCAGTTCCCATCCAGACGGTGCAAACCCAACTGTGCAGCTATTCGGCGGGGAATTTCCTTGTCCTGTGCCTGTACTGCGCTGCGGTAAATAGCCATGTTCGCCCTCTCACAAAGGGCAAGCAACTGTTTGCGTTCAAATGACGTCAGATCACGTGGATCCGCCACATCGACAATGAGATCTCTTGCGCTGACGGGATGCGTTGCGCGCTTGTGATCGCGCCATCTTTCGTATTGAGCGGCGTTCGCCAGATCAAATTGCGATTGCATGGTGCTCATTTCTAATCACCTGCCGAAACGGTACGTGATGAGCGCACGGACCGGGGTTCGGCCGACAACAGGCCCTGCATAGCGCGCTGCACGGTTTCCACGGCTTGCGGTACCTCGGTTGCCATGATCTGATCCAGCACCCAACGCTTGTCTTTTTCTGGCATGAGGTGTTCAATTCGGTGGCCAAGGTAGCGCGTAAAAGCAAAGTCGGGTCCCTGTTCACTGTAAGAAAAATCGGCATAGTGCCCGGCAAGTGCGTTGAACAGGTCTATGAATTGGTCGAAGTGACTGGGTTCGCCTGCAGCTGGAATCCCGAGCAGCGTATCTTCGTTTTCCTGTAACACCTCGGCTAACCGTCGAACCAGTGCGGTGACAAATTCGAGGCGCACTGCAGGCTCCATGCGCGCAAAGGCGATTCGGTCGAGCACCTGGGTCAAAAAGACCAGGACCTCCCGGGTGAATTCAAAGTACTGTGGACCAACCTCAATGGTGAAATCAGCCGATCGCATTTGTTTGAGCATGTTCTGCGTCACACGCCAGGTGATGAATGCAATCGCGCTGGCGTTTTGCTGCGGGGTTTTTGCCGCACCGTCCTTAAACCACTCGCTCTTGACTCTTATCTTGGCCAAGTCAATATCCGCCTTTCCCAAGAGGCTGCGGAAGTCCAGCTACTTTGGGACCTTGCTTGGCCGGACCAACGGGAAACAGGTCATATAGATATTTGCTATCCACGCCGGGATGAATTTCAGACATCCCCTTGAGCATGGCACGGAAATTGGGGGTAGCGCCTTCATCCCGGTACTGATCACGCAAGTACGCAATCACCTCCCAATGGGCATCGGACAGCACAATGCCTTCCGCAGCCGCGATCACTCGCACAGCTTCATCATCAAATACCGGCTCGAGCAAATACCCCTGGTCGTCCGCCTCGAGGTCTACGCCTTTAACGTTGTACATCATCATCTACTCTCCATATTGACAAACAAACCGCTAAACCCCAACCGCAGCGGCCGACTTGTGCGGCACAAAAACTCCACAACCCATCAACCGGTGTGGCCCCAAACCACGCATCTGCAACCGTAAGGACTGTTCTGGCGCAAGTCCATGCACCATCAAGCTGAAGGTATCCAGAACCCCGCCGTTGAGCATCAATTGGTTGCGCTTGCCGCAAACCCGCTCCCCCACGATCGCAACCGCTGCCAACTCCTGGGCGATGCTTTGCATAAATGCCGCTTCATCGGCACTTTCTGCTGCTACCCGATAGGCGTAAACGGTCGCGTGAGCCGTCAACTTGCGTACGTGCACATCCCCCAATCGCAGCGGATGGCCCGCAACATCCAGTTCAACTCCACTCAGTCTGCACAATTCGCCGGCGCGTTCCAGGTTAACACGCAAAATCAACCGTGTTCGCTGAGACACCATGGCGGCTTGCCCGCCTGATGGCATGAGTTTCAGGGGATGAATGCCGACACCTGCATCCAGAGCCAACCAGGGACAGTGCGCGACGAGCGCCTGTTGCAGCGGTTGCGCGGGGTCAAGTGGCAAAGTTCTGGCTTGAATCGAAAATACTGCCTCCACCACATCATCAGCGCCGGCGCCAGGAGTCATGATGATGTGTCCGATTCGGGGAACTGTTCATCGTCCGAGGGAAGTTGCGTTTTAGCCCAACGCAGCAGCGTTTCACCCCACCTCCGGGCGGACTGTGGATCAATCTCAAACACAGTGAACCGACTCTTTTCGCGTATTCGCGTTCGTAGCAAGCTCATCCCACCTGAATCGTGTTCGAACTGCTGCAATTCAATGACTTGGCCACCCAATGGGATGACCAGCGTGTCCAGAGTCGTAATGGTTGGCATGGGGATAGTTTGTAGATAGTGCTATTGGGCGCAATGTCGAGGGGGTTCGTCTATAACCGGGAAGGGTGGGATGCTATAGCCCAAATGGGTAGCCCTCAATACTCAACGAGGGTGATAGCGCCGACCGCTCACCCGAAAGTACCATTCGATCCAGATTGACAGGATTGAGCCGTTCCCAGCGGCGGCAAAACCATTTTCTTAGACCGATCGCTGCGCTTTCCATGGCGCCATGACAGGAGACACACGATGAGCAAGAAGCAACACGATACCCCCATGCTCGACCAGCTGGAGAGCGGTCCATGGCCCAGCTTTGTCACTGGCCTGAAGCGTTTGGCCAAAGACAATGACTATATGACTGACCTCATGGGTCAGTTGGAGCACTCTTACAAGACCCGCAAGGGTTACTGGAAGGGGGGCACTGTTGGTGTGTTTGGCTACGGAGGCGGCGTAATCCCCCGTTTCTCAGAAGTGGCCGAGCTGTTCCCGGCGTCCAAGGAGTTTCACACTCTGCGCATCCAGCCACCTGCCGGCATGCACTACAACACTGATGTATTGCGCAAAATGTGTGACATCTGGGAAAAGCACGGCTCTGGTCTGATTGCATTTCATGGCCAGTCCGGCGACATCATGTTCCAGGGAGCAAGTACATCGAACGTGCAGGGTGCCTTCGATGAACTGAATGAATTGGGCTTTGATCTGGGTGGTGCTGGGCCAGCAGTGCGTACCAGCATGTCCTGTGTGGGTGCCGCGCGCTGCGAGCAATCCTGCTTTGACGAAGCGCGCGCGCACCGCCAAGTGGTAAATACATTCCTGGACGACATGCACCGGCCTGCGCTGCCGTACAAGTTCAAGTTCAAGTTTTCCGGTTGCCCAAATGATTGCATGAACTCAATTCAACGGGCAGATATGGCGGTTATCGGAACTTGGCGCGACAACATGCGTACAGACGAAACCCTGGCCCGCAAGTGGTTTGAAAAACATGGAATGAATGAACTGGTCAATGATGTGGTCAGCCGCTGCCCGACCAAGGCCATCATGTTGAAGGAAACAAAAGATGTTTCCAAAGGCCCAAAAATTACCAGCGTGGCGCTCAACGACACACAGTCACTTGAAATCGACAACAGCAACTGCGTGCGCTGCATGCACTGCATCAATGTCATGACAGGCGCCCTGGCTACTGGAACCGACAAGGGCGTAACGGTTCTGATGGGTGGTAAACGCACGCTCAAGATTGGCGACTTAATGGGCACCGTTGTCACACCATTCATGCCCATGAAGACCGATGAGGACTACCAGGCGCTGGTAGAGCTGGCGCAGAAGTCGATCGACTTTTTTGCCGAAAACGCCTTGGAGCATGAACGCACCGGCGAGATGATTGAACGCATCGGACTGGTCAATTTCCTGGAAGGTATCGGTCTGGAGATCGACCCGAACATGGTGTCCACTCCGCGCACCAACCCCTACGTGCGTACCGATGGCTGGGATGACGAAGTCGCCAAGATCAACGCCCGCAAAGCAGCTGCAATTTAAGGAAGACGAACATGGCAACCATGCGCACCCCCATCGAAAGCGGCGTACCTGACAACAAACAGTACCTGCATCCGCTAATGCACAAGAACTACGGCAATTGGAAGTACCACGACCGCCCAAGGCCAGGGGTGTTGCACCATGTTGCACACAGTGGTGACGAGATCTGGACCGTGCGCGCGGGCACGCAGCGCCAAATGGATCTTTTTACAATTCGCAAACTGTGCGACATAGCGGACACCTATGCCGACGGGCATGTGCGTTTCACCATCCGCTCCAATATTGAATATATGGTGTCGGACGAAACCAAGGTGGCACCGCTGATTGAGTCGCTTACTAGCAGTGGTTTCCCGGTGGGCGGCACCGGCAACTCGGTTTCTGCCATTGCCCACACCCAAGGCTGGCTGCACTGCGACATCCCCGGCACAGACGCGTCGGGTGCGGTAAAAGCCCTGATGGACGACCTCCACGCAGAATTCATCCAGGAAGAAATGCCCAATCGGGTGCACTTGTCGACATCTTGCTGTGAGATAAATTGCGGGGGGCAGGCTGACATTGCCATCATCGTTCAGCACACCAAGCCACCCAAGATCAACCATGATCTGGTGGCGAACATGTGTGAGCGTCCGACAGTGGTTGCGCGTTGCCCGGTGGCAGCGATCCGTCCAGCCATGGTCAATGGCAAGCCGTCACTCGAAATCGATGAGGCCAAGTGCATGTGCTGTGGCGCCTGCTACCCGCCCTGCCCTCCGATGCAGATCAACGACCCCGAGCACAGCAAACTGGCTATCTGGGTGGGCGGAAAGAATTCCAATGCCCGTGGCAAACCGACCTTCATGAAAATGGTGGCATCGGGTCTGCCCAACAACCCTCCGCGGTGGCCCGAGGTGTCGGCCATGGTTAAGAAAATCTTGTACACCTACAAGGAAGACGCGCGCTCATGGGAGCGAGTTGCTGACTGGATCGAGCGCATCGGCTGGCCCGCTTTCTTCGAGAAGTGCGACCTGCCCTTCACCAAGTACCTGATTGACGATTGGCGCGGTTCACGCTCGAGCCTGAACGCTTCAACCCATATCCGGTTCTAGACCCATCTGATTGATACAGAGGAAATGAATTCATGAAATTCGGTTTACTGGTCAGTGAAGGCCCCTACACGCACCAGGCGTCAGACACGGCCTACCAGTTCGCCGTGGCCGCGTTGTCCAAGGGCCACGAAATACAACGCGTCTTTTTTTACCATGATGGCGTCAACAATGCGACTCGGCTGACCGAGCCGCCACAGGATGACCGCCATGTCGTGAACCGCTGGTCCGCACTGGCTGCGGATCACAAGGTGGACCTGGTGGTGTGTGTGGCTGCTGCCTTACGCCGTGGCATCAAGGACGAGGTTCTGGCACCCGGTTTCCGCATTTCCGGCCTCGGCCAGCTGGTAGACAGCGGGATCAAGGCAGACCGCCTGGTCACGTTTGGTGATTGACAGCCCCCTAGAAGAGATTCCCCATGAGCGAACAACAAGCAGCACCGAGCAGCGGACCCAAAGTGAAGAAATTCATGTTTGTGAACCGCAAAGCGCCCTACGGAACCATTTACGCGCTGGAAAGCCTGGAGGTGGTTTTGATCACCGCCACGTTCGACCAGGATGTAAGCCTGGTATTCATCGATGACGGCGTATTTGAGCTGGTCAAGGGCCAACAGACCAAGGGCATTGGCATCAAAAACTTCTCTCCCAGCTACCGCGCACTGGATGGCTACGACGTAGAAAAGCTGTATGTGGACCAGGCCTCGATGGCACAGCG
>CAIQBN010000688.1 GCA_903870065.1 uncultured beta proteobacterium | reverse complement strand
GACACGGTAACGCTGCAATCGTCGCGCACCGGAGGAAGCCCGATTGAGACAGCAACCCCGGTTGTGGTGACCAAGCGGTGGATGGGCGGGCCGGCCGGCACATCCAGCGGCTGGGTGGATCCTGGCGTCACGCTCAATGGGAACATGCTGGTGGACGGCACGATTGCCGCGCAGAAGATCAACACCCGCGGGCTCGACATCAAGGCCGACGATGGCACCGTGCTGTTTAGCGCCAATACCAAGCTCGATGCCAGTCTGGTCGCCGGTTTGGGCTTGCTTGCAGTCAAGGACGGTGTAGATACAGTCACCATCGGCGGGACCGTTGTCAGTACCACCGATTTGGTAAGCAGCCTGCGAAAGATCAGCAGTTCCAACATTGGCATTTTCATGGACACGTCCGCGATCACAACCGCCTACATTGGCGTTGCGGAAGTGGATACGCTGCGGATCAAGGGCAATGCCGTCACGGTTCCCATGTTTGGCAGCACTGACGCATCGACAGCGTTTACCAACGGGATTGAGTTGGATGCTGGGGCCAGTGTCTTGATCATGGCCAACGCCTCCGTGTTCTCAACGATTGATGGCTGGTACAACGCGACGATTCGGGTTGGGCTAGTGGGTCCGCAAGGAGTTATTTGGGCCACTGGCGGGGGCGGTGGATATACCCGCGTGTCGGTGTTTGGCAATGTGTCCGCTTTTGGCATTGTCACCATCACCCAGGCCGGGACTTACATGGCTGGGTCCTTGGTATCCATTGAAGCGGGTTCGATCGATGCCGGCAACGTCTTTATATCGCCCAATTCCGTGGTGGCAATGTCCTGCAAAAGATAATGAACTACGTCTCACACTACGATTCGCAAGGCCGCTATACCTACGTCACCCTGGTGGAGTCATACCAAGGGTTGAGCGATAAGGGCCTGTACTTCGGCAAGGCGGAAATAGGCAAGCAGTATCACGACATGGTTGCGAACCGCCCCGCGGATCTGCCTGTGCAACCTTCGCGCGCGCATGTTTTCCACTACGGCACCAAGACGTGGGTCATCAACACGGATGCAGCTTGGTCGCTGGTGCGCAGTCAGCGCGATCGTTTGTTGACCGAAAGCGATTGGCGTGTGACCAAAGCCGTTGAAATGGGCGAGCCCATGCCGCCAGGCTGGGCCGCATACCGGCAAGCCCTGCGCGATGTAACCAGCCAGCCGGATCCTGCCGCCATTGTCTGGCCGACTGAGCCCGCCTAGCGTGGCAAGCATGGCAGCATGGCCCGCACCATGCCGCCGTCCCATTCACTCGAATACAGCCTTGACGCAGTTCTGCCATTTGTGCAGGGACTGCTCCCGGGATTGGCGCGCGCTGATGGGATGCAGTCCATTGGCCTTCGTCGCAACGGTGCGCTGCAGGCCGGCGTGGTGTACGAGGGATTCAATGGCAGGAATATCTGGATCCATGTTGCCGCCGTTGCGGGCGCGCACTGGCTGGTGCGCCAGTACCTGAAAGCCTGCTTTTATTACCCGTTTGTGCTGTGTGGCGTGGACCGTGTTAGCGGCTACGTCAATGCCAGCAATGCCGACGCCAGGCGTTTTGATGAACACCTTGGATTCAAGGAAGAGGCGCGACTGCGCGGTGCTGCTCCTGATGGCGGTGACGTGATTCTTTATGTGATGTGGCGCGACCAGTGCCGATTTTTAGGGGACTGACATGGGTGGTAAATCTAGCTCCGCGCCTGCTCCGGATCCGCGCCTGATCGAGGCTCAAATCCGGTCGATGGGTGTGCAGGACAGTGCAATTCAAGGAATCTTGAAGCTGCAGGGTGATATGCAGCCGCTCCAGCGCGAGCAAATGCAGTTCGGCATTGACTCTGCGCGCACTGCCTTTACCCAGTCGCAGGACGATCGGCAATATGCACTGGGCCGGCGCTCTGCGCTAACCGGGCTGCAGGATCGCCTGATCACGGATGCCAATTCGTTTGATACCGAGGGCAAGCGCGAAGAGTTGGCGGGGCAAGCCATTGGTGACGTGAACCAGGCATTCAGCGCTGCCCGGGCAGCCAATGGCCGGGACATGGCGCGCAAGGGGATCAACCCCAACGATGGGCGCTCGATTGCGATGGGCAATCAAATGTCGATCGCGCAGGCGCTGGGCCAGTCGCAGGCCGCCAACAGCACGCGCACCCAGGCCAGGGCAGAGGGGCGCGGCATGACTGACCGGGCGACCAATGCACTGGCGGGTTACCCGGCGATGGGCATGCAAACCACCGGGGCCGGCGCGCAGTTCGCAGCCAATGGCCTCAACCTGGCCAACAGTGGCATGGCTGGGATGTCGAGCGGATTCGGGTCTGCCGCCCAGATTGCAGGGCAAATGGGATCCAATGCG
>CAIQBN010000687.1 GCA_903870065.1 uncultured beta proteobacterium | reverse complement strand
TTTTACCCGTGCTGGAATCACCGACAACGTGAAACCCGCCGCCCTCCGAATTGCACCGCTGCAACAATGGCCCGGCGAACGATGCCGATACCGCCAGCATCAATAGCGGGTTGCCCACGGCCTTTGCTGCAATTCCATCGCGCCAACCTGCCAGCGTCCCGGCCTGTGTGTGTTCCTCGTGGCCACGCTCACCGCTTTGAAAAATCACGCCCGCAGACTTTGGCCCGATCACGGCATCTGGCAACACAAAAGAATCACCGCACCAGCCCACATGTAACGCACAGTGAATGCGCCGCTTCGGGTGTTCGTTTTGCAAGTAGTGTGGCAATTGCTGCCGGGCTTTGTAGGGATCAAGCTCCACGCCCATTGCCAACAGCTCACCGCGCAATTGGGAACCGTCGCCCGCCAGTAGTTCCATTGGCATTGCCCATTCGCGCCACCTGCCCACCGTGGGCTTGAACCGCAACAACCGTCCGAAGTTATTGCTTTGGCCGTCAAACGTCACCGCATCAATGTGCATGGGGGAACATATCCATGCATCAAATGGTTCCGGTGGTGAATCTTTTTTGCCCGCTGTCAGCCCGCAGTAGTAAACGCCGGGCTTGTGGTTGCCTTCAACTGATTTTTTCCAATCGTCCAACACTACATAACGCGGCCTTTCGTCCAATCCGGGAAACGGGCTAGGCGGCAACGCGGGTGCTTCGATGCATTCTGTGTTTGCCATGGTGTCGGTCGTGTCGATGGTTTCCCTGCCCGGTGTAGCTTGCTCGGTATGCGTTGCCTGCACTGGATCAGCTTTGGGCACTGGTGCATTTTCCTGCGTACCAGCTTGCGTACTTTCTGCATCAATATGGCCACCAGCCCCCGTATCACTTGCGCAACCAGCTATGGATTCAATAGCGCCAGCAAAGCAGACTTTCACCGCATTAAGCCCGCCGCCCGCTAACTGATGCAGGTCGTTAAAGTCGGTCGCCTCGTCTGGCCTGTCAGCCGGGAACATGGGAACAACCACAACGCCGCCCACGGCCTTTGCAGCGCCAGCCGCTGCCGTGCGTCCGGGGTTACCTTCGGTGCAATGGTCATCGTCCGCCGCTACGATCAGCGCCGCATCGGGGTGCAGCTTGTGCAGTGACTTTGCAACGGGTTCAAGGTTGCCGCTATCGAATGCCACCGCCACGGGTATCCCGGTTGCCTCATGGATAGATGCACCAGTCGCAAAGCCTTCGGACACGATCAGGATGCCTCCATGTGCCGCTGAATCGGATTTGTCTATGCGGTAGTGGCATTCCTGCTTTTCTCCGCCTGTAAGCGGACGCTTTGTCCCATCGGCGGTAATGAATTGAAGGCTTCGCAGTTCACCCGCTGCGTTGCGCATGGGAATCACCAACAGTGGCCCGGACAACGAATAAGACAATTTCGCACAATGAGCGCGAGCTTCTGCTGCACCGATTTGCCTCGAACCATGGCCTCGTACCCCTTTCTTGACAAGGTACCCATGCGCCGCTGCATCGTCTATCGGTGTTGCCGCCGCCCATATCGCCGCCGCTTGTTCCGCCGCTGCATCGTGTTCGGCCTTCTTTGCACGGTGCCGGGCATTCTGCATAGACTTCAACAGCGTGGCGTATTGCCGTTGTTGCTCTGGTGTCTGTGCGCTGCGCTCGATACTGCACCATGTTTCAGAGCGGCCTTCTCGCCAATTGCCGAAACTGCCTGCTGGAATGTTGTCCAAGTGCAGGATGTACCAGCCCGCATCGTCGCCGCCTTTGCCGTTGGTGCTGAATCGGTGAATCTTTCCGTCGGCAATGATGGTGTCTGGTGGAGTCAGCCCCGCACCGGAAATAGCCCCCTGAAAGGCTTGTTCGGGGTTGCTGGCAACCGCAAAGCGAATGGGCAATGCGCTCATTGGCTCACCCCCAATCGCCGGGCAAAGGCCTGCAACTCTGCAAAGTCAATCGCATGAAATGTGTGGCCATATTTGCAAACCAGAAACCCGCCATCCTTCAACTGGTGGACTGCATGGCCCCGGATTGCAAGCTCGGCAACCTGCGTCGCAATCGCTTTACTGTGTCGCGTGCCAGTGGCAAAATTCAGGTCGTTGGTGGTGTCGGTAATAAGCCCTTCGGTGTTGATAGCGCCGGGGGCTTTTTCAATGGTGGGGTCGGTGTGGCGGTTCATTGCGCCGCACCTTGCAGAATGTTTAGCTCGGTGCGCTTCGTGTGCAACACCTTCACCAGTTCGCGTATTTCCGCATCGGACTTGCCAGCAACCCGCGCCGTTGCAACGGCATGCGCTTCATAGTCTGGCCAGCCCTTCGCCCTTTGGCCGATGGCAACCCCGGTGGTGAATAGTCCGGCGCGGATCGCGTTGTAAACGCTTGCGTCCGCCCGGTGACCCAATACCCGCTTAATTTCGGGCAATCTTAAAATCAACATTAGTAAACCCCTTTATCGCCGTTTGGCGGTAATTGCCGCGAAGTGCTGCAAGTGGGGTGAAATGTCTTCAAAATCCCGGGGGTGGAATAGACGTTTTAAACCGTCCAAAGGCCTATGGAAATACCCCGCCCAAAGCGAAAACCCGCATGGATAAAGTGTTTCAATACCCAGCCTATTCCCTGCTTCTTTTCATGCGTCCAGTGGTCTTATCGGGATTGGCTACAGTTGCAATGCGCTGTACTTGCTCCGAATTGAAGTCTGGATAGTGTTTTTCTAAATAGTCTTTCAGCCGATTTCGGGGCGTTGCAGTTTGGTCCCCGTAGCCATTCACGATTGCTCTGTATGCCATGTTTGCCGCGTCAAGCTCCGCTGGCAAGTCACTGGGGTCGATTTCCTCATTCGACTGAATTGCCCTACCGGCTGAATTCCCCACAAGTTCAAACTGATAGACGGACTGCAAGTTAATGGCCTTAAGCCATCTTGAAATTTCCGAACGTTCAATCTTGTAGTCATCATCACCGGAAAGCAGTAATTCCATTACAACCGTTTTCCAACTGTCTGCCTTCGGGTTGGTTTCCTGCCGCTTTGTGACGTTATTTTTAAGGCTATCTGGCGGGCAAGGTTGCCCCTTTTGAACAAACATCATGGCGGTAGTTTCAGCGTGAAGGATCCGTTGAAGAACCGGCTCCGATAACAACAAATATGCATCGCCTTTTAACGGGATGGATACTGGATCAATGCCAACTATTAACGCTGCAACTTCTTTGACCGAAAATTCGATTGCAAAATCCCAATGCGACAAATCCACCATCCCCGTCCCCTGTAACGCCCCAATAAAAAACCAGCGCCGCCGGGTCAGGGAGTCCCGGCTTTCACCATCGGGGATCAGCCGATAGCTAGGCGTGGTCTAAAAATGTTCTATGCCGCTTTGAACGCGATTACATCCGCGCCCCGTGCCAGCTTGTCCAAGTAATCGGCCCATTGCTGCACCATGTCTAAACGCTGCTTCAGGTACTGCGTGCGGTTGTAGCTACGCCCGTTGGAATCTTTCACCGCATGGGCTAGCTGCGCTTCAATCACCAGAGGGTCAATGTTCAATTCCTCTGCTAGCAGCGTGCGGGCTGTGGCTCTAAAACCATGCACGCTTTGCACGTCAGGGCCATA
>CAIQBN010000686.1 GCA_903870065.1 uncultured beta proteobacterium | reverse complement strand
CACGGCGCGTGGGCTTGCGGTAATTCTCGAACGTCTGGTCGGCTGCCATCGCAAGGGTTGTTTGTTTCATTTGAGCATCCTGAACAAGTTACTTGTTCGCATGCAAGTCATGGGCCAACTTGGAACTTAATCGTCATTGCCCTAAGACGCGCGTCATGTTCTGATGGGCTTTGAGATGGGTCAACGCTGTCCCCTTTGGTTGAGTCATGGTGTAAAACCTCCTATGAAATATGTGTGAACCGCGCAAGGATCTGGTGCAAAAACTGGCGGAGTCTGCGCAGAATTAGCTTCCGTCGCATCATGGGTAGCCCGTTCGGAATACATCTGTACTTTTGAAACAATCGATGCCGCTTCTCGGGACCCTCCAACTTCAACTCCTGGAATCTTCATTGGCTTTTTTTCCGGAACGAAAGTTGGGCTTCAAGCCCACTGGCCCGCTGGGACTTTCTTTCAATCGCCATCCGCAGCAAACCGTCCTGTTCCTCAATCAAGGTAAAACTCTCCCGCGCACGCGTAATGCCGGTGTAAACCAGTTCTCGGGTCAATACCTTTCCACCGCCCTGCGGCAGAACCAAAGCGGTGTGCAAGAACTCTGAGCCCTGGCTCTTGTGCACCGTCATGGCAAATGCGGTCTCCACATGGGCCAGACGGCTGACTCCCACTGCACGCAATGTGTCCCCGTCCAGGAAGTACACGCGCAATGCAGTCGATCCCGGCGGACCTGGCAGAGTGACTCCCACATCGCCGTTGAAAACCCCCAATACCGGATCGTTACGGGTCACCATGACAGGTCTTCCGGCAAACCACTCGCCTCGTGGTTTTAACAATCCAGCATGGTCTAAGGCTCGCTGCACCGATTGATTCAGTCCACGCGTGCCCCATTCCCCGTCATGAATGGCGCACAAAATGCGGAAGCGATCAAAAGCCAGTAAAACACTTTTGACCCAGGTTGCATGGGCCACTTCGTCGTCCAGCTCCGCTTTGGACCTTGCGTTGACCAGGCGCAAATAGTCGGCATAGCAGGCTTTGGCCCCTGGGCGCCCAGTGACGGCCAGGTCCAATACGGCGTCCACGGTTGGGTGTTTCGTTGCATGCAAAACCTCTGTTGTGTCCCCAGCAATAAGCGCATCCGCGGTGTCGACTTTGCCCCCATTCACGGCCAGCGCAAGCTGCCCAATCAACCCGCCAAAGCGCCGACTTTTCCGGAGCATGACGGTCTGCTGCGCCAGGTGCGTTGGATGGGACGATGCCGCAAGATATTCCTTGGGCACGGTCTGAGCCGCCGTTGCCTTGGCGTAACGTGCGGTCTCGGCATCGTAGTTTCCGTCGACCGCCCCCCTGCACAAGTCACCCAATACGGCGCCCGCTTCTACGGATGCAAGCTGGTCCTTGTCGCCCAACACGATCAACTTTGCCGTCGACGGAAGCGCCTGCAGCAACGCCGACATCATCTCCAGATGAATCATGGAGGCCTCATCAACAATGAGAATATCAATGTCAAGCAGGTTGGTGGCGTTGTATCGAAACTCTCGGGTATCGACACTGGCACCTAGCAGTGAGTGCAAGGTTCTGGCAGCACCCATGCGCTGCGTGAGGGCGCCCAGATCCAGCGCAGTGCCCAGGCGCGATGTGAGCTCCTGCAGCGAGAAGTCAATGGATTGGCGCAACCGCGCCGCTGCCTTGCCAGTGGGTGCCGCCAGGGCCACGCGCAAGCGCTGCGGCTCGTCGCTCATGGCAAATAGCAAGGCCAGCAGCCGCGCTGCGGTATAGGTCTTGCCCGTACCTGGTCCACCCGTGATTACCGTCAGGCTGGCACGCAGCGCCACCGCACAGGCCAGCTTCTGCCAGTCCACCGCAGCCGCATCGTCCTCAGGCTTGTCACCGACATCAAACAGGCGATCCAGCCATTTCGCTGCCAAGGGCTCGTTCACTGCTTGGCTGGACGCGCAGCGCTGCAGAATTTGCTGCGACACCTGCTGTTCGTGCAGCCAATAGCGGCGCAGGTAGAGCAAAGGCTCGGCCTCGGTACCGCTCAGAACCAGGGGTTGGCCCCGGTCTGATGGGTCCGCAGCGGAGCGAACCAGCGGGCTCAAACGCAGTGCGGCTAGCCAGTCTTGCAGATTCACGGGCAAGGCGGCCCACAGTGCTTGCAGTTCTAGCTGTGCTTGGGGTGGCCATGTCAGCACGTCATCGGGTTGGGCGACCAGCAGACGAAGCGCAAGGCATGTGTGTCCCCTGCCCTCCATCTGCGCCAATACTGCGGTACTGACCAGCAGCACCGGAGATGCGGATGCATCCAGCTCCTGCATAAAGGCCGCCAAAGCGCTGTCCAGACGGCGCAGCCAGCCCTTGTCGGCCCAAGCATGGAGAATGCTCAAGTTGGTGGCATTCGGTGTTGTCACCGAAGTCGTTAGCGCGTTCATGGTTGTGCCTCTTCTTCGCTTAGCATGGCGCCCAAAGCATCCATCAACGGGATACTCGCTGGGACCAGGCAAACGCCACTTTGCGGCCCCTTGATGCCCCGAAGAAACAGGTACACCGCACCCCCTAAATGCTGCTGTGGGTCGTATGCATCACCCAGCCGAAGTGTGAGCAGTCTGTGCAGTGCCAGCATGTAGATGGCGGCTTGCACGTCGTAGCGGTGATGGGCCATGGCATGCGCCAGTGCGTCACTGCTGTAGGCGGCGTCATCGTCTCCCAGGAAGTTGGACTTGTAGTCCAGAACCCAATATTTGCCCCCGTGCGCAAACACCAGGTCGGCAAAGCCCATCAACATGCCGTGGAGTTGTCGCTCGACCAAGGCGGGGCGATCGATGCCCGCCAGCACATGCGCGCGGCAATGCGCATCCATTTCCTTGGCTTCGATGCGCTGCGCCGGCAGCCAGAACTCCATTTCCGGCAGCACATGCACCAGTTCCATGAGCGAAGCATTCGGCCCGGGCAAGCGGGTTTGGACCACTTCGGATAGCCATGCCACCACCGTCTCAGCGTGTTTGCCACGACCGGCACGCTCACACCGGCGCTGCAGCCGTTGAATCAGCTGATCATTGCCAGGCAATGCGAACCCTTCGGTCGTCAGCCATTCCAATTGGTCATGCAAGAAGTTTCCCGCCTCCGCGCCTTTGGGGAACTTGTGCCAGGCATGCGGGCTCGGAGGAATCACGTCATAGGGCAGGACCTGCAGATCAGACCCGGCCATTGCGTCGGGCTCATCATCGGCTGGCCGCGCCATCTGCAACAACGATAGCTCCGAGCCGGAGCGCGTGGGCGAGAGATCCCGGGTCAATTGGGAAAAGCTTCCAATCTTCCAATTGCGCTCAAACTCTGCCGTGTAGTCGGGCCTCTCGGGTAAGTCACCCTCAACCGCGACGCGTGAGAGTTCCGTGCAGAGTGTGCGCACGTCTGCCGCTTGCAAGCTGATGTTTTCGTTGCCCGCTGCCAACTGCTGAAGCGGCCCCAGCCAGTTGGCGGCGTCAATGGGTTCAGTGCCCCCCAGCAGGTAGCCGCTAGCGCTTTGGTGGGAGATGCAGGCATCGCTGTTTCCGGTCTTCAGTGCAGAGAAGCCCACCCACAGCGCATGGCGGGCGCGGGTCAGGGCCACGTACAGCAGGCGCAAGTCTTCACGCAAGCGGTCCCTATCGGCCAACGCGAGGTCGTCTTTACTGAAGTCCAGACGCAAATGGCGGGTTCCAACTTCATCCGCCAGATTGACGAAGGTGGTGGACCGGTTGTCCTTTTTTCTGAAGCTGGTGGCATACGGGAGGCAGACCACTGAGTATTCGAGGCCCTTGCTCTTGTGGATGGTGATGACCTTGACCAGATCGGCATCGCTTTCCAGGCGAACGACCTGTTCATCTCCCTGGGCTCCTCCTTCAGCGATCTCGGTCTGCAGCCAACGAATCAAGGCTTGCTCACCGTCCAGTGTGCTGCTGGCGGTTTGCAGCAATTCGGCAAGGTGCAGAAAGTTGGTTAGCTTGCGTTCGCCATCCATGGCCCCCAGCCAGGTTGCTGCCAAACCGAGCTGGTGCAAGGTCTGGCGCAACATGGCCAGCACCCCCTGCGTATGCCAAACGGTTCGCAACTGGCGCAATTGCAGACTGCGTGCATCGAATGCGTCGTCATTGCTGGCAAGCCACCCCAACTCGTCCAGAGTCAGCCCCACCGTGCCCGTTGCCAGGGCGGCGCGCACCAGACGCACATCCTGTGGCGCGGCGACGGCACGCAGCCAATGCACCAGGTCGCCCGCTACGGCGCTGTCGAAGACGGAGTCTTTGTCCGACAGATAGACCGACGCGACCGAACGCAGAGCAAGTTCCTGTCGAACCGCATCGGCTTCTTTTCCGGTACGCACCAGTACTGCGATATCGGCTGGCCGCAGCGGCTTCAACGCTTTGCCTGCTTCGGCAAAGCCGGCCTGGGCATCATTGAGCCAGGTCACGATTTGCTCGGCACAGCGCGCTGCAAAAACTGTGCGGCACGCTTGGGAATTGCGAATTTCCAGGTCATGCACCAGCGTCATGGCATGCATCACGCCGGCAGACGTCACCAGATCTTCCTTGCGCCCGTTGGACTGGACCTCCACAAAGGGAAGCGGATTGTCATCTGCCTGGCGGTACATGAACGCGCCTTCGCTGCGCGCGGTATCGGCCTGGCCAAACCAATGGTTGACTACACCAACCAGTGCCGCGGTGGAGCGAAAGTTGGTTTCCAGCACATAGTGGCGCCCGGTGGTCGCCCTGCGCGCTTTCATGTAGCTGTAGATGTCTGCCCCACGAAAGCCGTAGATGGACTGCTTGGGGTCCCCAATGAGCAGCAACGCACTTTGACGGTCGTTGGCCTGGGTCTGGTAGATCTGGTCGAAGATGTCGTACTGCAAGGGTGATGTGTCTTGAAACTCATCGATCATGACCACCGGGTATTGCGCCAGAATGCGTTCGCGCAGGCGGGTGCCGTTCTCGCCACGCAGTGCCGTGTTCAGGCGGGTGAGCATGTCTGCAAAGCCGAAACTGCCGCTTTGGCGCTTCAGCAGGAGCAGGCGTTGTGCCACGTTGGCCGCAGCGTGCTTGCGCAAAGGCCCGGCGATGGTTGGCAGTTGGTCCAGCGAGGCCTTGAGCTGCTCAATCTCGGCAAACATCTCGGGCAGTTGGATATCAGCAGCGCCGTCTTTGCGCGCCGATAAAAGTCCGGCTGGTTTAAAGCGGTCCCAGCCCGTCTTCAAATCCGGGACGTCAACTTCGATCGTTCCATTGGCCCAGTCTTTGAGAGTCGTCAGCCAGGCGGTGTAGTTTTTGGGGCTGAGCCTGCGTCCGTCCCATCCGTTGCCTTTGACCGACGTTTGTGCATCCAGCCAGTCTTGCATCGCGGTGGCTCGGTGTGCCCAACCGTCTTTGAGTTGACTCACGGTTTCTGAACGCTGCGCAATGGCGTGGCTCAACGCTTCGCCCAGCGTACCATTACCGGCTTGCGTCGGAATCTCCTGGCCGAGAAGGGCTTTCATGTCTTCGACCAGACTGTCCACTCCAGACCAAACCGCAAGCACCTGCTGCAAGGATTCCAGCGGCAGTGGGTAGCAAGACTGGCGCCAATAGTCCTGAGTCGCTTGCAACCGCATGGCATCTTCATCGGCCACCAGTTCTTCGTCAAACAGGCATCCACTGTCAAATGCGTGTTCCTTGAGCATGCGCTGGCACCAGGCGTCGATGGTGTGCACAGCAGCGTCGTCCATGCTCTGTGCAGCCAGGTCCAGCAACCACGCAGCATGGTCGCGCGCTGACCCAGTCGGGTAAGCCGCGATGAGCGACTCCAGGAATGGATCACTCGCTGCGTCTGGTTTTTGACCACGGAACCATTGGGCTGCCACGAGCAGCCGCTCCCGTATCCGGTCCGAGAGTTCGCGTGTTGCCGCCCGGGTGAATGTCATCACCAGGATTTCTGAAGGCTTCAACGATCGGCCAAAGCCATGGTCACTGTCTTGTTCAGCTCCATGTTTACCGCCGTGCCCCAACACCAACCGCAGGTACAGCGCGGCAATCGTCCAGGTCTTGCCTGTGCCCGCACTGGCTTCTATGAGCCGGCTGCCCCACAAGTCGAAGTTTTCTGGCCGGAGAACCTGGCTCGCACCGGAGTCAATAGTCACGGATGCAGCGACTTTCTGTGCGACGGTATTCATGCAGCCACCCCGGTGATTTCTTCTTCAGTGGTGTGCACCGCGACCTTGACCTGTTGATTGACCCATTCCAGCAGGGGCTCGTACACCGCCTTGGACAGGACTTCAAAACGGCCATCGGCCACCAGTGCGCCATAGTCCGGGTACATGCGTGCCAGACAGGGCTCAATCACCTCCGCGCTGGACATATAGCCACCTTCATAGGCCGTAGTCGCATCCTTCTTCGCGGCGAAGGCAATCGCAGTCTTCAGTGGCAGCGGAAGTGGTGTATCCATGCCTTGCAACCAAATTTGCAGCAAGCCTTTGAGAATTTCCACTGCCTTGTCTTTGGGGAAAGGCGGGATGTACACCACCCCATCACGGCCCACCAGAATTCCCCCGGCTTTTGCGTCACTCGCTGCGATGGCCAGACTGCGAACCCAGGCCCCCAACAACTTTTCTGGTCGTGCAAACCAGCTTTTGCGGACTTCGCCCAGGAGTTTGCTGGGCTGCATTTCAAGCCAGACCACCGAGCTGGTAAACGGAACGTCTGCTTCTGAATCGTGCTGCTCGTCACTTCGTCTCAAGTGATCAATCCAGTCTTCGAAGGTAACTGCGCCGTCTTGCAGGCGGACGGACTGGCGGCCGGCGACGTGGGGGAACCGGGCCTGTTCGGCGCGCCATGCCGCCAGCATGGTCGTAAGTGTTTGCTCCAGACTCTGCTGTTCGATGTCACCAAAGACCTTGAGCGGCAATTCACCTGACTTCCTGAGCTTGGTAAGAGACTGAGCGACACAAAGCTGCTCCAGTAACTCATTTGGCTGCGCAGTGGCAGTGGCGAGCAGTTCCTGGATCAGGCCGTATTGCTGCAGGCCATCCACACCAAAGCTCTCGTCGTCGACGTTTTCCTCCTGGGTTTCGTCAAAGACCACCTGTAGGCGGTGCCTGAAGAAGGCTTTGACCGGGTTGCGCAAGAACTGCGTGAGTTGCCCGAGTGTCAAGGGGACGGTGGGAGACGGGACAAAGGCTGCCATCGGCTCAATCGCAGGAAGCGCGTTACCTTCCTCATCGCCTTCTACATCGTCTTGCACCTGGGACGCATGGGCTGCCCTCCACTCCCTCGCGTAGGTGATGAGGGAACTCTTCTCTTCGAAGTACTGACGGCTAAATGGCTGCAAGGGGTGCTGCGTCGTGCGAGCCGTCACCACGGCCGCGCCCCAGCCAGCGCTCAGGTAGTCGCGCAGTTGGGAAACCAGCACGGACGGCGGCTGCTCACTGTTGTCACGCACGCTGTGGCCACACCAGCTGACATAAAACACCCGGCGTGCGGACAGCAAGGCCTCCAGCATGAGTTGACGGTCATCTTCACGCCGTGAGCGGTCACCGGGGCGGCTGTTTCCCGGCAAACCCATCAAATCGAAGTCGCTGCGCGTGCCACGCCGTGGGTAGTCCCCATCGTTCATGCCAAGCAGGCACACCACTTCAAAGGGAATGGCACGCATGGGCATCAGGGTGCAAAAGGTCACCCCACCGGCCCTGAAGCGCTGGTTCAGGCTGGGTGTCTCTACCGCCTCCAGCCAAGCAGCGCGCGCCACCACCAGCGGTACTTGTTCAGCAAAGCCGGATTGTTCGCAGGCCTCTTGCCAGGCGACGAGCCCTTCTTCCAGGGCACGCAGCGCCTGCTTGTCGGGGTCTGACTCGCATTGGACCATGTTGGAGAGCAATTCCCGGCAGCGGTCTGCCCATTCAGCGGGGGTGGCCGGGGTACTTGCCACGGCCCACCACTTTGTTAAGGCCTGCAACAGATGGGCAAAGGAGCCGGCCAGTTCTGCTTCCAGTCCGCCCACTTCAGCATAGGGCTCTATAGTCTGGAGGCCGTCCAATCGCAGGGCCACCGGCACGACCCCACTGGCGTAGCCAAGCAACATGCGGCGCAAACCAAATGCGGCGCTATTTTGATCACCACAGGCTTGCAGCCCTAGGTCCACGCGGTGGTCTTCACTCAAACCCCAGCGTATACCGGCACCCACCATCCACTGCGTCAGCTTGGGAAGGGCATCCTGCTCAATACCAAAGCGATTCGCGATAGCCGTCACTTCCAACAGGTCCACCAGCTCGCTCATGCGGCAACGCTGCGCAGGCAGGCGCAACAGCCAGTCCAACGCGCCAATGAGCGGGCTATCCGACTTGGCACTCATGTCTGCGATGTCAAACGGAATGAAGCGGGCATCCTGGCGCTTGTACTGGCCAAACACGGCCCGGATGGCGGGGGCCAGTTTCTCAATATCGGGAACCATGACAATGATGTCACGCGGGTTCAGTGGGCTTGATTCGGTGCGATTGGCCAACAAATGGAGCAACTGGTCATGCAGGATTTCGAGCTCCCGCACGGTGCTGTGCGCGCTGTGGAAGACGATGGACTGGTCTTGCGGGGCAATGGCCATGGAAGGATGTTCCGACAAGGGCACCAGATCACGGATGCGGTTCTGTACCTGCTGCAGCAAGGGCGTGTCGGCATCTTCCTCTGCATCATCAAACAAATCGATCCGAGCCAGCTCAAACTGTTGCTTTGCCTTTTCTGCATCATCGAACGCGTCGAGTTGACGGATAAAGTCACGGCCCTGGCGGCCCCACGCAGCAAGCAAGGGGTGTGCATGCGCGTGCATGTCTTCCAGCGGCAGGATCGACAGGTTCACTCCCTTGCGCAGGGGTTGGCGACGGCGCTGCGCATTGAGCAGCTCGCGCCCATCCATGATGTCACCCCAGTAGTATTGGCAGGGGTTGGGGATGGCCAGCATCACCTGGCTGTGCTTGGACAGAGCGGCCAGAGCCTGCATCGTGGTCAATGGAATCTGGCTCATGCCAAATACGATGACGCGTTGCGCCACCGGGCTTGCCAGGGGCTCTCCACGATTGAGGACATCTACCACCCGCTGCTGCAATTCGGGGCGGATGCTGTGCTGCTGTTTGACGTCCAGCGACTGCAGCACGGCACGCCACAATTGGGCTTGCCAGCACTGTTCCGCTGGAATCTCTGACGTGGTGCCATTGGCCAGAATCAGGTGGTCATGACCCTGGGCCCACGCCTGGAGCCAGTCGGCCCGGTAGTTCTGGTACTGATCGAACAGATCGGCCAGCTTGGAGGCCAATTGCAGCATGCGGTCAGGCTCATCACCCCGGAGAAACCCCGCTACCGGTGCAAAGTCCGGCTGGGACATCAATGTGGGCAGTAGCTGCATCAAGCGCCACACCATGGGGACCTTGTCCAGGGGGGATTCGCTTGGTACAGCCTCTCGTCCAAGGACCTGGCGGTAGGTACGCCACAGAAACCGCGAGGGCAACTCCACCCGCGTGGCTGCACAGACACCGCCCCTGCGGGCGATCTCCATCTTGACCCACTCGGCCATTCCGTTGCTCTGAACCAGAATGACTTCCTCTTGCAGCGGGCTCAAGGGGTGGCGACGGAGCCAGCTGATCACCACTTCGGCCAATTGCTCCGAGCGGTTGCTGTGGAAGGCAAGAAATCCGGGCTGAAGAACGGGTGGAGAATCTAGGTTCATTGGGAGCAGTCTGGTAGACAAACTATTTGGGATATCCAAAGCTTTGAATTTGCACCGTCCAATATGGCACCAGAGAGGCTCAACCGATGAGCCTACTCAGAAATATTTCACAATCCAAGGCCCGTCAGGGCAGCAGCTCCAAAGTGCACTGCGCTCGAATACCACTACAACCAGCCCGCAATCAAGGAATCAGCAAAAGCCACACGCCGATCGTTCATGCAAGCGAGCATCGCCTGGGAGCTATCCCCGCGGTTGGATGTTGAAGATATCGTCTACGGCATCACCGCAACACGGCGCTTCTTCAGGATAACCACCGGTGTCGGGGACTCCTTGCGGTCCACCAGCCAGGGCGGGGATTCTTTTACGAACTCCGAATTGGGTTCCTTGGGCGCATTTGCGACAGCCTTTGCTATTTCCTTGGTTTTCAAAGGAGTCACGTGATCGCCAACTACCTGCACATACTCACCTTCGGTCGTCATGGCCAGAGCGCCAACCTGCGCGCCCTTGCTCACGCTGCCCAGCAGCTTCAGTTCATCGCCATCGCAGCGTTCATGCGTGTGCCTGGACCAGGCTGCTCTGCCAAGGACAACCCGCCAACCCGGCTTGCGCGGTTTGCGAAGTTGTTTACTGTTGTGGGGTGACGTTTCCGAGGTAAGCTGAACTTGCATCAGGTATGTGATTGAAATGGCTCGATGATTGGAGTTATTGTCGCCGACGATGGCTCACTGGGAATGCTTGACTTCATATCGTCTTACCGGGCATTCAGGCCAACTGCACTGCAGGGAAATTCGCCACTGCATCAGGCCACCTGGAAGCCTGTATTCCTTGCAATCCCAGGCGAATAGTTACCGCAAGTTGTGTTTCTGCGGCAAGTTGTTTTTCCGGCTGAATGACGCCTTTGATGGACTGCACGGCTTTGCGGATTCCAATACCGGAAGAATATTTGAATCCCAGAACCACACCAATAAATGCTCGCACCACGGATGGCTCCTCTTGCCCTATCCCGGCTTCGAGTTCAAGCCACTCGCAAATGGCCAGGCCCAATCCAATATCGCGCAGTTCTTCAAACGTGTTTGGCCACTTGGATGGCGTATGCGTGTTTAACCATTCAGAAAACTCCGCCGGCGTAATACCTGCATCGTCCGGAGCACTTCGACGACCATGGAAGGGTACATTGTCGGCTTGCTTTCGCAGGAATGCGGGAATGGAGAAATCGTCCATTCCAGCGAAACTCAAGGCATCTACCGTTGCGGCTGCAGAGCTGCGACTGGTTCGCCAAACAGACGGCGTTGCCATGCTGCTGAAATCAGACTGTGATGACTTTTTGCTGTACCGAACTCTTGATTCGGAAACACTTGCGTCAATGCTCAGGTGCACAGCATTCTGTTCTCTGGAGTAGTGCACCGATGCGGTTGCACCCCACCCTGCCGGCAACATCTGCGGCACTTTGTGTGCATCCGGCATCTCCAAAGCCTTTTCTGACTCTGCGCGCACATGCACCAGAATGAAATTGGTCTCGTCGGTAACCAATTGGTACCGCACTGCCAACTCCTGGGACTTCGACAGCTCTGCCGGAATGGCCAAAGCGGCCCTTGCGCGGGAAGTTTCCTCGTACTGCGCAAAAGCCGTCACACGCGCCAAGGTATTGACCGTGCTTTCAACGGCTTGCACTTCTGCCTCAGCCAATATGACCTCCGGTTCCTTGTCGTCCAGTCGTCCCCACAAGCGCACAACCCGAGGACCTGTGTTCGCGTCAGGCGCCTGGACGAACGCGCACAGGTTCAGCGCATCATTGCCAAACGCAAAACCTGGGACTTTCTGTGCCCAATTGACAGACATCGATGCAGGCCACTCCACCCGCAGGTTGGTAGCACGTGTCGTACGCAGACGGCTGAACATGCGAATGACAGCAGGCTCCACGTCCTCGCCGGGTGCCACAAAATCACACACGCCGCCAGTAGCTGCCGCCAGACGGCGCAAATGCGCCTCTGCCGGGCTGGCACCAATGGCCACGACAAACACCCGGTGTCCCGATTGCGTGGCAATCTCAATCACTTCATCAATGCCTTGAATTTCACCATCGGTAATCAGCAGGATGTCACTCCTGCCGGTGTGGGGGATCGCAATGGTGGATGTCAGTGCCCCGGCCATCTCGGTACCACCCAAGTTGGCATCTACGCTGTCGATCCAGCGTTTGGCGGAGACCTTGGCCTGTGCTGTACCGCCCCACATGCGACGGCTGCGGTGCTCCACATTGCTTCCAAAGCGTGAAAGAGAAAACTTGTCTGATGGCTCCAGGTCGGCCACGATACGGTGCAAGGCGCTGCGGGCTGCAGCGATGCTGTCGCCACCCATAGAGCCGCTGCAATCCACCAGAATCTTCGTTGACACAGGCTTTGCTACCCCGTCTCCAACGGTGGGACTGAAGTTCGCCATGACTGCGGTCTGGCCCTCTATGCTGGCATCCAGGCAGGAGATGGCCGATGACTGGTTTTGCAGTTCACTCATGGTGAGGATGAAATCCCGGTCCAGTGCACCGCGCTGGACCAGTCGCACCACCAGCTCATCGCCGTTGGAGTGGTAGCCGGTCTTGTGACTGGGTGAGGCCACATTCGCTTTGGCGAGGTCGCCGTATAGGGTCACGCTAATGTCAAACGGGTATTCGGCGGTGATGTCCGTTACTGTGGTCTGGTGCGGCTGCAACCTGCCCTGGGTGATCGGGTTGCCGTACCGAGGCGCAATCGTGGTGGGCAGCATCAGCCGGATCTGGCCATGGTCCAGTTGCAGCACCTGTGCGTAGCGCACAGCAATGCTGCACTCTTCTCGCGCCATCAGGTTGCCCAGTTCCAGCGTATAGCTGTGGTCCGCATTGCGCTCGAGCATGATGCTGGAATTTCCTTCTGATATCGCCTCTTCATAACGGGCACGGGCGGTACTTCTGGCCGTGACCTCGCCCTTGAGTTGCTTACCGTTGAGATCCACATCCACACCCATCAGCACCGCGCCAAATGGAAGCGGGAAGGTGTACGTGATCTCGGCATTGGTTTCACTGGCGTTGCGAAAGCGCTGCTGCAGGCTCATGGACAGCAAACGCCCTTTGAATGCTCCATTGGCTTTGACGCTCAGAAGCATGAGGTTCTGATCACCGTCGCAAACTATTTCGGCCTGGTAGAGTAGAGATGTGGCGCGGTAGATTCCCGTCACGAAGCAGT
>CAIQBN010000685.1 GCA_903870065.1 uncultured beta proteobacterium | reverse complement strand
GGCGTTTCCCAACATTGGGCGTCTGCCCGTGTCAATGCGCATCGTGCTGGAGAGCGTATTGCGCAACTGCGATGGGAAGAAAGTGACCGCCGAGCATGTGGCCCAGGTGGCCAACTGGAGCCCAAGCGGCGTGCGCACCCAGGAGATCCCGTTTGTTGTCTCCCGCGTGGTGCTGCAGGACTTTACCGGCGTGCCACTGCTGGCCGATTTGGCCGCCATGCGCAGTGTCGCCTTGAAGCTGGGCAAGGACCCCAAGCGCATTGAGCCGCTGGTACCCGTCGACTTGGTGGTGGATCACTCGGTGATGGTAGACCACTACGGCAAAAAGAACGCGCTGGACCTCAACATGAAGTTGGAATTCCAGCGCAACCGCGAGCGATACGAGTTCATGAAGTGGGGCATGCAGGCGTTTGACACCTTCCGCGTGGTGCCGCCCGGCTTTGGCATCGTGCACCAGGTAAATCTGGAATACCTGGCGCGCGGCGTCCACAAAACCAAAGGCACAGCAAAGAATGGGCCCATTTACTACCCCGATACGCTGGTGGGCACCGACAGCCACACCACCATGATCAACGGCATTGGCGTGGTGGGCTGGGGCTGTGGCGGCATTGAGGCCGAAGCCGCCATGCTGGGCCAACCGGTGTATTTTTTAACGCCCGACGTGGTGGGCTTTGAGCTGGCCGGCCACCTGCGCGAAGGCGTCACCGCCACCGACCTGGTGCTGACCGTGACAGAAGCCTTGCGCAAACACAAAGTGGTGGGCAAGTTTGTCGAGTTTTTTGGTGAAGGCACCCGCTCGCTCGCGCTGCCCGACCGCGCCACCATTGCCAATATGGCTCCCGAATATGGCGCCACCATGGGCTTTTTCCCGGTCGATGAAAAGACCATGGAATACTTTGCCGGCACCGGCCGCACCAAGGCTGAGATCGAAGCCTTTGAGGCCTACTTCAAGGCACAGGGGCTGTTTGGCGTGCCTGGCACCGCAGGTACCGCGGACTTTATGGGAAAGATCGAATATTCGCAAGTCGTGCAACTGGACCTCGGGACTGTCACCCCCAGCCTGGCCGGCCCAAAGCGCCCGCAAGACCGCATTGAGCTGGGCAATGTTGCGAACCAGTTTGAGACCTTGTTTGCCAAACCCCAGTCAGAAAACGGCTTTAACCAAAGTGCTGCGGTTTTCCATACCCGCCACCCGGTGCGCGCAGCAAGCACACCGAACCCAGTGACGGAAGTGACGATTGGCCATGGCGATGTGCTAATTGCCGCCATCACCAGTTGCACCAACACCTCCAACCCCAGTGTGATGCTGGCGGCCGGGTTGCTTGCCAAAAAAGCGGTGGCGGCCGGGCTGCGGGTCCAGCCGCATATCAAGACCTCGTTGGCACCAGGCTCGCGTATTGTTACCGAATACCTCACGGAATCCGGCCTGTTGCCCTACCTGGAGAAGCTGGGGTTTGCCTTGGCGGGCTACGGCTGCACCACCTGCATTGGCAATGCGGGCGACCTGACTCCAGAGATCAACGATGCCATCACCACCCACGATTTGATCTGCGCCGCGGTGTTGTCGGGCAACCGCAACTTTGAGGCGCGCATCCACCCCAATCTGAAAGCCAACTTTCTGGCCAGCCCGCCGTTGGTGGTGGCCTACGCCATTGCCGGCACGGTGAATCGCGATCTGATGACTGAGCCAGTGGGCAAGGGCAAGGGTGGCAAAGATGTGTACCTGGGCGACATTTGGCCCAGCAGCGACGAAATCTACCAATTGCTCAAATTCGCCATGAAAGGCCGGGCCTTTCGCGAGAACTACGCCAAGGTCAAAACCGAACCCGGCCTTCTTTGGGACAAGATCAAGGGCGTGACCGGTCAGGCCTACACCTGGCCCACCAGCACCTACATCGCCGAGCCACCGTTCTTTGCTGATTTTGATATGAATTTCGTAGCGACTAAATCAATGGACACGAGGGCTACAGGCCTAAAAGACACTTCACTCACTCCCACTGTGGTGCAAAGCGCGCGCATCATGGCGCTGTTTGGCGACTCCATCACCACTGATCACATCTCACCCGCAGGTTCTATCGGAACAAACTCTCCCGCGGGTCAATGGCTGCTGGCACAAGGTGTGCAAAAGGCGGATTTCAACAGCTACGGCGCGCGCCGTGGCAACCATGACGTGATGATGCGCGGCACCTTTGCCAATGTGCGTATCAAGAACCTGATGATTGCAGCTGACCCAGAGGGCTCACGTACAGAGGGCGGCATCACCCTTTACCAGCACCCTGGCCCGCACCAGGGCAACACGATGTTCATTTTTGATGCCGCCATGCAGTACCTGGCCGATGACGTGCCTACCGTGATTTTTGCGGGTGAGGAGTATGGCACCGGGTCGAGTCGCGACTGGGCCGCCAAAGGCACGCAGCTACTGGGCATCAAGGCGGTGGTGGCCAGGAGCTTTGAGCGCATTCACCGCTCCAATTTGGTTGGCATGGGTGTGCTGCCGCTGCAATTCAAGGGTGCCGACTCCTGGCAGTCTCTGGGACTGCAGGGCAATGAGCGTATTGACGTGATCCCCGATGTGAACCTGACGCCGCAAAGCGATGCCACGCTGCGCATCACCCGGACCGATGGCAGCACCCTGGAGATCACGCTGACGCTGCGCGTGGACACACCGATTGAGGCGGACTACTACCGCGCCGGCGGCATTTTGCCGTTTGTGCTTCGGCAGCTGTTGGCGGCCTAGTACTTTTCAACGTAGATATTTGATACGAAGGGTGGATGGTTTGGTTGCAGCTATCGAGCGCTAGGGGCTGCACCATCACATGCTTCGCTCATCGGGCTTGCGACTTTGCGCCATTCTTCCACGACTTCAATGAAAGACGCTTGTAGTTGGACGGCGCACCACACGGTCAGGTTTTTTAAGAGTCTGAATGAGAAATTATCTGCTTTTTTAGAATCCCGCCAAAACCTATCGTTGAGCCTTCTTTAACCCAACGGAGAAATTTCAATGCAAATCATTTTTGAATCCCGCGATGCCGATGCAGCCCAAATGCGCGAGTTGTCTGTTGATCGTATTAGCTTTGCGCTGCGCCGCCTCAACGCTTGGGTGCCGCGTGCAAAAGTGCAGTTCTCAGACGTGAATGGGCCGCGGGGCGGAGTAGATAAACGTTGCCAGGTTGAACTGACTACCGACGCTGCTGGCACGGTTGTCATCGCCTCGCTAGCCCGCGACTGGCGCACCGCGTTGGACCGCTCTCTGGGCCGTGCTACCAGGGTATTGACGCGCAGTCTGCAGCGCAATCAAAAACCCGTGCGGGGCCGCACCGCCAGACTGGCCGTAGACAGTTAACACCTGCAAATATTTTCAACCCACTAAAGGAACCATTACCATGAACCACTCAGATTCACCCCGGCTACCCGGCGACGCCGCCATCAGGCTAAGGGGGTGCCGTTGGGCCATATGGCAAAGACAAGTCGGTAATGGCAACTTTGGTGTCATTCAGTCTGGTGATGCCAATGAGTGATCTTACAGCTCCGGATTTGGCGGTCGGTGCACTGGCATTGGCTGCCGCTGTGCTCTATGCAGCATGGCATGAATACGATGCCAAAAACCAGCGTGACGCCAAATTGCTGGCTGCGGTCGGTGCGATCAGCCTCATGGGCGGCGCATTGGCCTGGCTCCCATGAGCGCCCCCAGCTGATACGTTGTGTCCAGTCAAAACCCAGCAACCAAGGAAATATGCATGCGCAAATACACCTTAAACAGTCCGCAGGCCGCCGCGAGAATCGTTGCCCTGACCATCATCGCAGATGGCGATGTAGTCAGCGCTGAATTTGCATTGCTCGAAGATCTCGCGGTTCATCAAAAATTAGGGCTTGAGCGTGATGCCTTGCATGAGGTTTTAGACTCGCTCTGCGAGGACCTGCTGTCCAGCCACCAGCTTGCCTGGGCAGATAGTTGTCCGGTAGACCAGTTCACACTGGCGGAATTGATGCAGGAAATCGATGATCCAGCCCTTCGCCGCAAGGTACTGAGCCTGTGCATCAAGCTCGCCCAGGCTGATGGTCATGTTGCGCCAGGCGAAACTATTGTGTTGTCTGCTGCAGTGGAGAATTGGGGACTTTCCCAACAAACGCTTGCGGCCATAGACGTCCAATACGCCTCAAGTCAAGTCTGGTAACCACCCCCTGACACACTTTTGACATGTGAAAAAACCTTCTCCATCGGAGTCTCTGGCACCATGCGCGCCTGGACTGAATCATCGATGCGAACGGCTTCAGGATGCTCACGCTTGATTGCCTCTTCAGTAAATCTGGTGAAGGTCGTCATCCAGCGGCCCGCCCACTGAATCTGCCAAAAGTAGACATCTACTTGTTTCATGACTTTTTCATTAATTGCTGTACATAACGACAGTGTATAGTGACTTGCATTACAAACCACCACTTGGAAAAAAATAGAAAAGCTTGTGTCAATAGAAGGTTCAAGAAAGTTTTTTCTCGTATAGTTCTGTCGCATGTACCGTGTCGTCACCATTCGTTACTTGAATCATGGCACTGGCCGTAAGCGTGTAGTCTCGCGCGGGCCTCTCCATCCAGACCGCAATCACGCTAAGCGCTGGGCTGACTATTTGCAGCAACTTGGCGACTACCAGATTGTTAGGGTTGAAGCCTCAAACGAGGCGAAGACGGCGGTTAGCCTGTCCTGATAGTTACGCCGCCATTGTGGCGCCAATTTGCTTGGCACTGGTAGCGTGGCGTACCCACGAACGAATGAATACAAATAAATTATTGGCTATCCTGTCGAAGCGAATCGTAAGGCAACGCCTTGGGTATCGGCTTCTTTAGCTCGTCAATGACAATGAGTGTTTGTAATTCTGCATTCGCGTAGTTGATTTCATGCCAAGCGTCCTGAAGATCAATCAGCGATTCGCACATCAATGAAAATGTGCGGGTGGCCGCTTCCAAAGGGCTCTTTGCGGCATCGCGAACCACCTCAATCGTGTGCAGCGTTCGGCACAATGACGGACGCAGTTCAGGTGCCAAAGCATCGATGGCATTTCTCAACGTTTCAATGCGAAATTGCTCAAATCCAACCGGGTCGCGTTGATGAAATGCGACCATGGTTTCGAAACTTGGCAAATTGTCGTTACTGAGCATGGTGAGCACCCCTGCGCAAATAATAGTCATCTTTGGGTCATGTGGGAAGCACCACGAACCGGGCACTTTTGCGTGCAGAAAAATAACACTCAAAATCAGATCACCCTGACTGTGAATCACGCACACGCCACACACTAAATGTCGTCGGCGCTGAGTTGGCGGGCTTGTGCTTTCGCAAGAGTCGCTATTTGGGAATCAAGGTTCCAAGAGTCCGGATGCCCTCGCTCAGCCACTGATATACGGACCGTAGCCCGGCAATATCTTTAACAAACCACGTCCCACCACCGCGGTGTAGACGGTGAAGTGGTCTTCACCTTGCACTACATCACCCTTTAGTTGCAAGCTAGGGTACTGGCGGCGCTTCAGTACATCCTTGAAGCGCTGCATGTCACCCACCAAATCAGTGTCTTTGTAGTGGCGCGGTCCAGGACCTGGGGTCTCGAAGCTTCCCGCAAACAGCAAGACCTGCGCTTTCAGGTCTTTGTGATTGGTCGCGTAGTGCTGCTCCAACCGGAAGATCACTTTGTCATCAAACCAGAACGAGGGGCTGCCCAAAATATAGGCTTGGAACATATCGGGTTTGGACAACAACGTGGTCGCACCCCACAGAGCGCCATACGAATGCCCGATAAACACCTTGCGAGACATGTCAGCGCGGTACTGGCTGGCGATCAAGGGAAAAACCTCTGACTCCACATAGTGACGGTAGGCTTGCGCCTCACCGTAAACGTTTGCACCATACTGGTCCGCGCGCCGCTTTGGATTTTTCAAAGCATTGGTGGGCGTGTAGTCACGGCTGCGACTCTCTGACGCATCTTCATTGGCAGGCAATGCCAGACCCACCAGAATGAAGTCCTCTATGTTTTGCCCGCGACGTCCCAAAAGGTGGCGTATGCCATGCACCAATGTGAAAGCGTATTGCGGGTCGGTAACAAACACCACGGGGTACTGCTTGTTTCCACTTGCGTAAGACGCCGGCAAATCGACCCACACCTGATAAGCGCGGTTCGTGCCCTTGCTTGGAACCTCATGTACAAATGTGTTGGGTATCTGGTACGCCGTGGGCGCTGCCATTGCAGTGAAGCATGGTGCCAGCGCCAAAGCTAGCCCCCAAACTGACAGCGGGAGCAACACGACTGCCACCCGCTTCAAAGCCATTGAAAAATTCATAAACAGAAATAGCCCTGATCAACGTACGAGCTGTTTGGCATAAACCCAACGCTCAAAAAAGACAGAGAGGTCCCGGTGACTTGCATCTTCCATTGCACGCACAAAATCGGCTGTTTGCACCGACTGCCCCCAGTGCCTTTGTGTATAGGTCTTGAGGCCGACCCAGAAAGTCTCTTCACCTAGCAAACTCCGTAGCTCGTGCAACACCAGCGCACCTTTGTCGTACACCAGCGACCGGTCTGCTGCGGTCGGACTATCCCAATTTGGGAAGACCAGCGATTTATCCTGCCCCGCGTCTCGCACCGCGTGGAACTTTACTCTCGCCGCATCAATCTGGCGCTGGTACATCTCCTTACCAAAGCGATGTTCCATATAGGCGGCGGTCATGAATGTTGCGATGCCCTCATTCAGCCAGAAGTGGCGCCATGAACGATTGGTCACCCCATTGCCCCACCACTGGTGCGCCATCTCGTGGGCGGCCAGCCAGATGGCCTGCGGATCGGCAAGCACGCGGGTGCCATAGCGTGCACCCATGACCGAAAAGCCGGCCATTTCCTGTGCGGCCGGACCCATCAACAACACTTGACTGTAGGCCGGCATGGGAAAGTCGACTCCCGAGCGCCGGGTGAAGAAGGTCAGCATATCCGCGCTGTCGGCAAAGACCTGCCGCAGCATGGAAGTGTCGAACATGGGCGAGGGGCCGTAGTACTTCAACGTCGTGTTTCCAACGGGTTGTTCCATCACGACAAACTTTCCCACAGCAAAGCCGTACAGGTAACTCGGCATTGCCAGTGCCATGTTCCACACGTGAAGCGTCTTGCCATCCGGCTGCACTTGCGGCACATCTGGCGCGCCATTGGCTACCGATACCAGGTCTGACGGCAGCAGCAATGTCAGGTCAAGCGGAGTGCGCACCGAAGGGTCATCCAGGCATGGCATCCATTGGCTGGTGCTGAATGCGGTTGATACCTGAGCACTTTCATTGTCAAAGCGCAATCCGTTGCCGGGCTTGCCGGTATACCGAATTGCCAGGCGCTGGACCCTGTTGATGTGCAATCCAGCGGGAAGAGTTATGTGCAACGCTGCGCCCTGCTTTGCAAACGAGAGTTCCTTCGCGCCCAGTTTTACCGAGCTGATGTGCAAATCGCCGCTGTCCAGGGTTATCGAGGAAACATCACGCTGCTGTAGCGAAAAATCCATCTCCAGGCTGCCGACGATGGTCTCGCTGGCGAACAGGGGCTCCAGCTGGAGCACATAGTGCGTAGGTCGCCAACCGATCTGCGCCGTTGCAGCAAGACATGTAAACGCCAGCAGGTAGCCAACGCCACGACGACCATTTGCGAAAACGCGAAAGATAAATTCATTCATAACTGTGGGGATGCTCAAAGCTCTGCCGATGTTCCGCCATCAGGGCAAACAGGGACTGTATTCGGTTACGCACAACACAACCATTGAAGTGCGACAGACTGCAGAACCAGCGGCACCGTTCCACAACGTCGCATGCGATCGCTCGCTGAATGATGACCTTAGGGGCGTTGATCTCTGACTGAATTGAGCCTGATGCCCTTGGGCGGCAATTTCAGCCTCTGCCTGTAGCGGCCTTGTCCGAGGTCAATCCTAATCCCCGAACGGCCGGTCCTTTGCGGGCATCGCTTGCAGGAGGGGCTGACTTAGAATCGGTGACGCAAGTTCTGGAGAACTCATGAAGGCAAATCCGCAGGGATTTTGGATGCCAAGTTACGATGGCGGCGGATTGCTCAACTTGATGGGAAGCCTCTCCCAGGCTTGCGGCATGGATCAGCCGGTCTACCCACCTCTGTCGGTGCTCGATACGTCGCGCTGGCGAGACGCACGCAACGTGGTCCTGATCCTGGCCGACGGCGTGGGTGGCGACTTCATCGAGCGCAGCAGTCCGCAAGGATTCCTGCGTCGCCACCAGCGCGCCACCATCACATCGGTATGCCCGACCACAACCGCTTGCGCCATCCCGACGCTGATGTCTGGCTTGCCGCCCGCAGGTCACGGGCTGACAGGGTGGCACGTGTACCTCGACGAAATCGACGCCATTACCGCAGTGCTTCCGATGACTGCGCAGGGTCGCTTCTTTCCTTTGGGTGTGCCGCCAATCGATCCCGATACTTTGTTTCCCTACCCCAAGATTTATCAGCATCTGCCGCGTGCATCGCATGTGGTGACACCCGTGAAACTATTTGATTCCGTGTTCTCTACCGTTCACGCCACCGGAGCGTGCAGGCATCCGTATTACCCGGAAGCCGACTCGTGGCTTCAGAAGTGGCTGGCGGGGAACAAGAGGCCCGGCCTGTTTTCTGCGCTGGGTGCAATTGTTCGGGCGCCCGGGCCCTCCCGTTTCATTTACGCGTATTGGCCAGACTTTGATCACACGGCGCATGGAAGCGGCGTGGATAGCCAGCAAGCGGTGGGCAAGTTTCTGGATTTCGAGGCGCGCCTTGAGGCCTTCATCGACGACATGCGAGGCACGGACACCTTGGTAGTCGTCACTGCCGATCATGGCTTTATCGATTCGCCCAGCGATCGCCAGATCCATCTGGATGACCACGTGGCCCTGGCACAGATGTTGGCACGACCGGTTTGTGGCGAGCGGCGGTTTTCCTATTGCTACCTCAAGCCCGGCACCGAGGCCGATTTCGAGGACTATGTTGCCACCGTCTTTTCAGGTCGGGGCGAGGCCTGGTCGCGGGAGAAGCTGCTCGGTGAACAGTGGCTCGGACCTGGACCCGTCAGCGCGAAACTGGCCTCGCGGGTGGGTGATTACGTGCTGGCGATGAAAGACGACTGGACCCTGGTCGATCATGCCCCGGACACGAAACCAATACCCATGATTGGAGTGCACGGCGGGCTGTCACGCCAGGAAATGCTGGTGCCGCTGTGTGTCATCACGACCGCCTGATTGCCTCTGGCGCACCTTCATCCGCATCCCAGTACAGACCCACATAGCAACGCACTTCACCCTGGCGGTCGCGCGCCGCCATGATGGTTACCCACTGTGCAGTTACCGTACCGTCTTTCGCCCGGTTGCTAACAACACCCGTCCATTGCCCCGCACTCTTTAACTGCTCCCACATGGTCGAATAGAACGCAGGGTCATGGGCTTGTGAGCGCAGCAACGCTGGAGTCTGGCCGATCAAGTCTTCCGGTTCAAAGCCACTGAGGCGGGTAAAGGCCGGGTTGAGAGAAAGAATTCGGCCTTGCGCATCGGTAATCAGGATGCCTTCCTTCATGTTGCTGAAGGAACGCGCGCTCTTTCGCAGCTTGTCGATCGACAAGGTCAATTCATTGCGCGAGCGACGCAAGTCGTCGACCAGCCGGACAAATGAATTGGAGAGCTGACCCAGTTCGCCGGGCTGCGCTGCCGGCACAACGAGAACCTGGGTCGATTGCGAACGCAGGCCGTCAATCGTGGCCTGGAAGGCACGCAATGGCTGAACCACGGTGCGGATGATGAACCACACGATTGCACAGAGCAGCAAAATCCACAGCGCGGCCTTGAGCAGGCGAAACTTCACGTCTTGCCAATAGATGGCGTCGAGATCGTCGATGTAAATACCCGACCCAACCACCCAGCCCCAGGCGTCAAACCGCTTGACGTATGAAAGCTTGGGGAACCGTTGCTCGGTAACGCCTCCGGCGACCAGCGGTTTGGGCCAGTCGTAGGTGACAAAGCCTTCCCCGGTGGACTCGACGGCCTGATTCATGGCTACAAAAAGATTGACGCCGGAAAGGGGCTTGTACGCACCCTGTCCGCT
>CAIQBN010000684.1 GCA_903870065.1 uncultured beta proteobacterium | reverse complement strand
GAACCGGGCAGGAAGGCACGGATGCCGTTGACCAGAACGGTCAGGCCGCCCTTGACCTTGCCGGAAGTGGTACCGGTGACGAACTCGCCGGACTCCAGGGATTTCTCCAGAGACATCCACGAAGCGAGACGCTTGGCGGTGTCGCGGCTAACGATGGTGTCGCCGTACCGTTTTCCATGGCCACGATGGCCACCGATACAAATTCACCAACCTGGACTTCAAGTTCGCCCTTGTCGCTCTTGAACTCAGAGAGGGGCACATAAGCCTCGGACTTGAGTCCGGCGTTGACCACGACGAAGTTGTGTTCGATGCGAACGACTTCAGCGGTAACGACTTCACCAATACGGGTTTCAGAGCGTTTTTGTGACTCTTCAAACAGGGCTGCGAAAGATTCTGACATTTGCGTATGCGGATTTAACCGCAGGATAATTCACGGCTTTCACCGCGGGTTTCGTTGTTGAACCACACCACCAGTGCACTGCTGTGCGAAAGGGGCGGTGTGGACCGAACAGCTTAATTGAACGGCTCAAAAAGGCTGTTTACCTTGCCACCAGTCCAACACCAGATCAACCGATTCTTCAATCGTCAAATCCGAGTTGTCCAGTAGTTTGGCGTCTTGCGCAGGTTTCAGAGGTGCAACGGTCCGGGATGTATCTCGGGCGTCGCGTGCTTCCAGGTCCGCGCGAAGAGATGGGAGTGTAGCGGAAATTCCCTTTGAAATCAACTGTTTATAGCGCCTCTCAGCGCGTCGCTCAGCGCTGGCTGTGAGGAACACTTTGAGCGTCGCATCCGGGAAGATCACGGTTCCCATGTCCCGGCCATCGGCCACCAATCCCGGCAATTGCCGAAAGTTGTGTTGCAAATCGACCAGCGCATCGCGGACCTGCCGCAGTGACGAAACGCGTGAGGCATTCATGCCCGCTTCTTCGGTGCGGATGGCTTCACTGATGTCCTGCCCGTCAAGTAGTACGCGTCCATTGTCGAAGCGGATTGTGAGTCGGCGCACCAAGTGCGCAATGGCGGGTTCACCGTCTGTGTTCAAGGGCAATCCGGCCTGCACCGCTGCGAGCGCCGCAATCCGGTAGAGCGATCCGGAGTCCAGAAAGTGATAACCGAGTTTGCTCGCAAGCACCAACGCCAAGGTGCCTTTGCCCGACGCGGTGGGGCCATCGACACAAATCACGGGAATGGCAGCTTTGGGGGTTTTTGCGACTGCAAATAAGGACTCAAAGTAGTCCGGAAACGTTTTTGCAACGCATTTCGGGTCTTCAATGCGCACGGGTAGAGCGGCTGGATTGAATGCTGCCAGTGAAAAACACATGGCGACCCGGTGGTCGTCATAGGTGTGTATGCGTGCTGCGCGCCAGTCGGTCACTGCGGCTGGCGCGGTGATTTGGATGAAATCGATGCCTTCCACTACGGCGGCACCCAACTTGCGCAACTCAGTGGCCATTGCGGCGATCCGATCGGTTTCCTTGACCCTCCAACTGGCAATGTTGCGCAGCGTGGTTGTGCCATCTGCATACAGGGCCATCACTGCCAGAGTCATGGCCGCATCGGGGATGTGATTGCAATCCAGGTCAATGGCTTTCAGAGGCCACGCGCCACGCGAGACCTTGAGCCAATTGGGTCCGCTCTCGATCCGGGCACCCATGTGTGCTGCGGCCTCAATGAAGCGGATGTCGCCCTGAATGGAATGCGCGCCTACACCTAAGATATTTATGAAATTTTGACTGTTAGCCCCCGTCGCTATTGCGCCAAGCGCTATGAAATAGCTAGCAGATGATGCGTCGGCCTCAATATGGATTTCGCCAGGGGACTGCAAACGACAGCCACCTTCAATAGTGAATTTTTGCCAGCCTTCGCGGCGTACCTTGACGCCAAACTGAGCAAGCAAATTCAGAGTGATTTCAATGTAGGGGCGGGAAATCAGCTCACCAACAACCTCAATGACAATGTCCTGACGTGCAACCAGTGGCAACGCCATGAGTAGCGCCGTCAGGAACTGGCTCGACACATCACCTCTGACCTGGATTGGATGGGTCAAAGTCAGGGATGGCGTCCCGATGTGCAGGGGGGGGAAACCATCCTGACCCAGGTAATCAATCTTGCAGCCCAATTGCCGCAGGGCATCCACCAGGTCGCCGATCGGGCGTTCATGCATGCGGGCAACACCCGACAGTGTGAAGTCGCCACCGACAACAGCAAGTGCAGCCGTCAGGGGGCGCATGGCGGTACCTGCGTTGCCCATGAACAATTGGGCCGCCGTGGCAACGGGCTTGCCAGCCAATCCATCAATTTGTACGGTACCGGAATCCAGCTGGCGAATGTTGCAGCCCAAGGTATCGAGCGCCCCCAGCATGACACGCGTGTCGTCGGAGTCCAGCAGGTCGTGTACCGTTGTGGTGCCATTGCACAGCGCGGCCAGCAGCAGGACCCGATTGGAAATGCTCTTGGAGCCAGGTAGCCTGATGCTGCCGCTCGCCTGTCCCAGTGGCGGGAGGTCCAGAAATTCAGTGGAAAACATTATGGGTTGTGTCGGGAGGTCATGCTCCAGCTGCCGCGCGTGATGCTGGCTTGCTCAAGCAAGCCCTCCAATGCCTCGGTGTTGCCACTGGAGATCATCAGTTCCAGAGCATGCAAGTTGCGCTGAAAAATTTTCGACTGTGCCAACAATTCTTCGCGGTTCGATATCAGGATATCGCGCCAAATTTTTGGGTCGCTTGCCGCGATACGGGTGAAATCCCTGAAGCCCGGGCCTGCCAGTGACAAATAGTCTTTGCCCTGGGGTTGACCGGAAACCGCGTTCATCATGGCAAAGGCGATCAGGTGAGGCAGGTGGCTGACTGCAGCAAACGCCGCATCGTGTTGCTCGGGGGCCATCTTTACTACCCGGCACCCCAGTGCAGTCCATACATCGACCGCTTTTTGCAACTGGACGGTGAGTGTGCGTTCAATCGGAGTGAGAATGACCTGGCGCCCGGTATACAGGTCGGGGTCAGCATTGTCGACGCCCGATACTTCTTTACCTGTGATCGGATGGGCCGGAACAAATGAGCCAATTTGCTCACGCAGGGCGCGCCGTCCGGCGTCAATGACTTCGCGCTTGGTTGAGCCGACATCCATTACCAGCATATTGGCGGTGACAAGGTGTTTGATGGCCTTGAAAGTGGATTCAGTGGCAGCGACGGGCACCGCAATAAGCACAATGTCAGCACCAGACACTGCCAGCAGGGCAGATGGGGCTTCCACATCGATCACCCCCATCAAGCGCGCTCGCTCGGTTGTGCTGGGCGATTTGCTGTAACCCACAACACGCTTGACCAGCCCCGCGCGTTTGAGAGCCAGCGCAAAGGAGCCGCCCATCAGGCCGCATCCAATCAACCCGAGTTGTTCAAACATGCTGCATCCTGACTGGTTGGTTGTTGCTCATCACTCAGCTACCGAATAGGTACCGAGCACTTTGTAAAACGCGCAGATTTGCTGCAACTCCTTAAGAGCCGCAGCCACATGGGCCTGCATGGGGTGGCCCTGAAGGTCGATATAGAAATAGTATTCCCATTGTCCTGTTCGCGCGGGGCGTGACTCAAAACGCGTCATCGACACGCCGTGTGTCTTGAGTGGCACCAGCAAGTCATGTACGGCACCCGGTTTATTGGGGACCGACACAACCAGGCTGGTGCAATCCCGGCCTGATGGCGGTGGCGTGCCGACGGTTTGCGGCAGGCAAATGATCGCAAAGCGGGTCCGGTTATAGGCTTCGTCCTGAATGGCGTGTGCAGCAATGTGAAGTCCAAACTGGGTCGCCGCCCGCTCGCTGGCCAGGCCGGCCCATGCAGGATTGGTGGTGGCCAGACGGGCACCTTCTGCGTTGCTCGATACCGGACGGCGTTCAGCATGCGGCAAATGCTTGGTCAGCCAGGCCTGGCACTGCGCCAACGCCAGAGGATGGGCCAGTACAACTTCAATACCGTCGAGTGAATTCTCCAGACGCAACAGGTTGTGACGAACCAGCAATGTAACCTCGCCGATCACATGGGTTGGTGAATGCAGGAAAAGGTCGAGTGAGCGCGTGACCATGCCTTCGGTCGAATTTTCAACGCCGACCACGCCGTATTGGGCGCTGCCGGCGGCCGTGGCATGAAAGACTTCGTCAAAATTGGTGCAATAAATCAGGTCGGCAGCGCCGCCAAAAAACTCGATTGCAGCCTGCTCGCAAAAAGTGCCTGCGGGACCTAACACCGCCACCCTTTGAGGTGCCTCCAGCGCCAGACAGGCCGACATAATTTCGCGCCAGATGTCAGCAACATGCTGGTTTTTCAAAGGCCCCGGATTGGCCTGCTGGATTTTGTCAATAACCTGCGCCACGCGGTCCGGGCGGAAAAAAGCCGTGCCTTCGCGCTTTTTGACTTCACCCACCTTTTCGGCAACCAGCGCCCGGGTGTTGAGCAGCAACAACAATTGCTGGTCGATGGCGTCAATTTGGACGCGCAGTTCGGCCAAGCTGGGCAGGTCTGAGGCAAGCTGTGACATGGTTCAGCCCCTGATCAGTTCGAATTTCGGCATGGCGCCAACGATCACATGCCGAGCTTTCAGCGCCATGACAGACTCGGCGGGAAACAGGCCAATGGGTCGGTTCATCGAATATTTATTAGTAAAAATTAGCTCTAGCCCTCGTCAATAGGACATAAGCCGCTATATAAAACGTAGCATTTATGCTGGTGTGGCGCTATCATCCTCGCCCGGTTGTTCCTCGTCGACGGGGTTGGCATCATTTTCGACGATGCGTTGCAGCCCGCTGAGTTTGGAGCCCTCGTCCAGTCCAATCAGGGTGACGCCCTGGGTAGCGCGGCCAAGTTCGCGAATCTCGCTGACGCGGGTCCGCACCAGCACGCCCTTGTCGGTAATTAACATGATTTCGTCGTCCACGTGTACCAGTGTGGCAGCCACGACCTTGCCGTTACGTTCACTTTGCTGGATCGCAATCATGCCCTTGGTTCCGCGTCCGTGGCGCGTGTATTCGGTGATGCTGGTGCGCTTGCCATACCCGTTTTGCGTCGCAGTGAGCACGCTTTGCTGCTCATCACCTGCCACCAGCATGGCAATAACTCCTTGTCCTTCTTCCAGCATCATGCCGCGCACGCCACGCGCATTGCGTCCTAGCGGGCGAACATCGTTTTCATCAAAACGCACCGCCTTGCCGCCATCGCTGAACAACATCACGTCATGCTGACCATCCGTCAGCGCGGCCCCGATCAGGTAGTCGCCTTCGTCCAGATTAACTGCAATGATGCCACCCTTGCGGGGGTTGTTGAACTCGTCCAGAGTGGTCTTTTTGACGGTGCCCATGGAGGTTGCCATAAACACGTATTGGTCGGCAGGGAAGCTGCGTTTGTCTCCCGTCAAGGGCAATACCACATTGACCTTCTCGCCCTCTTGCAGCGGGAACATATTGACAATCGGGCGGCCACGCGATCCGCGTGAACCTTGCGGAACCTCCCAGACCTTGAGCCAATACAAACGACCGCGGTTGGAAAAACACAGAATGTAGTCGTGCGTGTTGGCAATAAAGAGTTGGTCGACCCAGTCGTCTTCTTTGGTGGCCGTTGCCTGTTTGCCGCGACCACCACGTTTTTGTGCACGGTATTCGCTCAGCGGTTGACTCTTGATATATCCGCCGTGGCTGAGGGTGACTACCATGTCGGTCGGTGTGATCAGGTCCTCCGTGCTCAGGTCGAACGAACTGTGCTCCACCAAACTACGCCGTGCCCCAAGCTTGGATTGACCAAATTCCTGTTTGATGGCGCCAAGTTCCTCCCCAATAATGATCGAAACACGTTCTGGCTTGGACAGAATGTCCAGCAAATCGTCAATCTCGGCCATGACCTCCTTGTACTCGGCAACGATCTTGTCCTGCTCCAGGCCGGTCAGGCGCTGCAGGCGCATTTGCAGGATTTCCTGCGCTTGTGTATCCGATAACCGGTACAGCCCATCGCTGCCCATTCCAAAGGCTTTTTCAAGACCGTCAGGACGGTAGTCGTCTGCATTGATCACGCCGCCATCGGCACGTGTTCGGGTGAGCATTTCGCGGACCAGTTTGCTGTCCCAGCTTCGGGTCATCAACTCTGCCTTGGCAACCGGCGGTGTCGGAGACTCCCGAATAATGCGAATGAATTCATCAATATTGGCCAGCGCAACGGCCAAACCTTCCAGCACATGCCCGCGTTCACGTGCTTTGCGCAGATTGAACACGGTGCGACGGGTTACCACTTCACGGCGGTGCTGCAGGAACACCTCAATCAGGTCCCTCAAGTTGCACAGCTTGGGTTGGCCGTTAACCAGGGCCACCATATTCATGCCAAAGGTGTCTTGCAACTGCGTTTGCTTGTAGAGGTTGTTCAGCACCACCTCTGGAACCTCACCTCGCTTGAGCTCGATCACCAGCCGCATGCCGGATTTGTCTGACTCGTCCTGGATGTGGCTGATGCCCTCGATTTTTTTCTCGTGCACCAGTTCGGCCATGCGTTCCTGCAGGGTCTTCTTGTTGACCTGGTACGGTAGTTCATCGACGATGATCGCCTGGCGCTGTCCCCGGTCAATATCCTCAAAATGGCACTTGGCCCGCATGACCACCCGGCCCCGACCGGTCCGGTAGCCGTCCTTGACGCCATTGATTCCGTAAATGATGCCGGCAGTTGGAAAATCAGGCGCGGGCACGATTTCCATCAGTTCGTCAATGGATGCGTCCGGGTTTTTTAACAAATGCAGGCACGCATCAACCACTTCGTTCAGATTATGTGGTGGTATGTTGGTGGCCATGCCCACGGCAATGCCGCCAGAGCCATTGACCAGAAGATTGGGCAAACGGGTCGGGAGTACCAGCGGTTCCTTTTCGGAGCCATCGTAGTTGGGCCCGAAGTCGACGGTTTCCTTATCCAGATCGGCCAACAACTCGTGCGCAATCTTGGCCAAGCGGATTTCTGTGTAGCGCATGGCGGCCGCGTTGTCACCGTCTACTGAGCCGAAGTTGCCCTGGCCATCGACCAGCATATGGCGCATCGAGAAATCTTGCGCCATGCGAACGATGGTGTCATAGACCGACTGGTCGCCGTGCGGATGGTATTTACCGATCACATCACCGACAATACGGGCCGACTTTTTATAGGCGCGGTTCCAGTCGTTGTTGAGCTCGTGCATGGCAAAGAGCACGCGCCGGTGCACGGGCTTGAGTCCGTCCCGCGCATCGGGCAGGGCGCGTCCGACAATCACGCTCATGGCGTAATCGAGGTAGCTGCGCCGCATTTCCTCTTCAAGGCTGATGGGCAGTGTTTCTTTGGCGAACTGGGTCATGGATTGCGAATGCTCAATACGATGTCGGGGACAACCTGCGATTCTACGACCGGGCGGTTGTAGCTTGCTGGCAACACTCTGGGCGATTGCGCGACAGACAATGCATCAAGCGGCAACCGGGCTCAGAAACGGCGCTTACGCTATGGCACAATGGGGTGAACGGCCCGCCCTGGGGCGTCACCCCTATTCGCAGCGAAGCTGCAGTTTGTTACGCAAAAGGAACACCATGAAAAAATTGAATCAGGTAGCAATCGCCATCGCTGCTGCAGCGCTCGCCACTGTCGCTGGTGCACAAGAAGTCCATAACTGGAAAAACAGTTCGGGTGAAGTCTGGAAAAACTCGGCAGGTCAATGCTGGCGCGATAACAGCTGGACGCCCGCAACAGCTGCCCCAACTTGTGACGGCGCGATTGCACCTGCACCTGCTCCCGCTCCAGCACCCGCTCCAGCACCTGCAGTGGCACCCGCTCCAGCTCCCGCTCCAGCACCCGCTCCAGCTCCCGCTCCAGCCGTCGCCAGCAAGGTAACCTACGCAGCCGACGCCTTCTTCGATTTTGACAAGGCTGTTCTGAAGCCTGAAGGTAAAGCCAAACTTGACGATTTGGTCGGCAAGGTCAAGGGCATCAATCTTGAAGTGATCATCGCTGTGGGTCATACTGACTCCGTTGGCTCCGATGCCTACAACCAGAAGTTGTCGGTCAAGCGTTCTGAGGCAGTGAAAGCCTATTTGGTGACCAAGGGCATTGAAAAGAGCCGTGTGTACACCGAAGGCAAGGGCGAGAAGCAGCCGGTTGCTGACAACAAGACCAAAGAAGGTCGTAGCAAGAATCGCCGCGTTGAAATCGAAGTCGTGGGAACACGCGCAGCCAAGTAATTGGAGCGGTTTTTAACCCAGCCAAAAAACCCGCTTCGGCGGGTTTTTTGTTGGTCTGGCGGGCTTGGACGCGCTCTGCCTTTGCCATGACCGGTGGCGAAATCTCCCGCAAGGCGCATGATCGACGCTTCAATTTGGACATAATTGCGCCATGAACAACACCCTCAATGCTGACCCGGCCGAACTGGCTAAATTTTCCGATCTGGCCCATCGTTGGTGGGATTTGGACAGTGAGTTTCGGCCGCTGCACATGATTAATCCGCTGCGCTTGGAGTGGATTCAGTCAATCTACCCTGTGTCCGGCTTGCGGGCATTGGATGTGGGATGTGGCGGGGGAATTCTCGCTGATTCGCTGGCACGGTCGGGTGCGGATGTTTTAGGCATTGACTTGTCAACCAAGGCGCTGAAAGTGGCGCAGTTGCATGCACTGGAAGCGCAAACTCCAAAAATTGCCTACCGCGAAATCAGCGCGGAAGCACTGGCTGCGGAAAGTCCCGGCACCTACGATCTGGTGACCTGCATGGAGATGCTGGAACATGTGCCGGACCCAGCATCCATCGTCCGGGCCTGTTCAGAATTGGTCAAGCCAGGCGGCTGGGTGTTTTTTTCCACGCTGAACCGAAATCCGAAATCTTTTGTATTGGCGATTTTGGGGGCAGAGTACGTGTTGAACATGCTGCCACGCGGAACACACGAATATGCCAAGATGATTCGCCCTAGCGAGTTGGCGGCATATTGCAGGCAAGCCGGTCTGGATCTGCGCCACACCCGTGGGATGGAGTACAACCCCCTGACCAAGCGGTACTCCATGAGCGCTGACACTGGCGTCAATTACCTGTTGGCGACGCAAAAAGCACCTTAGGTATCCTCATCGTGCAGTTTTCCAATGTTGCGGGCGTGCTGTTTGATCTGGACGGCACTCTACTTGACAGCGCGCCCGATTTGGGCGGCGCGGCTGATCAGATGCGAATTGACCGGGGTATGCCATCCCTGCCGATGGAACTGTACCGCTCCATGGCCGGGGCAGGAGCCCGAGGCATGTTGGGAGTGGCATTTGGACTTGACACAGACCATCCGGACTATGAAAAACTGAAGGAGGAGTTCTTCATCAATTACACCCAGTGCCTCACGCGCAACACGTACGCATTTATTGGTGTTCCTGAATTGATTGTGCAGCTTGGGCTACGCGGATTGCCATGGGGTGTCGTGACCAACAAGGCGTCGCGATTTGCCGATCCGCTGACCCGCTCCATCCCCTTTTTCTCGACCGCCAGTGCGATGGTGTGCGGTGACACAACGGCGCACGCCAAACCGCATCCAGCGCCTCTGTTAGAAGCCTGTCGGCGCATGCGCGTAGACCCTCGACAATGTCTGTATGTGGGCGATGACGAGCGTGATGTCGTCGCTGGCTTGGCGGCGGGCATGGGAACGGTGGCGGCAACCTATGGGTACCTGGGCAAAAAGGCTGTGCAGGATTGGGGAGCCCATGCGCAAATTCATGCGCCCCTGGACCTGATGCAATTGATCAGTAATACGTAGAGTTCACTCAGCCGGGGGCGTCCGGATGCCGTCGACCTGCAGGTGTAGCACGCGGTCGGCGCGCGCTGTCGCGGCTTCTGAGTGGGTCACCAGCACCAGTGACGTGCCGTGCGATCGGGTTTGCCCAATGAGCGCCTCCATCACTTTGGCTGCGGTTGTGGGGTCCAGATTGCCCGTGGGTTCATCAGCCAACAGGAGTGTTGGGCGGTGCACCAGCGCGCGGGCAATCGCGACCCGCTGCAGTTGTCCACCACTGAGTTGTTGTGGCAGGCGTGTACCCATACCCTCCAAACCAACCGCGTTCAGCATCTCCTGTACCCGCGCATCGTTCGGTTGACCTAGCAAAAGCAAGGGCAGGGCGACGTTTTGCGCCACGTCAAGATGACCAAGCACATGAAAAGCCTGAAAAACAAATCCGAGCTTGTGGCGTCGCAGCAGCGCGCGTGCATCGTCGTTCAAACTTCCCAGATCGTGGCCATCAAGGTGCACCGAGCCGCGGTCCCAACTGTCCAAACCGGCCATGCAGTTGAGCAGCGTGGACTTGCCGACCCCGGACTCGCCAACAATGGCTACAAACTCACCTGGTTCGACGCTCAATGTGACGTTGGAAAACACAGGGGTGTTTCCATATTGCTTGCCGAGGTTCTGAATGTGCAGGTTCATGGTGGAAGTCCGCATGATAGAGGCACAATGCAAATATGACACGTCGAACTACCATCCTTTGCGCGATGGCCACTACGGCCCTCTTATTCAGTTTCAACCACGCGTCGGCGCAGACTCGCCCGATTCGCCTTATCGTGCCCTATGCGGCAGGGGGGCCACTGGACGTCACCGCACGTGTGCTCGCCGAACGGGTTAAAGACAGCCTCGGTCCGGTCATTGTTGAAAACAAACCGGGTGCCGGTGGCAACATTGGTGCCGACGCCATTGCCAAAGCCGCACCGGACGGTTTGACAATTGGCATAGCGGCCACTGCTACCCACGCGGTCAACCCTTGGCTCTATACCCGGATGCCTTATAACGCCGCAACCGACTTTGTGCCGATCACGCAAATGGTGCGTGTTCCCAACGTGCTGGTGATGAACGCCGAAGTGGCTCAGCGTCTCAAGATCAACACTGTGCGCGAACTCATCGCATACGCAAAGGCCAACCCCGCCAAGCTCAATTACGGCAGCGGAGGCAACGGCAGCGCGGGGCATCTTGCAGGCGAGATGTTCAAGGCGCAGGCCGGCATTTTTGCTGTTCATATTCCCTACAACGGTGGCAACCCGGCGCAGTTCGCACTGCAAAGCGGGCAAGTGGATTTCAATTTTGACAATTTGGCCACTGCTGCCCCCGGCATCCGGGCCGGCAAACTCAAGGCCCTTGCAGTAACAACGCTCAACCGATCTGCGGCACTGCCCGATGTGCCACCGGTCGCCGACACGTTAAAGGGATTTTCCATTGACACCTGGTGGGGCCTGGTCGCGCCAGCCGGCACATCGAATGATGTGGTGATGAAACTGAATCAGGCCTTTGTTGCAGCGCTGAAATCACCTGAAGCACAGACGCGCTTTGCCGGCCTGATGACTGAGCCCGTGCCAACAACGCCCGAACAATTTGGGGAACTGTTGAAGCGCGAACTGGGCAAGTACCAGGCCATCGTCAAGGCAACTGGCGCCCAGGTGGACTGAATGCGTGTGGTTTGCTTTATGACTTGAGCGATTGTTCAGTCAAGCGCAAAACACATTCAAGTGCGTCGGGCCGGTCGGCCACCACCACATGGCGCTCGGGCATGGAGCGCAACCACGTCATTTGGCGTTTGGCAAGTTGCCGGGTTGCAATGACACCGAGTTCGCGCATGGCAGGCACGGGATGCGTCCCTTGACCAGCAGTTGCCAATTCCTCGTCCAGAGCCTGCCACGCCTGGCGGTAGCCAACACAGCGCATCGATGGCAGGTCGGGATGCAGGTCGCCGCGCGCGCGCAGCACCCGCACTTCGTCAAGAAAACCCTGCGCCAACATGGCATCGAAACGGTGTGCAATGCGTTCGTGCAGCCAGCGGCGGTTCTCGGGTTCCAAGGAAATTAGGACTCTAGCCCTCGTGGAACAAACGTTTAATGCTATATTTTTCGTAGCATTTTTTGCGGAATGGAAGTGGGATATCGGCAAACCGGAAATCTGAAATACCTCCAACGCCCGTTGGATACGCTGACTGTCCAGCGGGGCCAGGCGGGCCGCAGTCACGGGGTCAATTTGCTGCAAGCGGGCATGCAGGGCAGGCCAACCAAGTGCGGCTGCGTCGCGTTCCAATTCCGCCCGAATCTGCGGATTTGCGGCTGGCATGTCATCTAGTCCGTCAAACAAGGCCTTGAAATACAGCATGGTGCCACCCACCAACAGGGGCAACTTGCCGCGTGCGGCAATGTCGCAAATCAAGCGGTGCGCGTCACGCACGAATTCGGCGGCGCTGTAGGACTGCAGCGGGTCGCGAATGTTGATCAAGTGGTGCGCAACCTGAGCCAATTCGGCAGCGTCAGGTTTGGCGGTGCCAATATCCATTCCCCGATACACCAGGGCCGAGTCAACACTGATAATTTCGCACGGATGCTCCCGGGCGATTGCCAGCGCGGCTGCGGTCTTGCCCGAAGCCGTAGGTCCCGCCAGGCACACGTGAAAAGGTAATACGTCAGTGTTTGCCATAACGTGCAACCAAGGTCCAGGCGCTCAGGGCAATGAGAGCGCTCCAAAACCAAATGCCAATGACCAGCGGGGCGGCGGTCCCGTCCATGTGGGTCCCAAGCCACTGCCCAGTGGCAAAGGCGCTGATCATGGAAATAAATCCATTAAGTGCCGATGCCGCACCGGCCGCCTGCGGGAAGGGTCCGACGGCGCCACTTTGCCCGCATGGGTTATGAATGCCATGTGCCAGAATAATCAGGCCAAAAGGCACCATGATCGCCCAGGACTGCTGCACACCCAGCAGTGCCAGAAGGCCCATTGCGGTGCCACCGCTCAGCGACAGCCCGGCAGCAAGCGCCACCGTGCGGCGCACCCCAAAGCGCAGCAGCAGGCGCCGACACAAAAAAGTGCCCAGCACATAAATTAGTGAGTTGCTGAACATCACCAATCCGTACTGCGTCGTGCTGAAACCATAAACGCGGATCAGTACAAATGATGAAGCCGCCAAAAACGTAAAGAGACAGCTGTACGCTGTGACAGTCAGTGCGGTGAACGCCAGAAAGGTCGGGTTGCGGACAATGTCCCACCAAACCTGCGCAAGGGTGGCGAACCGCAAGGCATGCGGGTTCTTGTGTTGAACGGTTTCCTCGAATCGCAGAGCAAGCAGTGCGAGTGTGGAACTTCCAAACACCGATAGAGCCAACAGCGCAGCATGCCAGCTGAACAAGGCGGTTAGCAGGCCACCCAAGGGGGCACTGAGGCACGCAATGATCCCAAGACCGCTTAAACCTTTGGACATGACACTGGCACCTTGAATTGGCGAGTACAGGTCGCGCACGATGGCACGCGCGCACATCACACCGGCACCCATGGCTGCACCTTGAATGGTGCGCCAGATGATCAATTGGTCCATGGTCGGTGAGAATGCACTGCCAACCGACGCAATGACATAGGCAGACATTCCGGCCAGCAACACTGGGCGGCGCCCATAGCGGTCCGAAAGCGGTCCCCAAAACAATTGTGAAATGCCAAACGCCAGCAAGAGGGCGGTCAACGTGAGTTGCGCCTGCGCCATGCCAGCACCAAGTTCCTGGGTGAGTCCGGGCAGCGCTGGCAAGTACAAATCGGTCGTAATCGGCTGAATGCCTAACAGCAGGGCCAGGCATAAAACGATTAGTGCGGGCGGCATATTGGAGTGAACGCTGCGTGATGGCATATTGCTAACGTCGAATCCCTTGGTCTGGGCGGGCTTGATGTGCAACACGCTGCAGCAGCAGTGCGAGTCCAATGGCGGCGACAGTCAGTCCGACCACCAAGGCAATCCAGAAACCTTGTGCCTGCATTGCTTGCGCCGGACGCCAAGGCATCCAGTTGGGCGCCAGACCCAATACACAACCCAGGGGTAGCGAAAAAATCCAGAAAGCCGTCAGGTGAATCACCATGGGCGATCGGGTCACCTTGTAGCCGCGGATCGCGCAACTGGTCGAGACCTGCGCCGCATCAGAGACCTGAAAAAGCGCTGCCATCAAAAGCAGTCCGGACGCCACGCCCGCCACGGCAGTATCTGTGGTGTAGATCGCTGCGATTTCCTGGTTGAATGCTGCCATCAGCAGCGCGGAGACCAAGGCCAGACCGACCGAGGTAGCGACGCCCACTACGGACCGAAAACGCGCCGCCTGCGGGTCGCCCGCGCCCAAAGCCTGGCTGACCCGGGTGAGCAATGCAATACCCAGGCTCAGCGGTAGCATGAAAACCAGAGATGAAAAATTCAATGCAATTTGGTGCGCGGCGACCTGAGTGCTGCCAAAACGCGCAACCAACAGCGCAATCAGGCTAAAGGCACTGCTTTCTGCAAAGTAGGTAACCCCAATGGGCAACCCCAACTTGAGAAGCCGATGCACCTTGCCACGGTGCGGCCATTCAAACCGGTCAAAGGGCCATGTGCTGCGGTAGGCGGGACTTCGACGCATCCACCAAAACAGTCCGACCAGGTTGAACCATAGGCACAGCATCGTCGCCCAGGCGCATCCGACCCCACCCAATTGTGGGAAGCCCAAATGGCCGAAAATCAGAACCCAGTTCAGCAGGCAGTTTAGCGCCAGGGTAAGCAGGGAAATCACCATGATTGGCTTGGTTTCATTCAAGCTGGCGCTGTAGCCATACAGGACACGGTAGCACGCAAAAGCCGGTAAGCCGACGCTGGTGATCTGAACAAAACGCACAGCAATGGAGTACACGGCCGGTTCGAGCTCCATGTGATCAAACACCAGGCTTGCAACGTTAGCCAGCACACAGGCGGCGGCACCCACACCCAAACCCTTCCACAATGCCTGACGCACCACATGCCCGACCCGCTCGTTTTGGCCAGCCCCCACGTAGTGGGCCACAGTGGGATTGACTGACATCATGATGCCCATGAGAGTAACTACCACAATCATCCAAACCGATGACCCAAGTGCCACGCCAGCCAGATCCTGCGCCGAGGCGTGGCCGGCCATAGATACATCGGCCACCGCCATTCCGACATTGGCAAGTTGCCCTACCAAAATTGGCCAAGCCAATTGCCAAAGTGCAGAAATTTCGGCTTGAATGCGCGCGCGCGTGGAAATCGAAGTTTCAGAAGTCACTTTAGAGGCGCAATATGTCGAGCCATGCATTTTGCTCCAGCGTCAGTGCATCGTCCGGGGTCATCATCGCCGTGGACAAAGCCTTGCGGATCTCGGGTTCCGGGCTAGGCAGTGGTGCGGCAAGCAGGGCATCGAGCAACTTGGCGGCCTTCGCGAGGGTCTGACCGTATAAGGTAAAAATGCCGGACACGCTGACATGCTGCGCTGGGTCATCCAGCCAACAATCGTAGTCCGTGACCAGACCCACCGTGGCGTAGGCCATCTGGGCTTCGCGCGCCAAAAACGCTTCTGGAACATTGGTCATGCCGACTAGTTGGCACCGGGCCTGGCGCAGGAATTGGCTTTCGGCCTGGGTGCCCAGACGTGGCCCTTCGACGCAGGCATAGGTAAGCCCCCGGTGAACCTCGATACCTGCAGTCTGACCCGCAGCAACCACCGCATGGACCAATGCCGCACTCACAGGCTTGGCGGTAGACACATGGGCCGCTACGCCATAGCCGAAAAAGGTTCGCTCGCGCTGGCCACGCGTCCAGTCAAAATATTGCTCGGGCATGGCCAGATCGCCCGGCTTGACCTCCAGCGCAAGACTGCCCACGGCTGAAAAGCCCAGTAGCATTTGCGCACCAGCACGTTTTAGCGCAAAAACGTTGGCACGGTAGTTCACTTCGTGTGGCAGCAGCCGATGCCCCGCACCGTGGCGGGCAAGAAACAGCACTTCCTTGTCGTACAACCGTCCCCGAAGAATATCGCCCGACGGCGTGCCAAACGGGGTGTCCCCACTGATGCGCTGGTCAATGACAAGGCCGGGAAGGTCGTAGAGGCCGGTGCCTCCGATGATGGCAAGCATGATTCAATTCTCCAAACAAATGACGTGATGCAATACGCTGCGCTCAGGCGGATGGATCACCAAATTGCGGGCGCAATAAAACAGGCACAAGGTTTGCAGGACATTGCCGAGGTGCGGGGTGTATCTCATGCCAACCACCCTTGTGGCAAATGCACCAAGTCAGCTGGTTCATCAATATCGGGCACGGGTTCCAATTCGGTCCATGATATTTGTGCGGCAGCCGCACGTTCGCGCGTGGCCTGCATAACATGGGCGGTGCTCCATTGCATGTCGGTGAATAAAGCAGCCTGGGCGCCTGTCAGTCCAATCAGCGCGTAGCCGCCGTCAAGTGCCGGTACGAATACGGCATCAACGGTATCCAGAGCGGTTGCTGCTTCACGCATCACAGCCGGACTGAGCGCAGGCACATCGGAGCCCATCAACAAAACGCGGGCGTGGTCCACAAGAACGCGGAACAAGGCGCGGTGCATGCGTGCCCCTAGATCACCCTCACCTTGTGCAGTTAGAACGAGGGAATAGCGGGCCGCGAGCCGCTGGAATGCTGCGTGACCGATGTCGGGCGTGGTGCACAGTTCGCAGTAATCAAAGCCCGCCTCCACGCCCAAGCGGACAGCGTGTTCCAGCAACCGCTGTGCCAGCGCGGCAGCACCGTGGGCGCCCAGTGCAGGAATGAGCCGGGTCTTGACCATACCGGCCTCCGGGGCCTTGGCAAAAATGATCAGTGCGGTGGTGCTGGCGTGCCTCACCGGTACGCCTCTGCCAACGTCGCGGCCGGCTCGCCGCGCCAGTATCGCCAGCGCAAGCGCCACATCAGGAAAATGGTCCTCCATACTCCCCGCTTTTCCCAGCGGCGACCCGATGTGCGGACCTGAGTGCGCAGACAAACTGGACGGGAGATGGCGCGCAGCCGGCGAGATATCTCCACGTCTTCCATCAGCGGCTGGTCAGGAAAGCCACCAATCGCCTCAAACTGTGCGCGGCGCATAAAGATGGCCTGGTCACCTGTGGCAATGCCACTCCAGCGCGAACGCAGATTCATCAGCAAGGCCACGATGCGCAGCATCCTTGGCGCACCCACTATGCGCACGTCAAAGCGTCCCCATCCCGCATTTTCGCGCAGCGCCTCAACCACCAATTCGTCCGCACTCGGCGGCAGCTGGGTATCGGCGTGCAGAAACAACAGCACCTCGCCGCTGGCCCGTGCTGCACCCGCATTCATCTGTCGAGCCCGCCCGCCGGGGAACACACATATGGAGTCGGCCCAGGGCCTGGCAAAGGCAAGGGTGTCGTCGCTGCTTCCGCCATCGACTACGATGACTTCGGCACCACGCGCGCGCAGCGGTGCCAGCGCAACCAGAGTCGTCACAATGCCTGCCGCCTCATTGAGCACTGGCATGACGATGGACAGCCTGGGCTTCTCGGTGACCGTCACCCGCGCTCCCATGCATGAAAGCGCTTCGCCCAATGCAACAAAGCCAGCGGCGCATGCGCGCGCTTCCATGCTCCGGCGGCGTATTTGTTGGCCTCGGCCAGCGTGGGATAGGTGTGGATTGTTCCCAGTATCTTGTTCAGCCCCAGCCCGTGTTTCATGGCCAACACATACTCGGCCAGCAGGTCGCCAGCGTGCTCGCCGACAATGGTGACGCCCAAGATTTTGTCCTTGCCTGGCACCGTCAGCACCTTCACAAAACCATGCGCGGTGCCGTCGGCAATCGCGCGGTCCAGATCATCGATGCCGTAGCGGGTGACTTCATGGGGCACGCCCTGCTCTATCGCTTCAGTCTCGGAGAGTCCCACGCGCGCCACCTCGGGGTCGGTAAACGTCGCCCAGGGAATGACCGAGTAGTCCACACTGAACTTCTTGACACGGCCAAACAACGCATTCACTGCGGCATACCAGGCCTGGTGCGCTGCCGTGTGCGTGAACTGGAAAGGTCCAGCCACATCACCCACGGCGTAAATGTTGGGATACAGCGTCTGCAGATAACCATTGGTCTCAATCGTTTT
>CAIQBN010000683.1 GCA_903870065.1 uncultured beta proteobacterium | reverse complement strand
TTCGTGCTTTCCGTACCGAAACAGTATTCGTGCCAGCCACACCCAAGCCCAAGCTCTACAACCCACGCCACCCCGAACGTACGCTGCTGGGGCGCGGCCAAGGCAGATAAAGCGGCCCTGCACATTGGCGCGGTGGCTTTCGTCCACCGCTTCGGCTCCATCGTGGGCCGGGATCTGCTGGAGAACTGTGACGCCAAAGACATGCTGGCCTACCAGCACAGCGGGTTCTCGTCCATGCCGGTGGCACCGGACTTCGAGGTTGATCAGCATGCCCCAACGCGCATGCAAACCACGCGACTCGGCTTCGGATGACCTGCGTCAACCTCAGCGTCAGAGGGATTTCGTAGCCAAAAAAAACCTGCGACACTTGGTTCCATGGGGTTGAATTTCCTATCCGAACAAAGCCGCCAGGCGTTGGATGCATCGTGATCTGGAAAAGGTACCCGCCCTGGTTGCAAGTCAATTGGCCAGGGCTCGCGCAGCCTCACCGGTGCTCGACAAAATGGTGACGATACGCGAGGAATTGCGCCAGATGTGGCTCAACACATCGGTATCACGTGAGCAATTGGCGACCGAGTTGCAGGCATGGTGTCAGCGCGCTGAAGCGAGTGGGATCGCTGCGTTGAGTGAGTTTTCCCTTCGGTTGCGCTCTGCAACGAACTAATTCGCAATTTTTCCTTCTTTCCATTTCAATTTTCAGAATGTTTGATTTAGAACAAATGTTTGTATAATTCACGCTTACTTCGTGCAGCCGGGTGTTCCGGCTCATAAAGGCAAAACTGACGAAAGTCAGTGACGCAAAGCCACCGGGCTTCAGTTCTCACAGAACTATGCCAGCGGGGCCACCGGGGTGCTGAGCTCGTTCTTGGCGCCAAATTTAATTTGGTTCTGAGAGGAGTTCTGTCTTGAAGCTTTTTTACGTCACCTGCATCGTCATGCTGCTGAGCATGATTTCCGAGACAGCGCACGCACGCAAACCCAAAGTCGTTGTTGATGTCATTGAGGAATATTCCAACAAGGAACTTCCCGCCAATGGCACTGTGTGGTATTGCGCATACGACGGTGCTGCCGGCATCAACTGTTTGTTGGGGGAGACGCGTGCTGATGCACAGATGGCAACCGGGTCTGCAACTTCCACGACGATTGATTCAAGGCTGCCAGAGCTGGTAAGGACTGTGTGGCATAACGCATCTCAACTCGCGGGAAAGGTGATTACCATTCCTATGCATACGGTGCCATTTGACTGGCCTTTGGTGGGTGAGTTGGCAGAGTCCGTCATGTGCGGTGGCACCAAAACACCGTGCGGAGTCATTTTTGCCAAGAGTAAGGTTTTTCTGTCAGCAATGGTTTCGCAACGTAAGCAGCAGTTCGCCGCCGTGGGTTCCATGCAGCTTGGTCTCGCACAATAGAAGTTGTCCGCAAACCAAAGCAAAAAAACCCGCAGCTTGCGGGCTCTTTACTTTGGATGAGGACTGAATTACTTCAGTTTCATTTCCCTGTAGTCCACATGCTTGCGCGCCTTGGGATCAAATTTCTTGATCAGCATTTTCTCCGGCATGAGTTTCTTGTTCTTGCTGGTCGTGTAGAAATGACCCGTACCGGCTGTCGATTCCAGCTTAATTTTTTCGCGTCCGCCTTTGGTTGCCATGGTGTTTCCTTTGGGGGTTATGCCTGTCCACGTGCGCGCAAATCGGCGAGCACAGAATCAATGCCGTTTTTGTCGATCAAACGCAAACCGGCGTTGGAAATGCGCAGACGCACCCAGCGGTTTTCACTTTCAACCCAGAAACGGCGGTATTGAAGGTTCGGCAGGAACCGGCGCTTGGTTTTGTTGTTGGCGTGGGAAACATTGTTTCCGACCATGGGGCCTTTGCCCGTGACTTCACATACGCGTGCCATGTGGACACTCCGATACATATTTACGGCTATCACTGGCGATCAGTGCCATCCGGCAAGCCGGTTAGCTCCAATCTCGCTCTAGCCTCACCTCGCCATGAAATAGGGTGGCGGTAACCCCCCGTCAATGGTGTTGACGGTGCTTGTTGCCAAATGCATGCCCTCACGGGTCGCATTCAGCAAAGCCTTGGATTATAACTAGTTTTCCTGTTCAAGAAACCGTTGGGCATCCAGTGCTGCCATGCAACCCGTTCCCGCACTGGTGATGGCCTGGCGGTAAATGTGATCCTGCACGTCACCGGCTGCAAATACTCCGGGCACTGACGTTTGGGTAGCGAAACCCTTGAGGCCGCCCTGAGTGACGATGTAGCCACCCTCCATATCGAGTTGACCCTGAAAAATCTCCGTATTGGGTGAGTGTCCGATGGCGATGAAGCAGCCCGTCAACATAATGTCTTCGGTGGTGCCGTCGCTGACATGCTTTATCCGGATGCCGGTCACGCCGGACGCGTCGCCCAGCACCTCATCGAGCGTTCGAAATGTCTTGAGTTCAATTTTGCCTGCGGCCACCTTGTCCATCATTTTGTCAATGAGGATGGGTTCGGCCTTGAACTTGTCGCGCCGGTGCACCAGGATTACCTTGGCTGCAATATTGGACAAGTACAGCGCCTCTTCAACGGCGGTATTGCCCCCACCCACTACACAAACGGTCTGGTCGCGGTAAAAGAAGCCGTCACAAGTAGCGCAGCCGGAAACGCCGCGTCCCATAAACGCAGTTTCAGACGGCAGGCCCAGGTACTTTGCAGAAGCGCCAGTTGCAATGATGAGTGAGTCGCACGTGTAGGTTGCGCTATCGCCGGTCAGGGTGAATGGGCGCTGGCTGAAGTCGACCCGGTTAACATGGTCAAACACAATTTCCGTGTTGAACCGCTCTGCGTGCTCAAGAAAGCGTTGCATCAGCTCCGGACCCTGTACGCCGTGCACATCGGCAGGCCAGTTGTCAACTTCAGTGGTTGTCATCAATTGACCGCCCTGTGACATGCCGGTGACCAGAACCGGTTTCAGGTTGGCACGTGCTGCATACACTGCTGCGGTGTAACCAGCTGGGCCGGATCCGAGGATCAGGACTTTGGCGTGTTTGGATTCGGACATGCAAGAACCTTTAATAGGGTGGGTGAGGGTGCCGGGCCGTGTACATTTCAGGTCAATGTCGGCTTTTTCAATGCAGACCCGATTGTAAGAACCCGGACACCAATTTTCGCGGAGCGCCAAATGGCAATGCTGAGTAACCTGGATTTGATTCGCCGCGTGTCGCTTTTTTCGATGCTGACTCCGCTGCAGGCAGAGTCCTTGGTTGAAGCGGTATCAAAAAAGCGGTTCAAACGCGGAGAGGTTCTGGTTGAGCAGGGTAAAAAGAGCAATGCGCTGTACATCATTCTGGCCGGGCGCACCCGCGTCATCATGAATGACTCCCGGGGCCGGGAGGTGATTCTTGCCACATTGTCAGTGGGCGACTATGTGGGTGAGATGAGTCTGATCGACAGCGAGCCCCACTCGGCCACGGTAGTGGCCGATCAGCAGTCAGACGTATTGGTGTTGGGACGTGATGACTTCTTGCGCTGCCTGTCGGAAAACTCGGCGATGTCGTTTGCTGTGATGCACGAACTGGTTAAGCGTTTGCGCAAAGCCAGCCAGAAGATCGGTTCGTTGGCACTCATGGGTGTGTATGGACGTGTGGCGATGGTTTTGCTGGATTCGGCGGTGGCTGACGAATCCGACGCTTTGATGATTCGTGAAAAAGTGTCGCGCCAGGACATTGCCAAGATGGTTGGCGCCTCCCGCGAGATGGTCAGTCGGGTCATGAAAGACTTTGAGGAGCAGGGATTTATTCAACAGCAAGAAGGTGGCATGGTGCGGGTTTATGAGCGGCGCATGTTGCCGCGCTAGAAATGGTGTGGGCATGCGGTAAGCTTGCCTTGCTTGTTTCTCTTTTCGCATGACTTACTCACTCCATACGCTTCAGTCTTCTACCTCGACGCAGCAGCCTGCGCCGACCGGCATGGGTCGTTTTGCCAACGAAATCGCACTGATTACAGGTTTTGTCCTGTTGGCATTGTGGCTGATTGCCCTGACCAGTTATTCGCCTCTGGACCCCGCCTGGACCACATCGGGAAGCGGGGGGGCATTGGCTAACCGGGCTGGTCGCCTGGGTGCGCTGGTCGCTGATGTCAGCTATTTCCTGCTGGGGTTTTCTGTCTGGTGGTGCGTCGCCGTCGGCTTGCGTCTTTGGTTGTCGCTGTTGGCCAATCGCCTGCGTGGTGAGGGGGCGAGCAGGGTTGGACCACGCAGCGTTGTTTTTTGGATCGGGTTGGCGCTGCTTCTGTATGCGAGTACTTCGCTCGAATGGTCGCGCCTGTACAGCCTGGAATCGCGTTTGCCCGATCACAGTGGTGGCGCGCTGGGTTATCTGCTGGGACCCTTGAGTGTGAAGTGGCTCGGATTTGCCGGTTCTGGTCTAGTGTCCATTGCCTGCGGGCTTGTTGGCGCGGCGCTGGTGTTTGGATTTTCCTGGTTGCAGGTAGCCGAACGGCTGGGTGCTTGGCTAGACGCACAGATTCAGTTGCGCAGGAAATACCGCGAGCGGGCACAGGACCGGGAATTGGGGCAACAGGCCATGCGTGAGCGCGAAGAGATCCTGCTGGAAGAGCGCGAGGAGTCGGTCGAGCACCATCCAACTGCTGTGGCAATTGAGCCGGTTATTGTCGCCCCCGCGCGCAGCGAGCGGGTGGCCAAGGAGCGACAAAAGCCCCTGTTCAGCGAGATGCCCGACAGCAAGCTGCCGCAGGTTGATTTGCTGGATGGCGCATTGGTTCGTCAGGAGACCGTGGCCCCCGAAACGCTGGAAATGACCAGCCGCATGATAGAGAAAAAACTCAAGGATTTCGGAGTCGAGGTGCGCGTGGTGCTGGCGCAACCGGGGCCGGTGATTACCCGATACGAAATAGAACCCGCTACAGGGGTCAAAGGTTCCCAGATTGTTGGACTTGCCAAGGACCTCGCGCGTAGCCTGAGTCTGGTGTCGATTCGCGTGGTGGAAACTATTCCGGGTAAAAACTATATGGCACTGGAACTTCCCAACGCCAAGCGGCAGAGCATTCGCTTGTCGGAGATTTTGGGGTCGCAGGTCTACAACGAGGCGAAATCCCTGCTGACCATGGGCTTGGGCAAGGACATTGTCGGTAACCCGATCGTGGCCGATTTGGCCAAGATGCCCCATGTGCTGGTGGCCGGTACCACGGGTTCAGGTAAGTCCGTTGGTATCAACGCCATGATTTTGAGTCTGCTGTACAAGGCAGAGGCCAGCGAGGTGCGTTTCTTGATGATTGATCCCAAGATGCTGGAAATGTCGTTCTATGAGGGCATACCGCACCTGATCGCGCCCGTGGTTACCGACATGAAGCAAGCCGCCTATGGCTTGACCTGGTGTGTGGCCGAAATGGAGCGCCGCTACAAACTTCTGAGCAAGCTCGGTGTGCGCAATCTGGCAGGTTACAACGCCAAGATCAATGAAGCCAAAGTTCGCGGCGAGTTCATCTACAACCCGTTCAGCCTGACGCCCGAGTCGCCGGAGCCGCTGGAGCGCTTGCCCCACATTGTGGTTGTTATTGACGAACTCGCCGATTTGATGATGGTGGTGGGCAAGAAGATTGAAGAACTGATTGCCCGTTTAGCCCAAAAAGCGCGCGCCGCTGGCATCCATTTGATCCTGGCAACCCAACGCCCCAGCGTCGATGTCATTACCGGGCTGATCAAGGCCAATATTCCGACGCGTATTGCGTTTCAAGTGTCAAGCAAGATCGACAGCCGAACCATCCTGGATCAGATGGGTGCCGAGGCGCTTTTGGGCATGGGCGACATGTTGTATATGCCCAGCGGAACCGGTTTGCCAATTCGGGTGCACGGCGCGTTTGTCAGTGATGACGAAGTGCACCGGGTTGTGAATTACCTCAAAAGCCAGGGGGAGCCCAATTACATCGAGGGCGTGCTGGAAGGAGGCACACTCGATGCCGACGGAGAACCGGGCGGTGATGGAAATGGCGGAGGGGAGAAGGACCCGATGTATGACCAGGCGGTGGAAGTGGTGCTGAAAAACCGCAAAGCCAGCATTTCGTTGGTGCAGCGTCACTTGAAGATAGGCTATAACCGGGCTGCGCGACTGGTGGAGGACATGGAAAAAGCCGGTTTGGTGAGTTCCATGAGCACTAGTGGCCAGCGCGATATTTTGGTACCGGCCCGTGCGGAATGAGAGATCAGCCGTGAAAAAATTACTGGTAGCTATAAGTTTTGTAGCATGCTTCGCTGATTCTACGAGGGCTGGGGGCCTGGAAAGCTTAGAAGATTTTGTCAAGTCCGTGCGATCTGGCAGGGCCGACTTTACCCAGGTCGTCACCAGCCCGGCGAAGGACGGGCAGGTAGTTCGATCCAAGACCTCGAGCGGAACATTTGAATTTTCTCGCCCGGGCCACTTTCGCTTTGTGTATCGCAAGCCCTTTGAACAAACCATCGTGGCAGATGGTCAGACCTTGTGGTTGTACGACGTGGACCTGAACCAGGTTACGGCCCGCAAGCAGTCACAGGTTCTGGGGACTACACCCGCTGCCTTGATCGCCTCAGCTGCCGATCTGCGGGGCTTGGAGGCGGTCTTCGCTTTGGCATCCGATGCGCAGCAAGAAGGGTTGGAGTGGGTTGTGGCCACGCCCAAAGTGAAGGATGGCGCGTTGCAGCGCATACGCGTTGGTTTTCGCGGGGCAGAGCTAGCGGTGCTTGAAATGGTCGACGCGTTCGGGCAGCAGTCTACCCTGCGTTTTACGGGTTTTCGTGCCAACCCGGCGCTTGATTCTGCGATCTTTCAATTCAAGCCTCCGCCGGGTGCCGACGTCATCCGTCCGTAGCAGGGCTACCTAGTCGGCGCGGCTTGGATGCTTCAAGTCTTCTTTTGGCTGGGTGACCGCTTGCGGTGCCTTGCGTGGCAGTGTCACCGTAATGTGGGTACCAGTGCCGACTACCGAGACGATGTCAATGCCGCCTCCCATCATTTCACGAACGATGTTGTAGACGATATTCATTCCCAGCCCTGAGCCACCTTGCCCAAGTTTGGTCGTGAAGAAGGGGTCAAAAATCCGGTTGCGGGTGTCGTCAGTCATGCCGATGCCATCATCAATGAAGTGCAGCGCAACATCGCTGTCCCCATTGGCTTGCGCGCGTAATTGCATGTGGCCCGCCTGGCGCCCCTCGAATCCGTGTTGCAGCGCGTTACTGACAAAATTGGTAATGAGTTGCCCCAGTGCACCGGGAAAGCTGTCCATTGTCAGGCCGCGCGGGACGTCCAGCGTCAGGTCAAATGGCGTGTTCTTGTACATTGGTTCCAGCGTCAGGCAGACCTCACGCAACGTGGTCTGCAAGTCGAACTGACGGCGCTGATCACTCGACTGGTCCACCGCGACCCGCTTGAAACTGCCAATCAGTTCGCTTGCCCGTGTCAGTGCACGCATCAAAATATCGGAGCCCCAGCTCGCACTGTCGATGAAATCCTGCAGCGCGGAGCGGCGCAGTTCACCTTTCTTGTAGGCTGATGCGAGTTCGCCAACCTGATGCTGCAACGTGCTGCCTACCGTCACGCAGTTTCCGATTGGCGTATTCAGTTCGTGCGCCACTCCCGCAACCAGTGAACCCAGTGCGGCGAGTTTTTCTGATCGCACCAGTTCGGTTTGCATCGAACGCACCGACGCCAGGGCGACGCTCAGGTCATGGTTTGCCACTTCCAGCTTTTCAGTGCGGGCTTGCACCCGCCGCTCAAGCTGCTGATTCATATCCCTGATCTCTTGCTCGATGGCGCGCTGGTGGCTGACATCAACCAGGGTGAACAAAATCAATTTGTCCTGGCCGGACACAAAAGTGCGGCCCGACATCAGGCAAATAATGACGTGACCATCGTGATGGCGGTGGCTGACTTCGAAGCGATCCACTGCGCCCCGCGCCCCCATGCTCTTGATCAATTGCTCGCGCTGTAGCGGGTCGTCCCAAATGCCGAGTTCCATTGCCGTTCGACCGATCACCATGTCGAGCTGGTAGCCAAATTGCTGCAGCCAGGCGTCATTGGCTTCCACAAACTGCCCGCCACCATATCGAACCAGTGTGTGCGGTACCGGCGACTGCCTGAAGAGGCCAAAGAATTTGGCCTCGCTTTCGCGTAAGGAATGCTGGGTGCGTTGCAGACGCCGGATGTAGAAGATCAAGAAATAGGTGAGGGCGCCAACCAGTGCGATGGTGAGCCCTGCCATCAAGGCGCGCTCGATCGTGCGCACCTCCCAGCGCGCCAATACATTTTCATAGTCGCGGACATACACCGTGGTGACCGGGAATCCAGTGAGCTTGCGGTAGGTGTACAGCTTAGGGCCGATGTCGTCGTCCAAAAATGTGTCGTCGTTGAAAGCACCTTCGACAGCGTCGGTTCGCAGTACCCCCAGTCGTGGCTCGTCGGACACATCGCGGTCCACATAACGTGCTTCAAAGGGCGAGCGCGCGATGATGAAGCCGGTGTCCGACAGCAACGTCACGCTGGCATTGTTTTCCTTGGCGACACGGGAATACAGGGCGCCAAAGTACGACAAACGGATGTCCACACTGACCACGCCCAGCGCCTGGTCCTGTGTGTTGTACAGCGTGCGCGCCACCGGAATGACCCATTGGCTGTCGTAGGCGCTGGCATAAGGGCGGCCAACCATCGCAGCATGGTCGCCGGGGTTGCTGAGCAAGTGCTGAATATGGCCGCGTTGGGAGCTTCGATTCCGGTGAGTCGGATAGTCCGGCGAACTGATCCAGCTGGTGCCTTGCGGGGTCACATACTGCAAGGCCTTTAAATGCCGGCTGTGTCCTATGTCGTGATTGGCCACAATTTTGCGTATGGCAGCGGGATCACTGGAACGCGACGATCCGGACTGAACCGCCCGCGCCACCCGGTCCAGTGTGTGCACGGCGTCCTGCAGAGTCTGATTGGCGTGTTCTTCCAGCAGGCGCACGGCAAGCATGCCGTTGTTGGTTTCTGCTGCGAGCGTCTGGCGCTGGTCCTGAACGATGGCCCACCAGGTTTGCCCGACGATTGCAAATGTCGTGACGATGGCAAACAGAAGCAAGGCCATTCGGGTTCGCGATAGTGTTCCGACCGACCAGTTGCGCAAACTCATTGCACCCGGCCCTCTCTCCAGGATTGCAGCAATTGTTCATAAGCGATGGTTTCGCCTTTGGGCCTCTCATTGTCGAGTTTTCTCCAGGGCGCACCTTTGACCGAGAGGTAGTGGGTGGAGGCGCGCCGAGGGTTGAGCCTGGGCGTGCAGTTACGCATACCAACCACCTGCAAATCTGCCAGGACATCGTCCATCGCAACCGCCAGGGAATCCATGGCAGCCTGTGCTGACTTCTCGCCGCTGATCGCTGTTGCTACATTGGTCCACCAGAGTCGTGCCATGCGCGGGTAGTCGGGCACGTTGGTTCCGGTAGGAGTCCAGGCAACGCGTGCCGGGCTTCGGTAGAACTCGACAAGTCCACCGTATCGACCTGCGTTGCGGGTGAAGTAGTCGTGTTTAATATCGGATTCACGGATAAAGGTCAGGCCCACGATGGACTTGCGCAGCGACACGGTTTTGGATGTGACGAATTGGGCATAGAGCCAGGCTGCCGACATGTTGGCAACCGGTGTCGACTTGAGGAATGTCCAGGCACCAACGTCCTGGTAACCGTTTTGCATGCCGTTCTTCCAATACGGCCCGTGCGGGGAGGGTGCCATGCGCCACTTTGGGCTGCCGTCTTTGTTCACTGCCTCGGTGCCGGGCTTTGTCAGCGGCGCAGTGAAGGCGGTGTACCAGAATATTTGCTGCGCAATCTGGCCCTGCGCCGGAATTGGACCCGCATCCGAAAACGTCATGTTGAGGGCCTGCGGAGGTGCGTACTTTTTTAGCCAATCCACATACCGCTCCAGCGCGAACACTGCAGCAGGTGAGTTCGTTGCCCCGCCCCGCTCAACCGATGCGCCAACTGGCGTGCATTGGTCGCTGGCAACCCGAATCCCCCATTCATCCACAGGTAGTCCATTGGGAATGCCTTTGTCTGCAGCGCCCGCCATCGAAAGCCAGGCATCGGTAAAGCGCCATCCTAAAGAGGGGTCGCGTTTGCCATAGTCCATGTGGCCAAAGACGGTCTTTCCATCGATTTCTTTGACATCGTGGGTGAAGAAACTGGCAATGTCCTCGTACGCAGTCCAGTTCAAGGGCACGCCCAGTTCGTAGCCATATTTGGCACGAAACCGGTCCTTCAGATCTTTGCGTCCAAACCAGTCTGCCCGAAACCAGTACAGGTTTGCAAATTGCTGGTCAGGTAATTGGTAAATTTTGCCGTCGGGCGCGGTGGTGAATGCAGTGCCGATGAAATCGCTCAAATCCAGACCGGGGTTGGTGAATTCTTTGCCAGCCCCCTGCATAAAATCTGACAGGGGAACAACGGATCCATAACGATAGTGGGTGCCAATCAGATCGGAGTCGGATATCCAGCCGTCGTAATCTGAATGACCGCTTTTGATTGCCGTATACAGACGGTCGACCAACTCCCCCTCAGGAATCACGTCATGCTGCACTGCCAGGCCGGTGATCTCCTGAAATGCCTTGCTCAGCGTGAGTGATTCATAGTCGTGGGTGTCGATTTTCTCGGACACGACCCTGACCTTGGTTATGCCCTGACGTTTGAGGCGTTCTGCTGCCTGTGCGAACCAATTCAATTCGGCCAGTTGACTCTCGCGGCTGAGTGTGGAGGGTTTAAATTCCTGGTCGACCCAGCGTACCGCCGCCGGTGTGTCAGCCAGACCAGGCGAGGTAGCTGCCAATGCCGTCAAACACCATACCCATCCAGAAATGCGCATCCAAAATGCCCCTGTGCTTCCCGCTGACTTGTGTATTGGTCGACCCTTACATTGAACTATACGCTGGAAATTGCACCAAAATAAGGCGCTTCCGGTCGGGCTAGGTTTTAGCGCGCAATCGAATCAATCCGGTGGACAAGCCGGTGCCCAGCACAATGACCAGGGCGCAACCCACCATCCATGGGGTCACCACTTCGTCCAACAGGACAATGCCATACAGTACGGCAAAGACCGGAATTCCAAAGGTCACCGACAACGCGCGCGCCGGTCCTGCGCGCTCGATGAGCCGGAAGTACAAAACGTAAGCGATGCCGGTGCAGACAATGCCCAGCGCGATGACTGCAAGCCAGGCCTGTGCCGACACCGGGTGCGCCGGCCAGAACCACCAGGCCAGTGGAGTCAGACCTACAGCAGCACCCATTTGGCTTCCGGTGGCAGAAACCAGCGATGGCAGTCCACTCAAATAGCGACGGGTAAAGCTGGCCGAAATACCGTAACACATGGTGGCGAGCAGGCAGGCGAGCACGGCCCATCCCGTTGCGCTGCCACTTGCATCGGGTTTGAAGCTCGCTTTGTCCCACGCCAACAGGCCCACCCCAACAAATCCGATCAGCAAACCTGCAATGCGCGAACCATTTGGGCGGTCATGGAGCCAAATCCAGGCGACCACCGCGCCAAAAAGCGGTACCGTGGCGTTCAAAATCGATGACAGTCCCGTAGAAATTGTCAGCAGTGCAAAACCAAAACATGCGAACGGGATTGCTGAATTCAGGATGCCAATCGTGAGTGCCAGTTTCCAGTGTTGGAACAAGAGACTGCCCTGGCCTCGCGCCAGCAACAAGGGCAACAAGAACAGGGCGGCGACACTGACCCGCAAGCCTGCCGTGGGGAAGGCACCGAGTTCGACGGCACCAATGCGCATAAACATGAATGACGCACCCCAAATAGCAGCGAGCAGTAGGAAATCCAGCTTCCATGCTGGAGCGGGACCGTTGGCGGCCGCATCGGTATCAGGGGTCAAATTGGACTTTCAAGTTGCAGCAGCGCAATTTTGCGATCGATCCCCCCAGCATAGCCGGTCAAAGTGCCGTTGCTCCCCACGACACGGTGACACGGGATGATGATGCTAATGGGGTTGCGTCCAATCGCGCCTCCAACCGCCCGAACCGCGCGGGGTTGCCCCGAGGCCAAGGCGATGCTGGCATAACTGCGGGTGCTGCCCGACGCGATGGACTGTAAGCTGTGCCAGACCCTTTGCTGGAATGGTGTACCTGCGCTCACATCGCATGGCAAATCGAACGTTCGGCGCTCGGACGCAAAGTATTGTTGCAGCTGAGTGCAGGCGCCCTGCAGGACTGGATGTGCATTGGACAGCGGCCACGCGCAGAGATCGGGCTGGTGCTTTTGACCGTCAAATCCGACCCAGAGCAGCGCCGAGTCATGCGCCGCAAGTGTCATCGCTCCCCAGGGACTGGACAGGCTACAGCGGACGGCGTTCGGAGAAAATTTCATAAAAATGTGGCCTTAGCCCCCGTGAAATATACGTTAATAGCTATCAAAAATATAGCATTATTGATGGATCTGGATGGATCTAGTTAGCGCTGTTACTTGTTTTGGGTTCTGGTGTCGGCGCGGCCAGGCTGGCCCAGGCGCGCACGACCGCATAACTGCGCCAGGGTTGCCAGCGCTGCGATGCCGCAGTTGCCGCGCGCTGGGGATTGGCGTCGCCTCGAACCCCCAGGGCACTTTGCAGCGCGACGTCACCGGCAACAAAAGCGTCCGGCCAACGCAGTGCACGCATGGCAATGTATTGGGCTGTCCACGGACCGATTCCAGGCAGCGTTTGAAGCGCGTCAACCGTGACTGCAATGTCAACACCGGGTTGCAGGCGCAGCTTGCCACCGACTACGGCCAGCGCCAGCGACTGAATCGCACGCTGGCGCTGGCGCACGATTCCGAGCTGACCCATTTCATCTCCCGACGCAAGCGACAAAGCCTGTGGCGTGGGAAAGAGGCGGGTAACACCGTGCGCGGCGGCCGGCAGATCAGTGCCCCATCGCGCGACCAGTCGTTGCGCCAAAGTCTGTGCAGCCTGTACCGTGACTTGTTGCCCCAAAATGGCACGCACACCCAGCTCAAAGCCGTCCAGGCAGCCTGGCACACGCAATCCATCCGTTCCCGGGAAGTCTTGAAGAAGCAACTGGTTAATCGACCAGGGGTCTGTGTCCAGATCGAGAAGTGCCCGTAGGCGCGTCAACACTTGCGGAAGTGCAGCGCTCAGTGAATGGCTGATCCGAAACTTGGCGGTGTAACTTTCAGTCTGAAATTGTGCCTGTACCCAGCCGCTATGCGTCTGTCCGGCTACATCGATGGCGAACGTGCGCGTGATTGTCAACTGCGCCAGGTCAACCCGCTCAACGCCGTTGATTTGGCGTTTGGCAAAAAATTCCAGCATCGCGCGCGCATCGTACGGCGGGCGATACGAGGCTTTGAGGATAAGTCCGCGATCAGGCGCGGGTGCGTTGGACGACGCCGCAATTTGACGCAATTGTCGGGGTTGTAGCCGGTAGCGCTCGACAAATGTTGCGTTGAAGCGGCGCAGGCTGGAAAAACCACTCAATGCCGCGATCTGGGCGACGGGCAGTTGGGTGTCGGTCAGCAGGTGTTTGGCGGTGAGCAGGCGTCGCGTCTGCAGGTATTGCAGTGGTGAGACGCCCCAGTGTGTCTCGAATATTCTGCGCATATGGCGTTCGCTGACACCCAGCCGTGCGGCGACCTGCGCCAGTGTTGGTGGGGCGGCGTCGGACCACAGTGCGGGCGCATCCATGAGGCCGGCAGCCTGCCGGGCCAGGATGTGCGAGGCATCGTGCACGGACCATGGCGCAAGGCCGTCCATCGCGCCACCGGCAGAGCCTGCGGGCGCCAACTCGGGGCGACAGCGTAAACAAGGCCGAAATCCGGCGGACTCCGCCTGGGCTGCCAGCGCGTAAAACTGGCAGTTTTCACGACGTGGCGTGCGCACCCGGCACACTGGCCGGCAGTAAATTCCGGTCGTTGTCACACCGGTAAAAAAACGCCCGTCAAACCGCGCATCGCGGGCCTTGAGCGCCAGGTAGCAAGCGTCACTCGCGTCATTTGCTGGGTGGGATTCGATGTTGGTGACAGGCATGGTGCGGATAATACGCAGGATGCAGGCTACCAGTAGCCATTTCCGGACCTGTTGTTCACTGGGCGCACACCTACAATGGCACTATCAATTTGGACAGGGGAACATTCACATGCAAATTTCTTCCAGCATTTTCAAAGCCTATGATATTCGTGGCGTAGTGCCCGCCACCGTCGACGAATCCATTGCGCGGGGTTTGGGGCGTGCCTTCGGCACGGTGGCACTGGCTGAGGGGCAAACAACGGTGGCGGTGGGTCGTGATGGTCGTCTCAGTGGACCCGGGCTATCCGACTCTTTGATGGCGGGCCTACAGGACGCCGGCATTGCGGTCATTGATGTGGGCATGGTCACCACGCCCATGCTGTATTTCGCAGCCAACACGCTGTGCCAGAGCGGAATACAGGTCACCGGCAGTCACAACCCGAAAGATTACAACGGTTTCAAGATGGTGCTTGCCGGTCGGGCCATCTACGGCGAAGAAATTCAGACATTGCGCCGTTTGATGGAAACTGAAACATGGAAACTGCAGACTGGCGGCTCACGCCAAAGCGCTAACGTCATGGAAGCCTACCGCAGCCGCATCGTTGGCGACATCAAACTGGCCAGACCCATCAAGATTGTCGTGGATTGCGGCAATGGCATTGCCGGGGCATCGGCGCCTGACATCTTGCGCGCGATCGGTTGTGAAGTCACTGAATTGTTCAGTGAGGTGGACGGCAACTTCCCTAATCACCACCCCGACCCGAGCAAGCCCGAAAATCTGAAAGACCTGATCGCAGCGCTGCAGGCCGGTGATGCCGAGCTGGGTCTTGCTTTTGACGGCGACGGCGACCGCCTGGGTATCGTCACACGCGACGGCAGTAACATTTACCCGGATCGCCAAATGATGCTGTTTGCACGCGATGTGCTGACCCGCGCACCCGGTGGAACCATTCTGTTTGATGTGAAGTGCTCGCAACGTCTGGCGCCAACCATCGCCGAGGCCGGTGGTGTACCGCTGATGTTCAAGACCGGTCACTCGCTCATCAAAGCCAAAATGCGTGAGGTGGACTCTCCGCTGGGCGGAGAAATGAGCGGCCATATTTTCTTCAAAGAGCGTTGGTATGGCTTTGATGACGGCACGTATGCCGGCTGCCGGCTGCTGGAAATTGTGAGCCGGGTCGCCGATTCGAATGCCATGCTCAACGCCTTGCCTACCAGCTTTTCGACACCTGAGCTCAATGTCTTGTGCCATGAAGGTGAGCCCCACAGTGTGGTCGACACGCTGAACACGTTGGCTGTGCAAGTCACAGGGGCCGACGGGCCGCCCCATGGTGTGGGCGACTCTGAAGGTGCCAGCGTATTGCGCGCGGCAAAGAGTGTGGGGGCAACCATCAACACGATTGACGGCATCCGGATTGACTGGGCAGACGGTTTTGGCCTGATTCGCGCGTCCAACACCACGCCGGTGCTGGTGCTGCGTTTTGAGGGGCACACGACCGATGCGCTTGAGCGCATCCAGGCCGACATGTTGCGGCTGCTGCGCTCGGTCAAACCCGACGCCAGCTTCGCTGCGGCTGCGCACTGAAGGTTGTGCCGAAGAAGGTACTCATCGTCAAACTCTCATCGCTGGGAGACGTTGTCCATGCGATGCCGGCAGTGCAGGACATGCGTCGAGCCATGCCAGGCGTCGTTGTCGACTGGGTCGTCGAGGGTGCCTTTGCTCCGCTGGTCTCGCGTTGCGAAGGGGTTGGGCGAGTCATAAGATGTGATTTGCGGCGTTGGCGCAAATCGCCTCTGTCGGCGCAGATCCGCTCGGAGTGGCGTGCCTTCAAGCAGGCCTTGCAAGCGGATTCCTACGATGCCGTGATTGATCTTCAGGGGCTGACCAAGTCGGCCTGGGTGGCATGGCTGGCCCGGCGCACGCCCACCGGTCGGCGTTATGCGTTAGCCAATCAGACTGAGGGGTCGGGTTATGAAGCGCCGACACGCTGGGTGGCTGATGTTGCGGTTGCCATGGACTTTCATGTACATGCTGTCATGCGCGCACGCCGGTTGTGTGCAGCAGCCTTGCAGTACACGTTTGCGGGTCCTGATGTGTTCGGTTTGGTGTCAGTCGGGCCAACGGGTTGTGCGAGCCATATCAAAACCCACAACGCATTCGGGCCTCGTAAACCCTCTGTTGCTTTGGTGCATGGGACCTCGCGCGCCGACAAACAATGGCCACTGGAGAGTTGGGTGCAACTCGGGCAACGATTGAATCACGCCGGCTTTGAAGTCGCGCTGGCCCATGGATCGGCTGCTGAAAGGGCTACCAGCGAAGCCATCGCCAAACAACTCCAGGATGCCTGTGTATGGCCTTCTATGGGGCTGGACAGTCTGGTGGACACCATGGCACAGTGCGCCGGGGTGGTGGGAGTGGACAGTGGATTGAGCCATATCGCTGTTGCACTTGGTTTGCCCCATGTTCAAATTTACAACTTCGATACCGCATGGCGCACCGGGCCAACCGCCGCTGAGCCCAAGAGTGCGCGCCAACGCAGTGTTTACGCTTCACCTTATCCCGGTTTGGAGGCGGTTTGGGAAGCCTGGGAGAGTCTGGAAACCCCGGTTCTTTGTCGATGACGCTCTGGCTGTATTCCTTGTTGATGTGGTGCTTGCAGCCTTTGGTGCGGGCCCGCCTGCGGTGGCGGGCGCGCTCGGAGCCAGTGTATGGGCAGCGCATGGAGGAGCGATTTGGGGATTACGGTCCACCATATGAATGGCCGCAGAGTTCCCTGGATTCAGATCGTTTTTTCGTTTGGGTGCATGCGGTTTCGTTGGGCGAAACACGTGCCGCGGAAGTGCTGGTGGCGCAGTTGCGCCACGCGCTGCCCGGCATGCGGCTACTGTTAACGCACGGTACCGCCACCGGGCATACCCAAGGGGCCTCCCTGCTACGCGAAGGTGATGTACAAGTCTGGCAACCCTGGGACTCGGCATATGTTGTGCGCAGATTTTTGTTGCACTTCAAACCCCGGGTCGGACTTCTGCTGGAGACCGAAGTGTGGCCCAACCTGGTGGCGGTTTGCGCGCAATTGAAAGTACCGTTATGCCTGGTCAACGCGCGGCTGAGCGAAAAATCCCAGCGCCAGGCGTTGCGTCTTGCCTGGTTGTCCAGGCCCGCTTATGCGGGATTGCGTGCCGTCTGGGCGCAAACGCAAGCAGATGCACAGCGTCTTTACCAGGTCGGCGCGCCGGTCTTGGGCGTGACAGGCAACCTCAAATTCGACGCTACACCCAATTCCGTGCAGTTGGAGCATGGTCGTCTCTGGCGCAGTGCTCTAGCGCGTCCAGTGATTGTGTTTGCGTCCTCGCGCGAGGGGGAGGAGGCAATTCTTTTAAAAATCCTCAAGGATATTCAGGCCTTAGCCCTCGTGGAATCTGCGGAGTCTGCTATTCAAAGAATAGCGAAAGACGTTCAGTGGTTAATTGTTCCAAGGCATCCGCAACGCTTCGATGCGGTTGCAGATTTGTGCCGTGCACAGGGTTTTAGCGTGTCCAGACGCAGTCAATGGTCCAACGTCCCACAGCCTGCCGATATCTGGCTGGGCGACTCGCTCGGTGAAATGGCGATGTTTTTTGGACTTTCGGATGTCGCGTTGCTGGGTGGCAGCTTTGCACCACTGGGGGGGCAAAATTTGATCGAGGCCGCAGCTTGCGGCTGCCCGGTAGTCATGGGCCCCCACACTTTCAATTTCGCGCACGCTGCACAATTGGCCATCGAGGCGGGCGCCGCATTCCGCGAAGGCGATATGCCTCATGCGGTTAACAAGGCCTTGGCGCTGTTGTGTGTTGAGTCTGAATTTCAAAAGACTTGCGCTGCTGCGCAAGCCCTGAGCATGGCACATCGTGGTGCCGCCAAGCGCACTGCCACGGCGCTGCAAAACATCATCGCTGCATCAACGCGCGCCACATGAAGCCAACCCGCAGGAAAGTCAGGGGGCGAGCTGGTTATTGATAGCCTGCAAGTCGTCTGCCTTGAGCGTGCCGGTGGCCTGGCGCAACTTGAGCCCACCCACCAGAACATCGTAGCGTGCCTTTGCCAACTTTGCCTTGGTATCAAATAATTGGCTTTGCGAGTTCAGCACGTCGATATTGATACGTACGCCAACCTGGTATCCGAGCTGGTTGGCTTCCAGTGCACTTTGGCTGGATGCCTCGGCCGCTTGCAAGGCCTTGACCTGGGCCTGCCCCGATTGGACGCCAAAGTAAGCGGTACGCGTACCCTGGGCCACGCTGCGCCGGGCGGTTTCCAGGTCTGCCATCGCCTTTTCCTCAAGCGCCAGCGTTTCCCTGATCCGGTTCTGGGTGGAATAACCTGCAAACAATGGCAACGTGAAATTCACACCAATGGTCCCAACATTGATGCGGCTGTCACTGACTCCGGTGGATGAACCATTGTTGTTGATGGCCGAGTAACTTCCAACCAGATCGATGGTGGGTTTGTGCCCGGCTTGTGCCTTTTGTGTTTCGAGGCGGGCCACTTCCAGCGCAACATCGGCTTGCTGAATACCGGGATTGGTCGATTGCGACTGGTTTACCCATTGGCCAACATCCGCCGGCTCTACAGGCGCCAAAACTACCGGTGCCTTCAGCGGTTTAGGGCTTGTATCTTGTTTGCCGACAAGTTGATTGAGTGCCAGGGATTTCACCAACAAATCGTTGTCTGCCGCCAGTTCTTGCGCCACGACCAAATCAAAACGGGCCTGTGCTTCACGGGAGTCGGTGATCGTCGATGTGCCAACTTCAAAGTTGCGTTTTGCGGACGCAAGTTGCTCGGAAACCGCAGCTTTCAGACTTTTCAAATAGGTCAGGCTATCCGTTGCAGCCAGCACATCAAAGTAGGCCTGGCTGACCCGTACGATCAGGTCCTGCTCTGCTTGCATCAGCTGGGCCTGGGCCAAAACCACAGACTTCTTTCCCTGCTCGTAACTTGCCCAGTTCGCGGGACGGTACAAGGGCTGAGATGCACTAATTGCGGCAGACTGCGTGCCATAGGTGCGTCCAGCCGACGGCTGAACTTCCTGGTTCGTGCTGCTAATACCTGCTGCCAAGCCCGCAGATGGCAATATTGCAGCCCGTGCCTGGTCCGCCTTGGCCAGCGTCGCGTCATGCTGCGATTTGGCCGACTGGTAAGTGGTGTCGTATCCCAACGCTGCGGTGTACAGATCAACCAGACTTTGTGCCCGGACAGACGGTGATGCCACGACGCCCAAAGCCAGCATCAGCGGCAGGAGACGAAAGGTCGAGAGGCGGTTTGGTCGTGACATGGTGTTGTTTCTCTGGCTCAATAAAGTGGAGTTGCGGGCGTTGCCTGGTGAAAGCGGGTGTGCCGGTTCAGTAACGCGGAATGGACGTATCGAGTTCGGATGACCAGGCGTGTATTCCGCCGGCAATGTTGGCCACGTGTTCAAAGCCGCGGCTCTTCAAAAAATTAGCGACTTGCATGCTGCGCCCGCCGTGATGGCACAGACAGGCGATTGGTTGCGATGGGTTTAACTCGGACAACCGTGGTGGAATAACACCCATCGGAATCGTCATCAGTGAAAAACCATCCGATTTCACACAGGCTGTTTGCACTTCATAGGGTTCGCGCACGTCCAGCACGATCGGCTCGCCATGCACCCGCATGGCGTCTAGCCAACGCGACAAATCGAGGGGGCGGACCTGGGTAATCATGAATCGTTAAACACCGGCCGTCAGAACTCAAAGCGCGAACGCTCAGGAAAGTTGCGAAGGCGTGGCGCAACCGTATCCCATCCTTGTGCAGTGGAAAAGCTGCCGTCGGGCGCCTTGGTCACAACCGTGGCGCGCATCACGGGTTCGTCGCCCACAATCGCACCGAGTCTGCCGCCCGTGTTGAGAAGTCTTAGTAATTGATCGGGAACTTCGGCGACCGATCCGCTAAGGATGATGACGTCAAAGTTGCCGTCAGCGCCGCCGACTTTTGAACCGTCCGCTTCGCGAACTTCCACGTTCTGGATCCCCGCGTTTCGCAGGTTGGTGCGTGCCATGGCCACCAATTCGGGCACAACTTCTAGCGACACGACGCGCTGGGCTTTTTTGGCAAGCAAAGCTGCCATGTAGCCAGACCCGGTTCCGATTTCAAGTACGGTTTCATGGGGTTGCACTGCCAGGTCCTGCAGCATCCGCGCTTCGAGCCTGGGCTCCAGCATGCACTGCCCCAGATTCATTGCAGTTTCGCCCGATCCCAGCAACGGAATTTCCATATCCGCAAATGCCAAGGCCTTTTGGGCAGCTGGAACAAAGTCCTCACGCTTGACCTCAGCCAACAGGTCCAGCACGGAAGTGTCCAGCACGTTCCAGGGGCGAATTTGCTGCTCGATCATGTTGAAGCGGGCTTGTTCAATGTTCATTTTCATATACTCCATGGGGTATGTTGGCCAATTGTAGTCAATTTTACCGGGATGGTTTTCTGGCCATGCAAAAACCTTGCGCGTCCGTTGCGCAAGATCATGGGCCATGCAATCGGACGGCATAGTCCGCAGGGTTGATGAAGTGCGTCCAGTGCCTGGCATGCCTTCACGGTGCGTGCTCCCGGTCCGTTGCAGGTGGGCGCCGGCTAAGCCCTTGCAAAATGGTTTCCACCTGAACGGATATATATCGTTCAGGGTCAATTGTGGTTCCGATTGCGCTACAGGTACCCATTGAGTGTTTCCACATTGCTAGAAACAGCATGGGGGCCAGGACGGTGTAGACGCTGTATTTGGCGTCGATTGGGCCGAACTCTCCGCGGTCCACGCCGCGCTGCAAGACACGCTGAATCAGTTCATTGCCTGGCTGGATGACTTCATGCTCATAAAAAGCGGCTAACTCTGGAAAGTTTCCGGCCTCGCTCATCATCAGCTTGGTGATGCCCGAAGCTTTGGTGGATCCGATGCGCTGCCACCAGACTTGCATTGCGTATCGCAGCATACCAGCCGTGTCCCCCTGGAAATTGTCGATCTCGGAGTTCCACTCCCCAAACCGGCCTGAAATGTTCTCCCGGACAACTGCTTTGAACAATTCTTCCTTGCTGGAGAAATAGAGAAACAGTGTTCCCTTAGAGACCCCTGCTTTTTTGGCCACTTCCTCTGCGCGCGTCGCGGCAAACCCCTTTTCTACAAACAGTTCCAGTGCCGCCGCGAGCAATTCGCCGGGCCGGGATTCCTTGCGGCGCGCACGCTTGGCCCGCACGGTGGCGGCGATTTCACAGATGGGGCAAGGGGCGGACATTCGTTTTAATGACTAGCTGGTTATTAGTTTACTGTATTGTCCCGTACCGGGTCAATTCGATACCGACAGACTGCAAAATGCAATGGATGAACGACCCAAAACAAGCGTTGGGTGGAAATCAATGGGGGTTCTCGCGCGTGAATTGTCCGACTGAATCCCTCCAGCATTGTGAATCTAGGTTGACCAGGATCAATATCCCGAATTGCTCAGCAGCGTATCGTTCGCGGCACTGTAAAGGGCTCGTTTTGAGGCCCGTATCTAAGGCTTCAACCGAATGGACTCTTCTATCCTCACCGCGGACGCCGCGGCGAAAGGCGATGACTTGGCGTCGCCACAGGCGCTATTGGAACTGGTCTGCCCTGCCGGGAGTCTGCCGGCTTTGAAGGCCGCGGTGGACAACGGCGCGAACTGCGTGTACCTCGGGCTTCGAGACGCAACCAATGCCCGCAACTTCGCCGGGCTTAACTTCGACGAAGCGGCCATTGCCAACGGTATTGACTATGCGCATTCCCGTGGCAGCAAAGTCTTTATGGCGCTTAACACTTACCCCCAGGCGGCCAATCATGCATTGTGGCAGTCGGCCGTGGACAAAGCGGTCGATCTGGGTGTCGACGCCGTCATCCTGGCCGACCCCGGTCTAATGCAATACGCAGCCACCCACCACCCCAAGTTACGGCTGCACTTGTCGGTGCAGGGGTCAGCGACCAATTTTGATGCGATCAACTTTTACCGCGAACAGTTCGGTGTGGTGCGGGCCGTCTTGCCGCGTGTGCTTTCCCTTACCCAGGTTCAGCAAGTCATTGAGAAAACCCAGGTAGAGATTGAAGTGTTTGGTTTTGGAAGTCTGTGTGTGATGGTGGAAGGGCGTTGTGCACTATCGAGTTATGTGACGGGCGAGTCTCCCAATACCCACGGCGTTTGTTCACCACCTAAGGCCGTTCGCTGGATTGAGACTCCCGAGGGCCGTGAGTCACGCCTGAACGGCGTACTCATCGATCGTTATGCCCCGGGTGAAAACGCCGGATACCCCACGTTGTGCAAAGGTCGTTTTGACGTGGGTGACGATGAAAATTACTACGCTATTGAGGAGCCGACCAGCCTCAATACGCTGGAATTGTTACCGCAACTCTTGAAGATGGGCGTGCGTGCCATGAAGATCGAAGGGCGCCAGCGCAGTCCTGCTTATGTGGCACAGGTGACCAAAGTGTGGCGTGAGGCCATTGACCACTGCATGGCCAACCCCCATCGTTATGCGCCCAAGCCGGCCTGGATGTCTGGGCTGGACAAAGTAGCCGAAGGTCAACAACACACGCTGGGTGCGTACCATCGCCCCTGGAAGTAACCGCATGAAAATTTCACTTGGTCCACTGCTGTACTACTGGCCGCGCGAGACGGTCTACCGGTTTTATGAAGCCATGGCGACAACTGCGGTTGATGTCGTTTATTTGGGTGAGGCAGTCTGCTCGCGCCGACATGAAATACGCCTGGCGGACTGGCTTGAAATTGCAGAACGTTTGCAGCAGGCGGGCAAGGAAGTTGTGCTTTCTACCCAGGCGCTGCTGGAATCCGGTGCCGAGGTTGGCACCATGCACAAGATCACGGGCAATGGGGTTTATTCTGTTGAAGCCAATGACATGGGGGCGGTGCAGTGCCTTAACGGCAAAGTGCCGTTTGTGGCAGGTCCTCATCTCAATATCTACAACTTGCCGACTTTGCAGTGGATGGCCGGTCTTGGCGCTAAACGCTGGGTTATTCCGCTGGAAATGAAACGGTCTGATCTGGCTGTTATTCAGGCCGGCAGGCCCGCGGGTATGCAGACCGAGGTGTTCGCCTACGGGCGGATGCCGCTGGCGTTTTCTGCGCGCTGCTTCACGGCCCGCCATCGCAATCTGCCCAAGGACGATTGCCGATTTAGCTGCGTAGATCATCCGGACGGATTGTTGCTCAATACCCGCGAGCAAGAAGAATTCTTGGTGCTCAACGGAACCCAGACACAGTCAGCCAAAGTCTACAACCTGGTGAACTCGTTGGATGACATGCAAAATCTGGGTGTGGACGTGGTGCGGTTGAGTCCGCAGTCGCAGCATATGGCCGAAGTTGTCGCCGTGTTTGATGCGGCCCGTCAACGTAAGCTAACGCCACAGGACGCCTTGGCGCGTTTGCAACCCCTTATGCCCGCCGCCGGGTGCAATGGCTACTGGCACGGCCAACCTGGGCTCGACCAGGTTGATATCGGCAATTTGAAGACGGAGGCACTTGTTCCATGACGACATCCACTGCATTCGTGTTGCCAGAGCCGGTTGGCAATGTTCTTTCGCGCCTTCCCGCGTATCCGGGTTCGTTTTTGCTGGTCACTGCACTGAACCAAGTTCTGGCCAAGCAATTGCCGGCCGATGTTCGGCAGTATTTGTTGGGTAAAAGGCTGCGAATTCACGTGCGTGACGCACGGCTCACCTTTGACTTCACCTGCACCGGTTTACGATTTTCTGCGTCCAAAAAGCAAGACACCACGGATTTGACCATCAGCGCCAATGCCCAGGATTTTCTGCGCTTGGCTCAACGGCAGGAAGATCCGGATACTTTGTTTTTCAATCGGCGGCTGTCGATGGAGGGCGACACCGAATTGGGTTTGATTGTGAAAAACGCGATTGACGCACTGGAGTTACCGGTGCTTGATTTGCAGCAGTGGACGCCCGACAAGGTGCTGGCGCGCTGGTTACCAGGCAAACGGGCGGCAGCCTCCCGTCAATCCCCTGTTGGCAAGATGTGACGCAGGGTTCCATGGTGATGCGCCGGCGCATCATTGTTGCCATATCGGGCGCCAGTGGTGCGGTCTATGGTGTGCGTCTGCTGCAGGTGCTGCGCGATACCGCCAGTATCGAGTCGCATCTGGTGGTGTCCAACGCAGGTTGGCGCAATGTGCAAGAAGAACATGGTCTGGAGCGTGCCGCCATTGAAGCATTGGCTGATCAGGTCCACGACGTTGCTAATGTAGGCGCTTCCATTGCCAGCGGATCCTTCCAGTGCAGTGGCATGGTGGTGGCGCCGTGCTCCATGCGCACGCTGGCTGCCATTGCACACGGCCTGTGCGACAACCTGATCACCCGTGCCGCCGATGTGGTGCTCAAGGAGCGCCGCCG
>CAIQBN010000682.1 GCA_903870065.1 uncultured beta proteobacterium | reverse complement strand
TCATCCGACTTGCTGCTGACATGGAATCAACCGCCCTCCCTCGGCTGCATTATCGGCTTAGTTGGTGGCTGGCCGCGCTGCCGCACGCCATTTCCGAAGTGCATTCTCGGCCTTGGCCCGGAACGGATCATCGGCCCCGGATAGATGGATATACGTTTGCATGGCGCCCATTGCTCCAGGCAAATCGTTTAGCCCTTCCAGTGCGAGCGCCAGACCGTAATAGGCATTGAGCTGGTTTACATTCAACTCGGTCGCGGCATTGAAGAAATCCCGTGCCGCGGCGTAGCGCTGGATTCCGATCATGGCGAATCCCATGTTGACATGGGCCTCGGGCATCTGTGGCGCCAGTTCTAGTACCCGATGCAACTGGGCCACCGTGGCGTCAAAATCACGTGCCTGGAGCAGCGTGACACTGTGCTCAAACCGACGCCTGATTTCATCTGCACGCATCTGCTGCGCGTGACCCCCAGCGTCCTTCAGCACTGTCGCTGGTGCGGTGGCCGGCCGTGTCGATTGCACCGTTGCCGGCAACGCCTCACCTTGATCAGGTGTCCAATAACTCAACAATAGACCCAGGCATAGAGTCAATCCCAATGTGACTGCGACTGCCCGCCAGCGGATGTCGCGCGGACCCCGGCGTGGCGCGGTAGGATGGCGGCCAGTCTGCAAACTGCGCATCACATTCACAACAAACAAGGCGGCACCGGCGACTGCCATTAGCCCGCCGAGTCCCGCAAGCCCCATGGCAACAAAGTAGGCAGGAAATTGCAGCATCACTTCCACGTGCAAAGTCTTGCGTGGCACCCCCATTGAACCGGACCAGGCCAGTGCCAGCGCCAGCGTCATCAGTCCGAGACCGTAGGACAAGACCTGCCAGCGAATCCAATGGCTTGGCACGGGCGCCGCGCCGAATGCGGGCACCAATCGGTATCCCATCGCCATATAGGCCAAAGTCACTGCCCCCACTGTGCCATGGTAGTGCGCGGGCACCATGGTCGTGTCGCTCTGAATCATCGCGCCCAACCCGCAGCCCAACAAAAACAGCAGGATCGACAGTAGCAATGCCAGCGCTTGCGGTGTGTGCCAGAGGCTTTGACCTGCGCCCTTTAGCAGCACCAGCAAGCGTAGACCGAGCAATGCTGCGGCTGGCCAGATGCCCAGCGCCATTAACAGGGTAAAAGCACGGCGAAACGCCAGATCGTCAACCGGGTAATTGAAATAAATGAGCGGCAATGCCAGTAAGGGAAGGATGGCTAGCAGCAAGAGCCCGTGCAGCCAGCGTCGCGATGCGACCGGCTTTCCAAGCAAATGCTCCCCTAATACCGTCCATACGCTCATCAGCAAAAGAACGTGAACAAATTGGAGCACGTGACCGGGTCCCCATGCCAAATATTCAAAGCGGGCGGGGGTCTGCATGCTGGGGAGCGCAATAAATGACACAACCCAGGTGCCCAGTGCTATAAATGCTGCCACCAGAGACAAAACGGCACCCAGCCGCCATGCCGGCCCCTTCAGGCACTGGCGCACGGCGCCGCGCAAACTGCCCAGGCCCGCCAGGGTGACTCCGGATGTAAATAACACCAGGCCGGTCAAAAAGGCCGGATGGTCGAGCACTGGCACATAGTTGGCTAAAACCGGTTGTGCAGAGTCAAAGAAAAGCGATACCACGGTCGCGCAGAGCCCCAGCGCCGCCAGTGTCAGGGACGCCCAGCGGATTGCCATGGCACCTGCCCCGCCAGGAGCGCCTGCAGCCAGGGTCCAAAATGCCGCTGCGCAAGCCAAAAACCAGATCACTACAGCCAGCGTGACATGCACCACCAATGTCCGGCCAAAAAATTCACCTGATGTCGACCATGCACTTAGCCAGGGTGTCCGCGCAATGGTCAGCACTACTGCACACGCGGTTGCAATGGTCAGCGCGCTGAGCGCCAGTGCCAACCAGCCAGCAGCCAGGTAGCGCACGCCGGTGTGCGCGAGGCTGCTTTCCGGTAGCGACGAATTGGCAGCGGTAGCAAGCACCTTCAAAACGTGCCCTGGTGTGGCCGCTCTGTCAGGAATGGCACACCAAAAAAGGTCAGAAATGCGATTGCGAAAACGACAAACGCCATGGCAGACGACAGGCGGGGTGACGGTTTGAAGGTGATCCGCACATGCAGGGCTACCGCAATCAAGAGCCAGGTAATAAAGGCCCAGGTCTCCAGCGGGTCCCATGCCCAATACCGGCCCCAGGCATCCTGTGCCCAGATGGCACCAGCCACCAGCATCAGCCCATTAAAGATAAGGGCCAGTGCCATGAACCGATAGGCCAGTTCGTCCAGGCGGCGGTCCTCCGGCAGGCGCTGAAACCAGTTCAAACCCAATGCAGTGCGCCGCATCTGTATGACGCCCGCCAGTCCGACTGCCACCAGCGTGGCACCTAAAAACACCTTGCCCAGACCGACATGGATAAACAACCACGGCGTGCGAAATGCTCGTGGAAAGTGCACTTCCCCCGGGCTGGACAGCATTAGCCAGCCCATCATCACAAACAGGATTGGCATCACCAGTGCCGCAGTGGGTCGGATGGCCGGAATGCGCCAGTAGGTGA
>CAIQBN010000681.1 GCA_903870065.1 uncultured beta proteobacterium | reverse complement strand
GTGCAGCGAACACCCGTTGGCGCGGGCCATGTCCTGCAACTGCTCCAGGCTGCGCGCACCAATGCCGCGGGCCGGAAAATTTACCACCCGCATGAAGCTGGTGTCGTCGTTGGGGTTCTCCAGCAGGCGCAGGTAGGCCAGCGCATGCTTGATCTCGGCCCGCTCGAAAAAACGCAGCCCGCCATACACGCGGTAGGGCATGGCCGCATTGAACAGCGCGGTTTCTATCACCCGGCTTTGCGCATTGCTGCGGTAGAGCACGGCAATTTCCTTGCGCGCGTAGCCGGCATCAAGGCCGTTGTCACGCACCAGCTGCTTCATCTCCTCCACCATCCACTGTGCCTCGGCAAAGTCGGTGGGCGCCTCGTACACCCGCACCGGCTCGCCGGCACCCTGCTCGGTACGCAAGTTTTTGCCCAGGCGTTTGCTGTTGTGGCTGATCAGCGCGTTGGCCGAGTCCAGGATGTTGCTGTAGCTGCGGTAGTTTTGCTCCAGCTTGATCTGGTGCTGCACGTTGAACTCGCGCACAAAGTCGGCCATGTTGCCTACGCGGGCACCACGGAATGCATAAATGCTCTGGTCATCGTCGCCCACTGCCATCACGGCGCCGCCGGGGGTGTCGGGACTTGCGTCATTGCCCTGCCCGGCCAGCATCTTGATCCATGCATATTGCAGCTTGTTGGTGTCCTGAAACTCGTCGATCAGAATATGGCGAAATCGGCGTTGGTAGTGCTCACGGATGGGGTCGTTGTCGCGCAGCAGCTCATAGGAGCGCAGCATCAGCTCGCCAAAATCGACCACGCCTTCACGCTGGCATTGCTCTTCGTAGAGCTGGTAAATGTCGACCTTGCGGCGGGTTTCCTCATCACGTACCTCCACCATATTGGGGCGCAGGCCGTCTTCCTTGCAGCCACCAATGAACCACTGCAACTGCTTGGCCGGAAACCGCTCGTCGTCAATATTGTTCTGCTTGCACAGGCGCTTGATGGCACTCAACTGGTCTTGCGTGTCCAGAATCTGAAAAGCCTGTGGCAGGTTCGCCATTTTGAAATGGGAGCGTAAAAACCGGTTGCACAGGCCGTGGAAAGTGCCTATCCACATGCCGCGCACGTTGACCGGCAACATGGCAGACAAACGCGTCATCATCTCCTTGGCTGCCTTGTTGGTAAAGGTCACTGCCAGAATGCCCCCCGACGACACCAGCCCGTTCTGCAGCAGCCAGGCAATGCGGGTGGTGAGAACGCGGGTCTTGCCTGAGCCTGCGCCGGCCAGGATCAAGGCGTGCTCGGCCGGGAGGGTCACGGCAGCACATTGTTCGGGGTTGAGGGTGGAAAGCAAGGGCGACAGCGACCTGTCAGTGGGGGCGAACATGGAGTGCATAGCTTGATTGTAGAAAGCCTCGGGGAGGAGGGCTTGGTCTATGAAGCAACTCTGGTGACGGCGGACTTGAGCTGCGTGCTCTGCTCCGTGTCCCCCGCCCTTCGGGCTCCTCCTTTACCTGCGCAGAACACACAGCCCAAGCCCTCCTGTGCAAACACACGTCTTCTGATTTCAGCATGCGTACCGATACGAAACCCGAGATCAGGGTGGCGATGCGTTTTGCGGAGGTAAAGGAGGAGCCCGCGAAGCGGGCGGGGGACACGCAGAAAAACGTATCACCACCCTGATCGACCACGAAAACTTGCCAATCAGGTCTGACACCCTCATCCGCAACCTGAGTACAATCAATCACCGGGCCCAAGCAATTGGCACCCGGCTTTTTTTTGGCCGGGTCTGATCCAAGCGTCCACTTTTATGCAATCTTTTCTTGAAATTGTTTGAGGAGCTTGGGAACCATGGAAATATTTGACTACGACAACATTCTTTTGCTTCCGCGCAAGTGCCGCGTGGAGAGCCGCTCGGAATGTGATGCCGGTGTAGAGCTCGGCGGACGTAAATTCCGCCTACCGGTGGTGCCCGCAAATATGAAAACCGTGGTGGACGAATCCATCTGCGTCTGGCTGGCGCAAAACGGCTATTTTTATGTGATGCACCGCTTCGATCTGGACAACGTGCAATTCGTCAAGGACATGAAGGCCAAGGGCTTGTTCGCATCCATCTCGCTCGGCGTCAAAAAGCCAGACTATGCCACGGTGGACACGCTGGCCGAACTGGGTTTGACACCCGAATATGTGACCATCGACATCGCACACGGCCATGCCGACAGCGTGCGCGACATGATCATCTACCTCAAGAGCAAAATGCCTGCCACCTTCATCATTGCCGGCAACGTGGCCACGCCCGAAGCCGTGATTGACCTGGAAAACTGGGGCGCCGACGCCACCAAGGTCGGCATTGGCCCAGGCAAGGTCTGCATCACCAAACTCAAGACCGGCTTTGGCACCGGCGGCTGGCAACTGTCGGCCGTCAAGTGGTGCGCCCGTGTGGCCACCAAGCCCATCATTGCCGACGGCGGCATTCGTGACCATGGCGACATTGCCAAAAGCGTGCGCTTTGGTGCCACCATGGTGATGATTGGATCGCTGTTTGCGGGCCACGAGGAATCCCCCGGACAAACCGTGGAAGTGGATGGCAAGCTCTACAAGGAATACTACGGCTCAGCCAGTGACTTCAACAAGGGCGAGTACAAGCACGTGGAAGGCAAGCGCATTCTGGAGCCTATCAAGGGCAAACTGGCAAACACACTGGTGGAGATGGAGCAGGATGTGCAAAGCTCCATCAGCTACTCCGGCGGCAAAAAACTCATGGACATCCGTAAGGTCAACTATGTCACCCTGGGCGGCGACAACGCGGGCGAGCACCTGCTGATGTAGGGGACGCCGGGGCAGAACTTGCCCTGTTTCTTATCCTGTTTCAATGTGCGACAGACCCGTCCGGGCCACAATGGCCAACCTCGTCAGCTTGCGGGGTTGGCCTCGGACCCAAGATGAAAAAACTGCTGCTTTGCCTCTTACTCGTCTGCACGGCGTCATTCGGCAGCGCCCAAAATCTTGAGCGCGGCAAGGAAATCAACGGCACCTGCGCCGGTTGTCACGGCGAGTTTGGCCAAGGCGGCAAACGCGGTGAATACCCCCGCATTGGTGGCCAACGGGCTGCCCACATCGCCGACCAGCTTAAGGCCTTCCGCAATCGCACCCGCATCAATCTGCCCATGTTCCCCTACACACAGGAACGCGAGATGTCGGATCAGGACGCAGAAGACGTCTCGGCCTACCTGGCAGCGATT
>CAIQBN010000680.1 GCA_903870065.1 uncultured beta proteobacterium | reverse complement strand
CGAGGGGACGCGCAGCCTCTTGGCGGGTAGCGCAGACTATTCGCGTCAAGGTATGGGCGCCTATTTCTTGACGCTCAATCGCGGGAAAGAAAGTGTTTGCATTGACCTCAAATCCGACACTGGCCGTGAAATTTTTTATGATCTGGTGCGAAAGGCCGATGTGGTTTTCGACAACTTTAGTGTTGGAGTCACCAAACGGCTAAAAATTGATCACGAGACTCTTGCAAAAATAAACCCGCGCATTGTGACGTGTTCAGTGTCCGGCTTTGGCGAAACCGGCCCCGAGCCGAACCGTCCGGCATTCGACCAGGTTGTCCAGGGTATGGGCGGCGGCATGTCAATTACCGGCTTCCCCGATCAGGCGCCGTTACGCTCGGGCATCCCGGTGGGCGATTTGGGGGGCGGGGTATTTGGAGCCATCGGTGTTTTGGCGGCACTGCATGAACGTGCTTCCACAGGATGTGGGCGCCATGTTGATATCTCCATGCTCGATGTGCAGATATCGTTGCTCAACTATATGGCAACGATGCACTTGATGTCGGGTCACGTGCCCGAGCGCATAGGGAACAGCCACTTCGTGCATGTTCCCTACAACGCCTATCAGACGCAGACGGGTTACATCATTATTGCCTGTATCGGTGACGCCTTTTTCGAGAAGTTCCGCGATGTCCTCGTAGCGCCGGAACTGAAGGATCCTCGATATTTGTTGCAACCAGCGAGATATCAAGATCGAGAAAAAATTGACGCCATTATTCAGGCTGAATTAATGGGCAATACTGCCGAATATTGGTTGGCCCGATTGCAGGAGGCTCGTATTCCGTGTGCGCCAGTCAACAATTTTGAGCAGGCATTAAACGATTCCCAGATTCGTGCGCGGGACATGGTGGTCAACGTTCGACTGCAAAACGGCGAAACGGTCCAGATGCCTGGCAATCCAGTCAAGATCGGAGGTGCGTCCGATGTCACCTTTGAGCCTCCGCCGATGCTCGGAGAGCACACTGAATCTGTTTTGCGAAATTTGCTTGGATACGATGAAAAACGAATTGAATCGCTGCGCGACTCTGCGGCGATTCAGTAAGTTCATGAGAGCGATCCACATGAGACAGCCAACACCAGCAGTGCCCACGGGCAAGAATGAAGCAAAGGAAACCCTATGAAATCTAAAGTAGCACCCAGTTATCGACTTGGGGTCGATGTAGGGGGAACATTTACGGATCTTCTGCTGATCAATGAAAGCAGCGGGGAGACGTATTCGGCCAAAGTGCCATCGACGCCGGCGGACTCGTCAATCGGCGTGCTCAATGGCATTGCAAAGCTGTGCGATCAGAACCAGATTGATCCCAAGGAGATCACACATGTGATGCACGGCACTACCGTTGCGACCAACACCGTGCTGGAGGGCAAAGGTGCCCGGGTCGGTTTGGTAACCACCAAGGGCTACCGCCAGGTGTTGCAAATTGCACGCTCGTTTGTTCCGGGGGGACTGGGCGGCTGGGTAATTTACAACAAGCGACCATTGCTGGCTCCGCTGGAGTTGACCATAGAAGCGGATGAGCGCATAGATGCCCGTGGCAACGTGGTGAGTCCACTGAATGAAGATAGTTTGCGAGCCAGTCTTGCTGGCTTGAAAGATCAGGGCATCGAGGCTATGACGGTCTCGCTGATCAACGCTTATGCCAGCGGTGCGCATGAGTGTCGGGTACGCGACATCATCGAAGAAGTATTGCCTGGCATTCCGGTGTCGATCTCGTCCGAGGTGATCCCGGAAATGTACGAATATGAGCGTACCGAGACTACCGTCGTCAATTCCTATGTGCGCCCGAAAGTGTCGCGCTACATCCAGAATCTTTACACCGAACTTGAACGCAAGATGCCAGGCGTCAAGCTGCATGTGTTG
>CAIQBN010000679.1 GCA_903870065.1 uncultured beta proteobacterium | reverse complement strand
GGCAATCGGTGCGCGTTACCGCAGGCTAATTTTGGAGACTGGCGGACAGCGCCCGCCTGCAGTATTGGTGGAAGCCTTTTTGCAACGCAAACCGTCCGCTGACGCCTTTTTCAAGGAACTCTCGGGAAAGTAACCAGCGCAAAGCAGTGCGCGCGTAAGGCCCCGCCTCACCGCAATGGGCACCGAACAGGATTGAAAACATGATGCATACCACCCACCACATACCCGGCCTCGTGTTGCGTGACCACTTCTATGAGCTACCGGTTGACTACGCAAGCCCCGGCCAAACGATTGGCATCTTTGCGCGCGAAGTTGTCGCGCCCACCAAGGTCGATTCCGACTTGCCCTGGCTGGTATTCTTTCAAGGCGGCCCGGGCTCTGGCGCGCCACGCCCGATGGGAAATGCAGGTTGGCTGGGCCGCGCCTTGCAGGACTATCGGGTGTTGTTGCTGGACCAGCGTGGCACCGGGCGCTCAACTCCCATCACTGCGCAGACACTGTCCGGCATGGCAAGCGCACAAGCACAAGCCGACTACCTGATGCACTTTCGCGCAGACAACATCGTGCGCGACGCCGAGGCCATTCGCCCGCAGCTCACCGGTGGCAAGCCCTGGAGCATTCTGGGCCAGAGTTATGGCGGGTTTTGTGCCATGCATTACCTGAGTGCCGCACCGCAGGGCCTCAAGGAGGTGTTCATCACGGGTGGCATTCCGTCGTTGACCCGTTCGGCCGATGAGGTGTATCGGGCCACCTACCGGCGTGTGGCCGACAAGAACCGGGCGTATTACCAGCGTTATCCCGGCGATGTGCAGCAGGTGCGCCGCATTCTGGATTTCCTGACGCAACAACCTGTCGCCCTGCCGGGCGGCGGGGTGCTGAGCCCGCGGCGCTTCTTGCAGTTGGGCCTGGGTCTGGGCATGAGTGATGGCTTTGAAAGCCTGCACTACTTGCTGGAAGACGCATTTGTTCGTTTGCACGATGGGCAGACCGCCCTCAACTGGAATTTTTTGCACCATCTGGAAAAGCATCAGGCGTTTGATACCAACCCGATTTATGCGCTTTTGCAGGAGGCCTGCTACACGCAACGCAGCGCCAGCGCATGGTCGGCAGATCGGTTGCTTGGCGAGTTTCCCGAGTTTGCGCTGGACGCCGCTGGCCCTGTGCTGTTCACTGGCGAGATGGTCTACCCCTGGATGTTTGACGTCTACTCGCAACTGCAGCCACTCAAGGCCGCTGCAGAGTTGGTGGCAAACACAGCTGATTGGCCGGTGTTGTATGACGCAGCGCAACTCGCCCGCAACACCGTGCCGGTAGCGGCGGCGGTGTACTACGACGACATGTATGTGCACCGCGAGTTCTCTGAAGAGACCGCCCGCCAGGTGCCCAACATGAGGCTATGGCACACCAATGAATACGAACACAACGGCCTGCGCGCCAATGGCGCCGCGGCGCTGGGGCGCTTGCTGGCGATGGTGCGGGGGGAGGTTTGATGCGCGTTTGTTGACCTGGCCAGTTCTTGATCGACAATAGTTGTCATGATGCTGTGGCATCTGTGAGGCCTGCGCGACCTGCACGAATGCAGGAAGCTCCGGTGCCTATGTTCGGTGGGTGAGCGGAGTCAAAATCGGTTCGCTGTGGGCTTGCGCTTTGTCGCGCGATGACCAGCCCCACGGACGTCCACGTTGAGTACCAGGGGCTCGAGGGGCTTGTCGCTATTCCTACCGGTGATGTGTCTGAGGGGCAGGTGCCAAGTAAGGCGGCTTCCATTGTTAAACTGAAGTTCTTCCCTCAAAGAAGCGAGTTTCCCGTCTGAAACGGCCGGTATTTCAGGTTCCGCTTTCTGTCTACATTTTGATCTGACTGATCAATTCAAGTGCGTGCTTTTGCGTGTCGTTTTGCGTGGTGGGGACCTGGAATGTGGGCGCATTGCTTGCGCTTTTGGGAGTGCGACAGGTATTGCGCACGACCGTTTCAAGCTCGCGCAGTAAAGTCTGGAAACTGTGCGTGGGGGTGCCGTCCTCCAGGGTTCGACTGTGTACCTTCTTCAT
>CAIQBN010000678.1 GCA_903870065.1 uncultured beta proteobacterium | reverse complement strand
GTGGCATCCAGAATACCGGCCATGACCGGCACCCGTTTGCGGCTGAACCACAAGGGGTGGTAGCACGCAAAATCGGCGATACAGGGCGCGCTGCCGAGCACAAAGTCCTGCCCGTCCAGCATGTCGGAAATGCGCCGCAAGTAGGACTTGTAGGCTGCAGTAGCGTCTGGCGGGCGCAGACGCGTCATGCCGGTGGACATGGCGGCGCGGTCGGCACCAAAAATTTTGCCAGCGTCGGCGGGCGCTCCATCAAACATGGCCGCGGCCCCCTTGGGTTGCAGGTTGTGGCCCATGGCCGCCCAAAACAGCGTGGTGTCGGCCCATTGGGCCACGATGCGCGCCAGCCCCTTCTGGGTTTGCGGATAGAGGCTCGGCGTGGGTGCAATATGCTCCAGCACGTCACAAATGAGCGCGGTGTCACAGTAAATGTCCGAGCCAATTTGCAAAATCGGAGTCTTACGGTAGCCGCCAGTGAGTGCGAGCACATCGGGCTTGGGCATAACGACGGGAATGATGACCGACTTCCAGGCCAGTTGCTTAAAGCCCAACACACAACGGACCTTTTCCGCAAAGGGCGATGTGGGATAGTGGTGCAGGATCAGGTCGGTCATACCAGCTTGACTAGTTGTTTGCCAAAGTTCTTGCCCTTCAGCAGCCCTAAAAATGCCTCGGGTGCACTCACAATTCCATGGGCAATGCTTTCCCGCGCACGCAGTTTTCCGGTGGCAACCAGGGTGCCGAGTTCGGTCAACGCCGCCGGCCAAATTTCCATATGCTCGCTCACGATGAACCCCTGGACTTTCAGGCGCTGGGTCAGGATTAACGCCGGATAGGTCAGGGGCAAGGGAGCGCCATCGTAGCCGGCGATCATGCCGCACACCGCGACGCGACCAAAAGCGTTCATGCGCGGCAAAACGGCATCGTGCACCATGCCGCCGACGTTTTCAAAATAGCCGTCGATGCCATTGGGGCAGGCTTGCGCAATTTCCTTGGATAGCGTGCCAGCGGTGCTGTGCTGCTTGTAATCAATACATGCATCAAAGCCGAGTTCATCCACCGCATAGCGGCACTTTTCGGGTCCGCCGGCAATGCCGACCGTGCGGCATCCGCGCGCCTTGGACAGCGCGGCAAAGGCACTTCCCACCGCGCCAGTGGCGGCACTCACCACCATGGTCTGGCCAGCCTGCGGTTCAATAATCTTGACCAGCCCATACCACGCAGTAACACCGGGCATGCCGACTGCGCCCAGGTAGGCACTCAGCGGCACATGGGTGGTGTCGACTTTGCGCAGCATCCCCACTTGGGTGGCATCGACCACGCTGTACTCCTGCCAACCGCCCATGCCAACCACTTTGTCACCAACCGCGAATTTGGGACTGCGTGACTCCACCACTTCGCCGGCGGTACCACCTTGCATGGTCTGACCCAGAGCCTGGGGCTGCGCATAACTCTTGGCGTCATTCATGCGACCCCGCATGTACGGGTCCAGACTCAGGTAATGGTGGCGTACCAGCACCTGTCCGTCATGCAGCGCCGGGGTTTCACCGGTGACAAGCCGGAAGTTGCTGACGAC
>CAIQBN010000677.1 GCA_903870065.1 uncultured beta proteobacterium | reverse complement strand
TTGTAACCCTCGGCCCTGGCCGCGCGGGCACGCTCAGAGAATCCAGCCATGCTGGCACTCCCCTTTACCTGACTGGTGCCGGGCGCCCTGAAGAGAAGCTTATTCGTGCGGACGTCAAAAATCGAGGCATCCACCAAGGTCTGAACGTCGTATTGATCGCCTTGAATGATGTAGGCACCAACAATGGTCCAGTAAAGTACGGAGAGGAAGTTGGTGTCGTTGAACTGAATTTGATCGTAGGAGAGCAGTGCAACCACCTCCACGTTGAACATCCTTGCCACTTGTTCAAGATTCGTGAAGCCACCTTTTGGCAGCAAGTACGTAGTCGGAATAAGCTCGATTTTGTCAATAAATGCATGCCTTGAAAAGGCGCTCCTGACCCGTTCCAGCAACTTCAGTTTTTCAGTTTCGGGCAGCGCCGATGCATACCCGCTGCCGGGAACGAATGCAATCCCGACGCGCACCGGTGGGCGCAAATAGGTAACGCCCGCTTTCATTTGAGGTGGCTCTTTGGCGTTCGGGTAAAGATAGTCAACCACGCTACCGACTTGCTTTACACCTTTTCCGGGCACCCAGGATGCGCAGCCGGCAAGTGCAACCAGTAGAACAACCAAGACTGACCTGATAATATTTTTCATAATCGATGTAGTTTTGGTGGATGTCAGCATCCACAACCACTGCGAACAGTTGCGCAGCCAGAATATTCGCACAGAATTGCCTGCCAAACGGCACAGATTCAATTGAGCGGTAACTTTCGGTCAGGCGCAATAGACATTGCGTGGCGTCGCCGGGCCTGGGCGCAGGCGTCGCTGCCTTCTTCAAAATCACGACAAGGTGATGGACGCCACTCATAAATGGCGCAGTTGACCTTGAGCCCCAGCTTGCCGCTCAGTGCGGCACAACGCACAGGAACGTGATCGGTTCCCAGCATACGGGCGGTGTTGACAGTTACTTCAACCGTCAGACCCGATGGCACCTGTCCTTGCTGGGTATCGAGTTCGCAGACAGAAAAATCGACCCGAAAACTTGCGCAGCAGGCGCCACAGGATGTGCAGGTAGTCATCGCTGCGTGCCACGTCGCCTAATGGCCCAACTTGGAATCCACGTTGGTCAATGCACTGCGGTATGCGCCGCAGCCAATCAGCAGGGTGTCGGTGAGTGGCAGCACATAGGATGATTTTCCCTTTACCGTTCCAGTTGTCAAATTGATGATGTTGTATTCAACCCATCCTCCACCCTGTTCGCAGCGCATCCAGGCGTCATCAAGCAACTGCTGTGCGTCAACCCCTTGGGCATCAAACAGACTGGTGCCGACCCGTTTTTTGTCGGCGCCCATGACGCGATAGACTCCTTCGCGGTCAAACACAAACACATACAAGTCGCGATCCACAAAACCACCATTCGGGTCGTGGAAAATGTTCTGCGCCTGATCGTATCCAAGTTGTTGCACCAGGTCATACGCACGCTCCGCGAGGTGCATTGCTTCGTCGGCTGTGCCTTGGCGCAGTTTGATATAAGTCACTGCGTCTTCCAATTCCCGTGAGCGTTGCATCAGCCGTGCCGACCGGTGCGATGTGCGGTCCACCAGGCCTGAATTTTCGACCGTTACCTTGTCCAGGTCACCCACCGCCTGCACCACTTCGGACAACGCGATGCTTTGCTTGGCACTACCTTCGGCCATGTGCTCCACATTGGTTGCTATTTCGGAGATGCCGGTGACCAGGCTGCCCATCAATTGGCTCACCGCTTCAATTTCCTTGACCGTCGAGCTCACGCGGGATGCGGAGTCTGCAATCAGATTCCGCACTTCCGCGGCAGCGGCCTGACTGCGGCGGGCCAGTCCACGGACCTCGGCTGCAACCACCGCAAAGCCTTTGCCCTGATCGCCGGCGCGGGCGGCTTCGACCGCAGCGTTCAGTGCAAGCAAATTGGTCTGAAAAGCAATGCCGTCGATAGTGCCAATAATTTCCCGCATCCGGTCCGATGTGGCTTGAACGCCAGACATGGCGCCCACTGTTTTACCCATCAAGTCACTGGCAGTGTCGGCCTCGGACCGCAGGCTTCGGGTCATCAGGCTGACCTCTTGCGCCGCCTCGGAGTTGCGTGCGACCGTGTCACTGACCTGTCCGACATTGGAGGCAGCCTCTTCCAGGCTCACCGCCTGGGATTGCGTGCGTTGCGAAAGGGAGTGACCGTCTTCCACGAGCTGTCCACCGACATGGGTCACCATGCTCGACGCGCTGCGGACGTCCGCAACCAGGGCCGACAGGACCTCCAGCATGGCTTCAAATTCCTTGCTTATCAAAGCGAGTTCGTCTTTTCCGGGCACCACCACCCGGGTCGCCAGGTTGCCCTTGGTGCCCTCCTGCAAGGCCTTGTGCAGGATGCTGATGCTGTTGACAGTGGCGACCGAAAACCCCAGCAAGAAATACACGACCATCAATATTCCAACGGTTGCCCAACCGCCCAGGACCAGAGCCTGACGCAACGATGTACTTTGCCGCTCTTCCAGGCGAGCGACCAACATCGCGGCGGCAGCCACCCGAAACGCGCGGCCGGCGTCTATGGCTTTGCCGCCCGCATCAAACAATCCTGCGAATATTTCTGGGGTAAACGCCTTGCCAGTTTGTTCACCGGCGGCCTTTGTGAAGGCCAGCGTAGCAGCTACCGCTTGGTTTCCCTCCTTGGGTGCCGCACCAGCGTCAGATCGAGAAAATGATTCAAATCGTTCCACCACCGCTTCCGTCCGGTTGTCCACCTGTTCGGCCAGGTTCTTCAAATTGGAATGAACCAGATCCATATGGCCAGTTTGCCCGGCGGCTGATGCTATCAAAGCACGCATATTGCTCACGCTCTCAAGCCAGGGAATGGCATGCTCGGTCAACACATCCTGCAAAAAGTAGGTGTCGGCAATGGGGTCAAGTACCAACCCGGAGGATTCACCGGCAAAGAGTGCGAGTCGGCGCAAGTCGTTGACGGCTTTCGCATAACGTTCAGCGGTAACGGCTTCGCTGGAGCCAGAAGCGGCGATGGCCTGCAAGTCCGCCCGCAAGGGCGTCCAACGTGACGCCAATCCCAGGCCCGGCTGTTGCGCCACCATCGCATCCATGTTGGTAGTCAAGGGCGCGAGTTCATCGCGGCGTCCGGGCTGGGCAGCTTGCAGGGCGGTTTGCCGCGCGCGCAGCGATTCCACGCGATGGTGCTGAACGGCGGTGACCAAGTCCGTGACGAGGGCCACAGCACGTGCCCCCTGAACCTCATTGTGGGCCGTTCGGTAGTCGCCGATCAACCGGTACACCTGAAAGTAAGTAACCACAACCAACGGGACAATCAGCAGCGCGGCCAGCACGGCCAGTTTGATTGACATCCGAAAGCGCTGCATCAATCCAACGGCCGGCGCAAGCCATGCACTGATCTTGACTTGTCTGGATTCAGTACTCATGTTGAGGGAAGACTCCGAATAATTGCCGGTGCACCAGTCTGGGGAATAATGATAGCCCCTTTGATGCACACATCAAGATCTGATTACCCGCAGTAGTTCGGTTTCCAACTTGTCTATTTCCAAGGGCTTTGCGACATAGCCGTCGGCGCCCGCGCGCTTGAAACGGGCGGCGTCGCCGGGTTCTGTGTGGGCAGTGGCCATAATCACGGGCATATGCCGTCCCGATCCTTGGCCCTGCTCCTGCTGCCGAATGGCAGTCAATGCTTGTAAACCGTCGAGGATGGGCATCATCACGTCCATCAGCACCACGTCAAAGGAAAGTTTGGCCAGACATTTGAGGGCTTTGTCGCCGTCAGCGACAACAACGCCGGTGTGTCCGAGTTCATGAAGCATGCCCACGGCAATGCGTTGATTGATGATGTTGTCTTCCGCCACCAGCACCTTGAGGGTTCGGCGTTTGGCGTGGCCAGCGTCGGTCATTGCGAAATTTCCTCTTTGGGTTGTGGCGAAAAATTTGCACTTTACAGCAGATATGCCAACGCGTAGTCAGTTCAAAACTGGAGAGGTGCGGCCGTCGCGGTCATGTTTTTTGGTGGGCAGGAGGAGGCTCATATTTGAGGGTGGGGGAGTGCGCATAACGCGGCGGCTGGTGGTAAGCTGCGCTCACAGTGCCGTCGGGTTCGGTTAGCAAAGGGAATTTCCAGCATGCAGGGTCGCTTGATTCAGGGGCAAGCCAGTCACGCAACACGTGCGGGTGTGGTGGCATGAGTTCGCCTACGCTTGACCGGGTGCTTGATGCTGTTTTCCGGGTTGATGGTCAGTTTCGTATCAAGTTCATATCGGATCAGGGGCAGCGCTGGCTGGGCCAGGCCGGGCCTGCAGTTCTAGGCGCCAATTTTTTCGACTTGTTGCACCCGACCGATGCCGAGCGTTTGACCCATGCCTGCGCTGAAAAGCCGGATGATTTTTCCTGCGATCTGCGGATGTTCAGAGGGGACGCGGATTGCTGGGTGAATTTGCGTGCCTACCGGCTAGCCGCCGTGGATCAGTATGTTTTGTGTGTGATTGATATTTCGCCTTGGCGGACCGATGATTCGGCCTACCGTCATGCGGCGGAGCATGATGAATTGACGGGTCTGGCCAACCGAACCTACTTTAAAAATGCGGTGGAAGCCCGGTTGCGTTCGGGTGGTGAGGTGTTTTCGGTTGCACTGCTCGACCTTGACGGTTTCAAAAAAGTCAATGACACCTTTGGCCACAGCATGGGTGATGCGGTGTTGGTGGAGACGTCCCGGCGGTTGAGCCGCATCGTCGGTGGCGATGACTTGCTGGCGCGTCTGGGCGGGGATGAGTTTGTGTTGCTCATGGTCGGCAAGGATGCAGCCATGGCAAACGCCATGGTCAAGAGTGTGCTCATGGCCATTGCAAGACCCTATGACACCGCACCACACAATGCTTACCTGGGAGTGAGTATTGGCATTGCGCAGTTTCCGATCCACGGCACTGACTACTCCACATTGCTGAAAAATGCGGATACCGCCATGTACCACTCCAAAAATGCTGGCAAAAATCGGGTCAGCATTTTTGCCGCTGACGATATCAGCGTTGATTTTTCAATACGGGCGGCAATCCACAATGGTATCCATGAGGGCGAGTTTTATCTGGAGTACCAGCCACAGTACGATGTGCAGCGCAGGTTGGTTGGTGTTGAGGCACTGATGCGCTGGACCAGCCGCGACTTTGGCAGGGTCGCCCCCGACAAATTCATTCCGGTGGTGGAGGATGCCGGCTTGATGCCGTTCCTGGGCAAGTGGGCGCTGCGCTACGCCTGCCACCAGCTCAAAGTGTTTCACCAGCGCATGCCGGACTTTGTTATGTCGGTCAATGTTTCGCCAGTGCAGTTTGACGCGGACGGATTTGACCGCCATGTGCTCGATGCCATCGTTGAAACCGGCGTGGACCCTGCCAAAGTGGTTCTGGAGATTACGGAGTCCACGCTGATGCGCAGCCAGGATAGGACTGAGCGAGCGCTGGCAACATTGCGTGAAAGCGGCATTCGATTTTCGATCGACGATTTTGGTACTGGTTTTTCCAGCCTGGCCTATTTGACGCGGTTGCCGGTCTCCAGTATAAAAATTGACAAGGCCTTTGTTCGTGCCATTGAAGAGCAGCGTTTGACCTCCGCCACAGACAAGAGGCTGGTTACCGCCATGATCAACTTGGCACACAGCATTGATCTCAAGGTAGTTGCAGAAGGCGTTGAAACTGAAGCACAGTTCGATTTTTTAAGGCAGTCGGGTTGCAACTTGATTCAAGGCTATTTGCTGGGCAAACCGATGTCGGCTGCGGCAATAGGTCAATTGCTCGACCGTCACTTGGAAGCCGCACTATGAGCGACCCTGCTGCTACGGTGGACAGGCTCTTGGCAGCCATGCAAGGTGTCAAGGGGTTTCCCGCGCTGGAAAGCACGGTTGCATCGGTGATCAGTTCGCTGGGTAATGAACTATGTGAAGCCGATGAGGTGGTCGGGCACGTGGTTGAAGACTTTGCGCTGACCCAAAAAGTGCTCAAACTGGCCAATTCGGCGATGTATGCACCGTTCTCGGCAGGCTCTGGAAACGTATCTTCCGCGCTCGGCGTCCTGGGCAATGACGCCTTAATGCATCTGGTGCTGAGCACGGCAGTGGCGACCGAGACGGAAATGCAGGCCGATAGTGCATTGTCAAGAACCCTGCTGTCTTCGGAGTTGGCTCGCACAGTGTGCACCCACCGGTCTGAAGAAGTTGCCGTGGCCGCTCTGATGTACGACCTGGGGAGCCTGCTGGCGCAGAAATACCTGGCTGCCGATTGTGCAACCATCGCAAAGCGTTGTGAATTGGGGCACAGTGAAGATGCAACTTCCATTGAAATATGGGGGCTCACTTTGCAGCAATTGGGCGCAGAGGTGGCGCGACGCTGGAAATTGCCCGCCAGCATCGTGTCCGTCATCGATGGCACTGGCGACCAGGATCTGGTCGCCATCGCACGGTTTTCCAGTGCCGCATCGGTGTTGATTCACGCGGGGCGGGCCGATGAGGCAGATGCACTGCTCGGAGCTCTGGATGTGACAGGCATTGACCGGGCAGGCGTCGCCAGCCTGATTCGCACCCGCGCTGAGCGCCTCACCCCGGTGCCACCAGCGGCGCCAACCGTGTCGAGCGCGGCCGTGCTGGACGATTTGTTTGCGGCCCTGACATCGGATGGCAAGCAAACTGTCGAGGCCCTGGCCGCTGCCATGTTCCCGACCTTTGGCTTGACACTGCAGACGGCGCATTGCCTGTTGTTCATGCTGACCCGTTCAGGTGACTTTGCCGTGCGTTATGGCTATGGCAAAGGAATCGACGAGTTGCGTTCGCGGTTGCGAATCAGTAAGGACTACAAGCCGACCGCATTTCATGCGGCCATCAAAAACAATGTGGATGTCTCCATTGCGGATGTGTCCCGTTTGAAATCCAGCGCTTTGCCTGAGAGCTACCGGGAGCTGTTGCCAAACGTCAACCAGTTTGTGATCCTTCCGATCACCACTAGCGGGGTGACTGGGCTGTTCTATTGTGACTGGGACGCCGACAAGGTTTTAAGTCCCTCGGAACTTGCCGCTGTCAAAAAACTGCGCAATTTGTTCGTCCCCCTCTTTCCTCCTTGAGAACTACCCCTATGCGAAAGTTTTTCCTGAGCAAGCCCATGATCGCGACCGGGCTTGGTTTGTTGCTAAGTTTTGCAGCCATCGCCGACCCCACCCTGGCTGGCGGGCTTTATCACAGCCTGGCGGTGGACGGGGCAGGGCGGGTACTGTCGTGGGGTGAGGACGGTAGCGGGCAGTTGGGTTCGGGGCGCGCGACCTATGTCGCAACCCCGACTGTTGTCAAAGACCTGCCCGGTAACAGCGTGGTTGTCGCCCTGTCGGCAGGTGTCTTTTATTCGCTGGCACTGCTGGAGGATGGACGCGTGCTGGCCTGGGGCGACAACGCCGAGGGTGTCCTTGGTGATGGCAGCACCCAAAGTCACAGCAGCCCATTGGCGGTGCTAGGCATATCGGGCATTTCGCGCATTCACAGTGGCGACCGGCACGCCATGGCGACCGATGCGCAGGGGAAAGTCTGGACCTGGGGTCTAAACCACTTGGGTCAGTTGGGCCACAGCAGCGGCGCCTACCAGGCCGCTACTGCCCGATCGGTGGCAGTAGTTGGTGCCGCCGATGCACGCGGCGGAGCGGGTCACAGCCTGGCGCTGACCACCAGCGGCGAAGTGTGGTCCTGGGGCGACAACCGCATGGGGCAGTTGGGTGTGGCAACACCTAGTCAGTCCGACTTGCCGATTCGTGTTGAGTTCCCGGTCGGGACGCCGGTCATCGTGGCCATCGACGCCTCTGGTGACCAGAGTTATGCGCTTGACCGTGATGGCGGACTGTGGGCATGGGGTGACAACCGCTATCGCCAGCTGGCAGACGCCGCGGTCAACCAGCGGTCCACTCCGACCCGCATCGCGGCCTTGCCCAAGGTGACTGCAGTGTCGGCAGGTCGGGTTGGGGCTGCTGCTATTACGACCGATGGCGCGGTGTGGTTTTGGGGTGGTTACGACGCGGTGGCCGCTCCGGCAAAATTGGCCGGGCTTTCGGGCTCCGCCAGCGCCATTCGGGTAGGCGAATACCACATGATGGTGAAGCTCTCGGACGGCAGCCTGGTCGGCACAGGAGGCAACTTCAACGGGCAGCTTGGTGACGGTTCAACCACCACGCCGGCACCCGGCACGTCGGTAAAACCAGCGTTGTTGAGCGGACCGGTGAGCGATGTGGCGGTTGGTCACAAACACAGCTTGGCCGTTGACGGCACCGGGCGCCTGTGGGGCTGGGGTGATGATCTCAAAGGTCAAACCGGCAGTGCGACTGAAACCACACGCAACATACCCGCTGCGGTCGCCAATCTGGGCCCGAGCAGCCAGGTGGCGGCCGGCGATGGTCATTCACTTGCCTTGCTCAATGACGGCACGGTGTTTGGCTGGGGTGACAATTTCGGCGGCGCGGTCGGCAGCGGACAGTCCGGGGTCCGAACCCGGCCGGAGGCGGTCCTTGGTCTGACGGGGATTCGCCAAATCAGTGCTGCAAAGGCGAGCAGTGCCGCCATTGATGCCAGCGGTGTACTTTGGGTCTGGGGTGACAACAGCCACGGTCAATTGGCCCGTCCACTCAGCGAGAGCAGTCTTGATCGCCCTGCCAAAGCGCAGGATGTGCCGCCGCTTGCCCAGGTTGCCCTCGGCGGCGCCCATGGACTCGGCCTGGATCGTACGGGCACTGGCTGGGCCTGGGGTGACAACCGCGATGGCCAGCTTGGCGATGGCGCGGCCACGGGTGGGTTAACTTTGCGTGCCATCCGGGGGCTGACCAAC
>CAIQBN010000676.1 GCA_903870065.1 uncultured beta proteobacterium | reverse complement strand
GTTAAATTGCCGACAATTTCAGCAACCTTGTCGCCACTGAAAACCATCTTTTCAGAGACAAATTTCATCGTGGGGTATTTTGCGGCGTCGAACAAGTCCCTTCATTTCGACACCTCCGAAGCCATTTCTTGATCTCCAGCGACCGGCGGTTGAATGAAATCAATGACTTGCGCGAGTTTTCCCACTCAAATCAAAAAGAGCTTGTAGGCCATCGGGGTCGTAGTGGCACGTTTACAATATTAAGTAGTTTCTTGTTTTCTGATTGGCACTACACTTACCGCCATGTTCATCAAAGTCACTCAATCAGGTCAACGGCGCTACGCCCAGCTGGTCGAGTCGTTTCGCAATGCCGATGGCAAACCCCGACAGCGCACCGTGTGCACCCTGGGGCGCTTGGAAGACGGTGGCGAAGTGACACCCTGATTGCCGCATTGCAGCGCAGCCGTGGCATTGCACCGGTGGCCACTCTTGATGGATTGCGCTTTACCGACAGCCGTCATGCAGGCGATGTTTGGGCCCTTTCTGAACTATGGCGTTCACTGGGATTTGATGGCTTGGCCAGTGCTTGGCGCCGCTCTAAAACCGAGGTCGATGTGCTGGGTTGTCTGCGCCTGATGGTCTTCAATCGTTTGTGTGATCCAGGCAACAAACTGGGCGTGCTGCTCTGGTTGGAAACTGTGGCCCTGCCGGTTGGTGTTGCCAAGAGTTTGTCCGAGCACCAACACCTGCTGCGTGCCATGGATGTGCTCGATGAATACAGCAACACATTGGGCGACAGACTGGCAACGCTCATGCGCCCCTTGATTGATCAAGATCTCTCCGTGGTGTTTTATGACCTCACCACCGTGGGGGTGACCGGTCAGACGGATTTGGAAGACGATGTTCGGGCCTATGGGCGTGCCAAGTCGGGTTTGGTGGAACGTCAATTCATGCTGTCCTTGGTGCAAACCGCTGAAGGCTTGCCCATTGCCCATGAAGTGCACCCCGGCAATACGGCAGAAGCCAAAACACTGCTACCGATGATTCGCAGTTTGCTGGCACGTTACCCGCTCAAGCGGGTGGTTCTGGTGGCCGATCGGGGGCTGCTCAGCGTCAGCAACCTTGAGGAGTTAGCCAAACTTCAAACGCAGCTCAAAAAAGACGGCCGTGATGTGGCGCTGGAATACATCCTGGCGGTGCCAGCAGCGCGCTATGGAGACTTCGCCGATGACCTCAAAGTATTGAGTGGCGCCCAGGCACCCGATTCGCAATGGTGCGCAGAGACTGCCTGGCAGGACAAGCGCCTGGTGGTGGCACATGAACCGCAGGTTGCCACACGGCGCAGCCAAGCACGTGACAAAACCATTGCAGAGTTGGTTGCCATGGGTCAGCAATGCAGCGACAAACTCGATGGGCAAGACGCTGGCAAACGCGCCAAGGGGCGTTTCTATCACGCCGTCAAGGACGCCCACATGGCGCACGTGATCAAGGTGGACTTGAAGGCGGACCTATTCAGCTATACGATTGACGAGGACAAAAAGCGCTATCTGGAGTTGCTCGACGGCAAGTTGCTGCTGGTAACCAACACGACATCCCCCGCGCTTGAGGTGGTGCAACGCTACAAGAGTCTGGCCGATATTGAGCGCGGCTTTCGGGTTCTCAAATCTGATATCGAAATTGGTCCGGTGTATCACCGCCTACCCCAACGGATTCGCTCGCACGCCTTGGTGTGTTTCATGGCGTTGATCCTGTATCGGGTGATGCGCATGCGCCTGAGCGCCGCCGATCGATCAGAGTCACCAGCCACGTTGCTGGAGCAACTCAAGCGCATTCATCAGCAGACGGTGCAAACAACGGACGGAAAAACGCTGACCGGCTTGACCGAGATGACGCCCGCTCAGAAATCGCTGTTTGCCGCCCTGCAATTGACACCACCAACCCCATCAGACCTCGCCAAGCCCGTTTTGTAGTCTGCGAAATGGAACGCGTTTCCAATGAAATCAACCACTTACGTGCAGGAAGTGTCGAACT
>CAIQBN010000675.1 GCA_903870065.1 uncultured beta proteobacterium | reverse complement strand
GGAAGGTAAACTGCGCACACTGATGAAACCCCACATAATTTATGTTTAAACACCTATTCGTACCGGTCGACGGCTCTGCGCTTTCGCACAAAGCAATGGACCAAAGCCTTGCGCTTGCAAGCCAATTGGGCGCAAAAGTCACTGGTTTTGTCGTTGAACCCGACCTGCCAATTTCACTTGCCAATGTACGAGGCGATGCTTTTGTTGCGGGCGTCAAAAAGCATGAAATGGACAATGAAGCGCATGCATCGGCGTTATTGGACCAATTTGCTGCATTAGCAGCGAAAGCAGGCGTGGAATTTACACCGCACCACACGACTGCCTACATGATTGACCATGCGATTATGGAAGCAGCAGAACGAACCGGGTGTGACATGATTGTGATGGTCACACATGGCCGCAATGCTTTGGGCGAATTTATTTTTGGATCGCATACCAAAAAGATAATTAGCCAAAGCCAACTGCCTGTTCTGGTTCTGCATTAATTGATTGCACCCCGTACCAAAACTAAACGCCCATGAAGATTGCAGTCGCGGGGACCGGTTATGTGGGCCTTTCCATCGCGGTGCTATTGGCACGGCACCATCAGGTAGTGGCTGTCGACATTGTTCCAGCCAAAGTGGCGCTCCTCAATCAACGAAAAAGCCCGATTGAGGACAGCGAAATTGAACATTTTCTAGCGCAAGAGTCACTCAATTTCAAAGCAACACTGGACCCCAAGGCGGCATTTTTGGGTGCCGACTTTGTCATCATTGCCACGCCGACGGACTACGACCCTGTTACCAACTACTTCAACACCAGCAGTATTGAAAGCGTCGTACAAAAGGTGCTGTCAATCGCGCCGCAAGCGGTAATCGTAGTTAAGAGCACCGTGCCAGTGGGCTACACGGAGCGCCTGCGAACCCAAACCGGCAGCCAAAATATCCTCTTTAGCCCGGAGTTTTTACGCGAAGGCAAGGCCCTGTACGACAATTTGTATCCCAGTCGGATCGTGGTCGGGGACGGAACGGGAAAAGTATTCAGCGATCGGGCCAAAGCATTTGCCACCCTCCTCCAACATGGCGCCATCAAGGCCGATATCGATGTGCTGCTGTGCGGAAGTACCGAGGCTGAAGCGATCAAGCTTTTTTCAAACACCTATTTAGCCATGCGTGTGGCCTACTTTAATGAGTTGGACACCTACGCAGCAACCCATCGGCTGGACACGCGCAAGATTATTGACGGCGTCTGCATGGACCCCCGCATTGGAAATCACTATAACAACCCCAGTTTTGGCTATGGAGGTTACTGTTTGCCCAAGGACACCAAGCAATTGCTGGCCAATTTTGATGCTGTCCCGCAAAACATCATGCGCGCCATTGTTGACAGCAATACGACACGTAAAGACTTTTGCGCAGCTGAAGTATTGAAACGCAACCCCAAGGTTGTGGGTATTTTTCGACTTGTCATGAAGGCAGGCAGTGACAATTACCGCAGTAGTAGCATCCAGGGTGTCATGAAGCGTATTAAGGCCAAGGGTGTGGAGGTAATCGTATTTGAACCCGCCTTGAAGGAAGAACGATTTTTCAACAGCCGTGTGGTCGAGAATCTGGATCAGTTTAAGCTGGAGGCAGATGTGATTGTGGCGAATCGCCTAAATGCTGATCTCACTGATGTGGCTGCAAAGGTCTATACCCGTGACCTTTTCGGGCAGGATTGACAAGTTCAATGCTTGAATCCTCAAGCTTTGGTTATCCAGCGCAGGTTTAAAGGATGGAAAAAGAGACAGTTGGAACACTAGCGTCTGAGAATGATGCTCCCAGGGCCAATTCACCTTTTCCGTGCAAGACGCATTCTTCTCGGCGCAACAAGACGTCAGACCCGGTAGCGCCCAGAAAGCGGACCCAGCTGCCAAAACTGCTGACGTCGACAAATACGACGCTGCCGTTTCGCCACTCCAAACGGGCGTGAATCCGCGAAACACGGGGATCGTTGATTACGAAATCGGCATCGCGCACGCGTCCGAGTTGTATGGGCAACTCAAACGACTTGAAGCGGCGCACGGTGGTTAACCACTTTAGCTCAATCTCACGACCTAGCACATCGCGATCACCTAAAAGTTCCGCCGGATCAAGATCTGCTTGCATGGTTAGGAAATCGGAGCTAACGTCCTCATGCCATTCGATTTGGAAGACGTTGCAAGGCTCAGCCCGGCCTCGAATGCTGATTGGACCCAGTTCGCGAAACGTCGTGCCGTGACTTTCATGGACGTTGGTCAGCGCAGCAGCATTTGCCCAAATTTGATATGGGCCGCACAAGTCACAAAGCCTGGCAGCCACATTGACCGCGTCACCGTAACAATCTCCGGCGACGATTTCTACCTCGCCACTTGCAACACCAATACGCATAGGCATACGCAACGCGGCCTGCGAGCGCAGAATTCGTTTGGCATGGAATCGCTGTAAATCCACAACAGCGTTGACGGCATGTTGTTCGTCAGGAAACATGGCCAGAACGCCGTCGCCCAGTGTTTTGACGATGCGCCCGCCGTGCAACACGCATTGGCTGCTGATCCAATTGGTAATTTCAGTAACAGCTTCAGTGGCCAAAGCATTACCAAGAGCCTCAAACACCGTTGTGCTGCCGTGCAAATCTGTAAATACAACGGTGGTATGAACGCCCATTCCCAATAGTTCCGATTCTTGACTAAGGATAGAGTTTAGGGCATTGCAGCGACATAAAGTGCGGTGCCTGTCAGCATCAGAATGTGAGACTGCTTGCGTGCAGACAAATTGCAGCGGCTGCCGCCACGTTAAGAGACTCCTCGCCGCCGGGCTGTCCGATTTGTACCAGCATCGCTGCCCGCGCAAACAAGTCAGGGCATACGCCCTGCCCTTCGTGCCCGAAAGCCCAAACGCAGGGCTGCGGTAGTTTTAGGTTCTGAACGAGTGCGCCGAGATGCGAACTGGTAACGATCAGGGGTAACGGGCCGAGTGCCTCCAGTGCGTCGATTTCGACACCTTCAATCAGGTTTAGACCAAAGTGGGCACCCATGGCGGAACGCAGTACCTTGGGTGACCACAATGCAGCTGTGCCTTTGGTTGCGATCACTTGACGAAAGCCAAATGCGCCGGCACTGCGCAGTATGGAGCCAACGTTGCCGGCATCTTGCACACGATCGAGCAGCACGGTTGGCACTTGCGGTTGAATATTTATATCGACCGGTAAATCCAGCACAAAGCCCACTGCTGAGGGAGACTCCAGACCACTCAATTCGCGAAACAAACCACCAGGGATAACTATACTTTTGATAGCGGCTTGCGTATATTCCACGGGGGCTACAGCCAAATAATCCTCACTAAAGACGGCTACCTTGGGTTTCTGTTGACGTTGCAGGGCTGCCGAGCATAGGTGTTCGCCCTCCACCCAAAAATGCCCCGCCTTGCGGTAACCGGTGTTGTCACGGACGAGTTTGCGTAACTCCTTGAGCAACGGATTGTCACGCGACTTGATTGAGATGGGCGTATTCACAAAAGAACCTCGGCCACCGGCTTGAATGATCTGCGGTGCTGCGGGCATGCGCCGTGCATTCGCAGCGCATGAAGGTGTGCCGCGGTGCCGTATCCCTTGTGTCTGGCAAAACCATATTGGGGGTAACGGTCGTCGAGTTCTGCGCACCAGCGATCGCGTGTGACTTTTGCCAAGATGGATGCCGCGGAGATTGCCGCGACAGTGCTATCCCCCTTGACGATTGCCTCCGCGCGCATAGGCAATTGCGGTAAACGATTGCCGTCAACCAGCACCAGCGCCGGTTTTAACCGCAGCCCCTCAATCGCACGGCGCATTGCCAGCAGCGTGGCTTGCAGGATATTGATAGCGTCGATCTCTTCGACTGTTGCCTGCGCCACGGAACAGCAAAGGGCCTTGGCGCGAATTTCATCAAAAAGTTTTTCGCGTCGCCGTGCGGTCAAAACTTTGGAGTCTGCCAGGCCCTTGATGGGATTGCGTTCGTCAAGAATAACGGCTGCAGCCACAACCGGTCCGGCGAGGGGACCGCGTCCTGCCTCGTCGACACCCGCAATCAGCCCGCGCGTGTTCCACTGAAGTGCCACTTGATTAGTGGGCAAGAATTTTTTCGATGGCATGGGTGGCCAGGCTCGTGGTGTCGCGTTGCAGACTCTTGTGCAGAGCGACATATTGTTGTTGCAGGGCTGCTAATTTTTCAGGCCTTAGCGCGATAGCGTTAAACCACTGCAGCACTTCACGTGACAGTGCTTCGGGGGTGGCCTCCTCTTGCAACAGCTCGGGCACGATAAAGGACTGGCTCAGAATGTTGGGTAGCCCCACCCACGGTTGCAATTGTTTTCGTCGCATGATTTGCCAGGATAGCCAGCTCATGCGATACGCAATCACCATCGGCCGCTTGTACAACGCCGCTTCCAGCGTCGCCGTGCCGCTGGCGATGAGTGTCACATCGCAGGCGGCCAGCACAGTATGGGATTGTCCATTAATAATCGTCACATGCTCCAACATGCAAGCACGCTTGGCTGCGTTCTCAATTGCATTGCGCATCGACGCCACCGCCGGCACAAGCAGTTTGATGTTGGGCAACTGCTTACGGATTCGTTTGGCGGTCTCGAAAAAAGTTTCTGCCAGATATTGAATCTCTGACGCACGGCTGCCCGGCAAAATAGCCAGAACTGTGTCGCCTGGCTGAATGCCCAGCGTGGCACGGGCTGCCAGTTTGTCAGGCTCCATCGGGATGAGACTGGCCAGCGGATGGCCAACATAGGTGGCATCAATCCCATGGCTAGCCAGCAGGGCGGGTTCAAATGGGAAGATACAAAGGACATGATCGACACTGTTACGAATTTTTTCGACGCGCTCGGCACGCCATGCCCAGATTGATGGGCAGACAAAGTGCACTGTGCGTACCCCATGCTCGCGCAGTTTGCACTCCAGCTCCAAATTGAAATCAGGCGCATCGACCCCGATAAAAAGGTCGGGTTTTTTATCAAGCAATCGGGAGCGCAACTGGTTGCGGATGCCCACAATTTCACGGTATTTTCGTAGCACCTCCCAGCCAAAACCATGAACTGCGAGCTTGTGGTGCGGCCACCATGCGCTAAAACCCTGTCGCGTCATGTTTGGACCACCAATACCCGCTGCTAACATTTCAGGCCACCGTTGGCGCAGTCCAGCCAACAGTAATCCAGCCAACAGGTCACCCGATGCTTCGCCAGCAACCATGGCAACAAAAGGCGTTGATGCAGGCAAAGGTTCAGCATGCAATTCCGCTGGCATAGGTTATGCCTATCGAATGATGCCACGCTGTGGCGATGTTTGTTCCAGAAATGACAACATCATCGTGACATCCTCAGCGGCTTCTGGCTGCTCCTGCGCCAATTCTGCGATGCGGGATCGCGCCTGCTCCAGCGTGAGATCATCTCGGTATAGGGCCTTGTGCATGGATTTGACAACACCGATGCGCGCGGGACTCCATCCCCTGCGGCGCAGGCCTTCAAAGTTCATGGAACGCGCCGCCGCCGGTTGGCCCTGGCACATGACAAACGGTGGCAAGTCGGCAAACAACAGTGAGCACATGGCGGTCATGCTGTGGGCGCCCAATCGAACAAACTGGTGAACAACCGTAAATCCACCCAATATGACCCAGTCTTCCACGTGCACATGACCAGCCAATTGCGAGTTGTTTGCAAAGATAGTGTGGTTGCCGACCTGGCAGTCATGCGCAAGGTGCACATACGCCATGATCCAGTTGTCATTACCGATCTGGGTTACGCCGCAATCGCCGGGCGAGCCGATGTTAAAGGTGCAGAACTCGCGGACCGTGTTGCGGTCACCAATGCGCAGTTCGCAGGGTTCACCTGAATACTTTTTATCTTGTGGAATGGCACCCAGTGAATTGAACTGAAAAATTCGGTTGTCCCGACCAATGGTGGTGTGCCCTTCAATGACACAATGCGGGCCAACTGAGGTACCCGAGGCGATCTGAACGTGTGGGCCAATGACGGTGTACGGGCCAACGCTGACAGAATCGTCCAGTTGGGCTGCCGGGTCAATAATTGCACTGGGGTGAATTTGGGTCACAGCTGACTGCCTTGTGCTCTCAGGCAATCGTGCGCATCGTGCACATCAGCTCGGCTTCGCAGGCCACATTGGCGCCAACCGTGGTGATGCCTTTGAATTTGAAAATACCGGATTTCATACGCAGTAATTCCACATTCATAACTAACTGGTCGCCGGGTTCGACTGGACGTTTAAAGCGCGCAGCGTCAATACCGGCAAAGTAGTACACGGTCTTATCATTAGGCGTTACCCCCAGGGTGTCGAACGCCAGCAACGCCGCCGCTTGTGCCATAGCCTCAAGCATAAGTACTCCCGGCATCACTGGACGATGAGGAAAGTGGCCATTAAAGAATGGTTCGTTGATGGTTACGTTTTTGAGTGCCTGGATAGACTTGCCTCTTTCTATCGTGAGCACCCGGTCCACCATAAGGAATGGATACCGATGTGGTAATTGCTTGAGAATTTCGTGGATGTCCATCATTTTTTAGTCTCTTTTTCCAGAGTTTTAATTCGGTCGCGCAAGGTATGCAGTTGTTTGAGAGTGGCCGCATTACGCTCCCAGGAAGAGTTTTCGTCGATCGGAAAAATTCCTGTGTAGTGACCAGGTTTGGACAATGATCGGCTAACCAAGGTGCCAGCTGAAATATTGACGCGTTCGCCCAGTGTCAAATGCCCAAGAATGATTGCACCACCGCCTATTGTGCAATGCGCTCCAATGGTTGCGCTGCCTGCCACGCCCACACATCCTGCGATGGCGGTGTGTTGACCGATATGCACGTTGTGGCCGATCTGGATCAGGTTGTCAAGTTTGACGCCTTCTTCAATGACTGTGTCACGCAGCGCGCCTCGATCAATGCATGTGTTTGCACCGATTTCCACGTCATCACCGATGCGCACCGCGCCGAGCTGCTCAATTTTTTCCCATGTACCGCCAGTGGGTGCAAACCCAAATCCGTCGGCACCGATCACCACGCCGGAATGAACGATGCATCGGGCACCCAATTGGCAGTCCTCACCAAGGGTTACGCGAGACTTGAGTACCGTGTCGGCACCGATGCGCGCACCACGCTCAATCACGCATAAGGGACCAACGACAGCGCTGGCATGCACTTGAGCCTGTGCATGCACGATCGCGCTAGGGTGTATCCCGCGGGGCTGGTCTGTGTCACGCTTGCGTTTCCATAGTTGCGTGAGCCGCGCGAAATACAGATACGGCTGGTCGGACACTATGCACGCACCTCGCGACTGGGCAATATCTCGGAACTCTGGAGCCACAACAACACACGCTGCCCGAGAAGCCGTTAACTGGGACTGGTAGCGAGGGTTGCTCAGAAAGGTCAAATCGCTTGCGGTTGCTGTTTCCAGCGGCGCTAGCCCGGTTACACAGAGACTCTCATCACCGTGAAACTCACCTCCCAATGTTGCGACTATCTCAGCCAGGTCGAGTTTCATACACCGAACCCGGTCAGTCAGGGACTACTTGGAGCCGGAATTGAGAATCTTCAGCACTTTTTCGGTGATGTCGTGCTTGGTGTTGACGTACACGACTTCTTGCAGAACCATGTCATATTTTTCTGCGTCCGCAACTTGTTTGACCGCCTTGGTTGCACGATCCAATACTTGTTGCAACTCTTCATTTCGGCGACCATTGAGGTCTTCCTGAAACTCACGTTGCCTTCTTTGCAGGTCACGGGCTAACTCTGCACCCTCTTTCTGACGGCTGGCCCGCTGCGTTTCACTCAACGTGGGTGCATCCCGATCAAATTTTTCGCCATATGTCTTCAAAGCGGTCTGCTGATCAACCAGTTCCTTTTGGCGCTTGGAAAACTCCTGCTCCAATTTGGACTGCGCAGCCTTGGCAGGATTGGACTGCGTTGTGATCGTCTGCGTATTGATATAGCCCACTTTGAAGTCTTGAGCTACTGCGCTGAAAGCGCAGCCAACCATCACAGCAGAGACCAACAAACGACGTTGTAAAGTATTCATTAAAAAGAGCTTCCAATCTGGAATTGCAAGGATTGAATTCTATCGTTTTCAAATTGTTTGATCGGCTTTGCAAAGGCCAGTCGCAACGGACCCACTGGTGAAATCCAGCTAATGCCAACCCCGTACGAACTGCGCATGTCGGACAACTGGATCGTTTCGTCTGGCCCAAAAATACCGCCAGCGTCCATAAAAGCATAGACCCGCAGCGTCCGATCTTTGCCGCCGCCGGGCAACGGAGAAAGCAATTCGGCGTTGAAGTTTATTTTCTTGGTGCCCCCCGTTGATGTCAGACCCAAGTCACGCTGCGGGCCGGTTGTCAGGCTGCCTTGTTCAAAGCCTCGCACCGACCCCAAGCCCCCAGAGTAGAAATTCTTGAAAATTGGATAAGGTGTATCACCGGTACCCGATCCGACCGATAACTCAGCATTGAATGCCCCAGTAATCTTGCTGGTGACGGGCACGTAATGTTGATAGTTAGCGGTTGCTCGAACATATTTCAGTTCGCCAGCAACGCTCCACTCAGCAGATGTCTTAATCACTTTGCCAACGGTTGGGACCAACGCGCTGTCGCGGGTGTCACGTCCCCACCCCACCGTCAGAGGAACTGCGTTGCTAGTAAATCCAAATCGGTTTGCAAAGTCTTGGTATACAACGGGCAGCAAATTCCCCGGAACGACCGTTGTCTGATCTATCCCCAGACCGAAGTAAACAGTGTCGTACTCCGTGAATGGCACTCCGAATCGGACGCTGCCACCGGTAGTTTCGATGGCATAACCATTGATGTCGACGTACGGTTTTGTATTTCGCTGGTACAGATCAATTGTGCGCGATACGCCGTCATCGGTGAAGTAAGGATTGGTTGTGTTGAAAACCAGTGTTCGGTTTTGTTTGCTGGTATTTAACTCAATGCCCAGTGAGTTGCCAGAACCGAATGCGTTGTCCTGCCGGAATCCAAAGGAAAGACCAAATCCATCAGCGCTAGAAATTCCCGCTCCCAAGCTAATGCTGCCGGTTGGCTTTTCGGACACGGTTACGGTCAAGTCAACCTGATCAAACGACCCTGGGACCTCGGCGGTGTCCATCGTCACCTCCTTGAAGTAGCCCAAGCGGTCAACTCGGTTGCGTGACAGCTTAATTTTTTCTCCGTCGTACCACGATGCTTCGAGTTGGCGGAATTCGCGCCGAATGACCTCATCTCGTGTTCGATCATTGCCGGCAACATTGATTCGCCTCACATAGACACGCCGCGATGGGTCGGCTTGTAGTGTGACCTCAACGCGATTGGTTGTGCGATCAATCACTGTACGCGGTTCAATTCGAGAGAATGCATAACCAAAATTCCCAAAGTGGTCCGTGAATAATTTGGTTGTAACTGCTACTTGGTCAGCGTTGTATGGTTGCCCTGTCTGAATTGCTACAAGGGATTGAAACTCTTGCTCGCGACCCAGGAAGTTACCAGCAAGGTTTACTTTCGACACAATGAATTGATCGCCCTCGCTGACATTGATAGTGATTCCGATGTCCTGTTTGTTGGGTGAAATCGCGACTTGAGTGGACTCGACTTTGAATTCCAAGTAACCGCGGGCGAGGTAATAGGAACGCAATGCCTCAAGATCCGCGTTGAGTTTCGCCCGAGCGTAGCGGTCCGACTTGGTGTACCAGCTGAGCCAACCTCCAGTGTCCAGGTCGAAAAGCCCGCGTAAAGTGGACTCGGAAAAGACTTTGTTGCCAACAATCCGGATATCGCTGATCTTGGCTGGCTCGCCTTCCGCAACGGCAAAGCTCAAATTTACCCTGTTCCGCTCTACAGGAGTGACCGTTGTGATTACTTCGGACGCGTACATGCTTCGATTGATGTACTGTCGCTTAAGCTCTTGCTCGGCGCGATCGACCAGCGCCTTGTCAAACGGTCTGCCGTCAGCTAACCCGATTTGGTTCAGCGCTTTTTTGAGCACGTCTTTGTCGAACTCTTTTGCCCCGACAAAGTCAATATCGGCAATGGTGGGTCTTTCTTCGACGATTACAACGAGTACCCCATCATTGACATCGATACGGACATCTTTGAATAGGCCCAAGCCAAATAGCGCTTTAATGGAAGCCACGGCCTTTTCGTCGCTGTAAGTGTCGCCCACGCGGACAGGCAATGAGGCAAAAATCGTTCCTGCCTCCGCTCTTTGGAGCCCTTCAACTCGAATGTCCTTAACGGTAAAGGGCTCCACTGCCAGCGCGCCCTGAATTGCCAACAGTGACGCGGCCGCAAGGGAGGCACGGCGCAGAAAAGTTCGATTGAATTGCATTTTTTTCAATTTAAATAGTCCGAAGTATGAGCACTGGAACACGCAGTCATGGCAAAAATCGTGTCACATCGTTAATAAGCGCAACGGACATCATGAGAAGCAAGATGACCAACCCCAACTTTTGCAGCTGGTCAATCCAGCGTTGTGCCAATGGCTTTCCGCTGAGCGCCTCCCAAAGATAATACATCAGGTGTCCACCATCCAGAATGGGTAGCGGCAGCAGGTTAAGAACTCCCAGACTGATGCTCATTAGCGCAAGAAACAATATGAACGGGGTAAGGCCTATCGCCGCTGACTTACCAGCATAGTCAGCGATAGCAATGGGTCCACTCAAATTTTTGACTGATGCTTCCCCAGTCACGATCTGGCCAATGACCCGCAAGGTCAGCATCGATGTTTCCCACGTCTGAGTGGCGGCCCGCCCTATTCCATCAAAGGCACCGTATCGAACCATAGTCATGGTGGGTGGCGCACCAACAATCGCTCCGATTCTTCCGATTTTCCGCTCACCTTCAATCACTGGTTGAGGTGTGACCGACACAGTCCTTTGCGAGTCCTTTCGTTGTATCTGCCACGTTTGGGGTTGGGGCTGACCTGCATGGCCCGACGCACGAATCAAATCCCGCAATTGGACTGCATCCACGATATAGGTTTCATCAACCTTTATCACCACATCGCCTGGCTGAAGGCCTGCGCGTTCAGCGGCACTTCCGGGAATCAGATTGCCAATTTGCGCTTGCGAATGGGGGCCAGTGATACCAAGCCTTTGAAGCATTTCGGCATTGACCTGGCTTGTGTCGACATGAGCCATTTCCAAAGTGGTCAATCGCAAGCTTTGCGAGGGCATGACCGAATACTCCAGCTGGACATCTCGGTGCTCAATTGCACCTCGGGTGATCAACCAGCGGAACTCTTCATATGATGCGATTTCTTCAAGCGCGTCTCCCTCGAACCCGGCACGCTCGATGCGCTCGCCGCCTTTAAGTCCTGCTGCTGCAAGAACGGATTCCTGAGCTGGTTTCGCCAGAATCGCAAGGGGCTGCTGCACGCCGGTCCAATTGACACTGGTATGCAAAATTACCGCAAGCATCAGGTTGGCCAAAGGTCCGGCAATCACGATCGCTGCACGGCTGTACAGTGGTTGGGTGTTAAAGGCGCGCTGGCGGTCTTTCTGCGGTACTGCCGTCTCGTGCTCATCGAGCATTTTGACGTAGCCACCCAAAGGTACCCATCCGATGATGTATTCTGTGCCCGACTTGGATGAAGTCCATCCTATCAAGCGCGGACCGAAACCAATGGAAAAACGCAGTACCTGGACACCACATGCGCGTGCAATAGCAAAGTGACCAAGTTCATGCACGGCAACCAGCAAAGCAATAGCTACAAGGAATGCGATCAATGTCAACATGTGAATGACAAAGAGTCTTCAGCGATCTATTTCCGAGACGACTCTTCGGGCTGCTAGCCTAGAACGCAGGTCTAGCTCCAGAAGTGCCGCTAGGGAATCCGGTGCCTGAGGCTGGACAAGCCCCATGGTTTCAACATTAACATGATGAATTTGATCGTATCGAATCTGGCGATCTAGGAAAGCTGCAACAGCAATTTCGTTGGCTGCATTCAAAACCGTGGTGGTACCCGGCGCAGCTGCAAGTGCATGCCACGCAAGACCAATCCCCGGAAATCGATGCATGTGATCTTGGGCGTCAATTGACTCAAAAGTAAGCGCAGTCAATTTTGAAAAGTCAATTGCGGCTGCACCCGATTTAACGCGCTTTGGCCATGACATGCCATAGGCAATCGGGCCGCGCATGTCCGGTGTTCCAAGCTGTGCAACGATGGAGTTGTCGACATACTGCACCATTGAATGGATGACACTTTGCGGATGGATGACCACTTCGATTTGATTGGGCGCGACACCAAACAGGAAGCGGGCTTCGATCACTTCAAGTGCCTTGTTCATCATAGTGGCCGAGTCAACTGAAATCTTTCGTCCCATAGCCCAGTTCGGGTGTGCACATGCTTCTTCGGGCGTTACGCTAAACAACGTCGACGGTTCGCGCTTACGAAAGGGACCGCCGGAGGCGGTGAGAATGATTTTGTCAATGCAGGAACTCCACTCCCTTGGATCGTCAGGCAACGATTGAAAGATTGCAGAGTGTTCGCTATCAATTGGTAGCAGCGTGGCTCCGCCAGCCGCCACTGCATCCATAAACAGTTGTCCACCAACAACCAGTGCCTCCTTGTTTGCAAGCAGAAGACGCTTTCCCGCCTTTGCAGCTGCTAAGCAAGGCGCCAAGCCTGCCGCCCCAACGATAGCGGCCATGACGATCTGTACTAGTTCATGGGCTGCAACCATTTCGAGTGCAGCAGAGCCCCACAAAACCGTGGTAGCCAATCCTTCCGACTTGCAAGATTGTGCCAACAAAATTCCATGGGGTTCACTTGCCATAACGGCAAACGGGGGTCGGTATCGCGCACATTGCGCCAAAATGGTATCGACGCTAGTCGATGCGGTGAGAGCGAAGACTTCAAATCGATCAGGGTGCCGATCTACAACATCGAGTGTGTTGGCGCCAATTGAACCTGTAGATCCCAAGACAGTGATGCGAGACTTTTCCATGGTCACGCGCTTGTCATCATAATAGCCAAGGGAAGAATGGGTAATAGTGCGTCGATACGATCAAGTACGCCACCATGCCCTGGAAGGAGCCCACTGCTGTCCTTTACACCCGCGCTGCGCTTGAACAATGATTCGACCAGGTCACCGACAATACTCATCATCGTTAAAAACAATAGAGCGACTAACATAAACCCCATGTTTCCCTGTCCCAATCGCGTGTAAAGGCTGGGAGCACCTAAGAAGGTAATTGTTTCAAGCTCTCGCCATAAGAAAGCGCACACGAACACGCCGACCACGGCTCCACAGGCACCTTCCCAGGTCTTACCAGGACTGATACTTGGAGCCAACTTGCGATGAAAAATGCGACCGCCTAGTGTACGCCCCACGAAATAGGCAAAAATATCCGCCGCCCAAACCAAGACTAGAACTGAAAGCAAAAAATTGATGCCCAGCATACGTGCTTTAGCGACAGCGACCCACGCTACCCACAATCCCATGATTCCACTCACTAACCGCAACGTCTGAGGCAAACGGGACCATGCTTTGGTGCCACCCCACAATATCCAGGCACCAAAAAACACCCATGCGCAGCCACTTACCAACCACAGCGGTTTAAGCGGTAACAATGTCATTCCAGAAGCCCATGTCAGGCAACATGCCACCGCGCAGAACACGGCCACTGTAATCGCTCCAGTTTGCCCAATCTGATTCAATCTTGCCCATTCCCATGCTCCGGCCGCAATCAAACACATTGCGGCCAGGGCAAAAACATCCGGATCAGGGTGGAGTACAGCGGGAATAAGAAACGCCAATAGTAGCAGCGCCGTGATGATTCTCTGTTTCAACATGGTGCCTGTCTCTCAACGGTTTTCGCCGACCGGTCGGCGACTTGGTCTGGAGTTTTGCCAAATCTACGTTGGCGCGAAGCGAACTCGTGCAGTGCCGCGTCCAGCGCTGACTCGTCAAAATCTGGCCACAACAAATCAGTAAAATACAGTTCTGCATAGGCGGCCTGCCAAAGAAGAAAATTGCTGAGCCGCTTTTCATTGCCTGTGCGAATGATCAGATCCGGGTCGCCACAATGGGTCAACGCCAATTCGTTAGACAGGCTTTCTTCGGTAATTTCAGTGCCATTTGCGGCAAGACGAGCTGCGGCAGAAGCAATGTCCCATCGGCCGCCGTAATTAAAACAAACATTCAGGATTAACGAAGTATTGGATACCGTGGCTGCTTCCGCTTCTTCAAGTCCTTTTTTGACCCGAAGTGACAGATTCGCGCGTTCGCCGAGAAAGCGAATTTGTACACCTTCTTTGCGCAAATTGGGAACCTCGCGGGCGATAGCTAGCGCAAGAATGTCCATCAGGCCAGTAACCTCGTCCGTAGGGCGATTCCAGTTTTCTGAGGAAAAAGCAAAGACTGTCAGTGCTGTGACGCCGCGAGGCGGACATGCATGGACAATTTTTTTGAGTGTATCAACGCCTTGTTTGTGACCAGCAATACGGGGCAGAAACCTTTTAGATGCCCACCGCCCATTTCCATCCATCACTATAGCGATATGGAGTGGCTTCGAAAGCTTCGGTGCTGTCATTTGAAACCACTCGACTTAATTTTTGAAGGTATCACACCGCCATGATGTCATGTTCTTTCGACGTGACGAGTCGATCAACTTCCGAAATGTGTCGGTCGGTTAATTTTTGAATTTCTGTTTCCGAGCGTTTTTGATCATCTTCTGAGGCCAACTTGTCCTTCACCAACTTTTTTAGTGCTTCGTTCGCATCGCGTCGAAGGTTTCGGATGGCTATTTTGGTAGTTTCGCCTTCTCCCCGAACCACTTTGGTCAATTCTTTGCGCCGCTCCTCTGTCATCAGTGGCATTGGCACGCGAATCAAGTCGCCCATGCTGGACGGATTTAAACCCAGGTCACTATCGCGAATCGCCTTTTCAATTTTTGCTCCCATGCCCTTCTCCCACGGCTGCACACTAATGGTCCGGGCATCAATCAGCGAGAGGTTGGCCACTTGGCTTAATGGCAACATGGCGCCGTAGTAGTCGACATGTACCGTGTCCAACAAAGCTGGATTAGCACGGCCAGTGCGAATTTTGGTTAAGTTGTGCTTCAGTGCCTCGATGGATTGGTCCATCTTGCCGCTCAATGTGCTCTTAATTTCATTAATTGCCATATTTCTTGCTCCACTCATCAAACCCGTTGTCCTGCCGGAACGTCAATCAGACGTAGACCAATGTACCCTCATCCTCTCCCATCACAACCCGTTTGAGGGCTCCATGCTTGAATATGGAAAACACCTTTATGGGTAGATTCTGATCACGGCAAAGCGCAAACGCAGCGGCGTCCATAATGCCCAAGTTTTGCGACATCGCATCATTAAAAGTAATCTTCGCGTAACGTGTCGCGTCTGCATCTTTCTTGGGATCGGCGCTGTAGACACCGTCCACCTTTGTTGCCTTGAGCACGATCTCAGCGCCGATTTCAGCTCCACGAAGCGCTGCCGCCGTATCTGTGGTGAAAAATGGATTACCAGTACCTGCAGCAAAAATTACCACCTTACCTTCTTCCAGGTACTGCAACGCCTTTGGGCGCACATAGGGCTCAACAACCTGCTCAATGCCAATCGCCGACATGACCCGTGCAATCAAACCGGCCTTGTTCATTGTGTCACCCAAAGCCAAAGCGTTCATCACAGTTGCCAACATGCCCATGTAGTCGGCAGTTGCACGGTCCATACCGACTGACCCGCCGGCAACACCACGGAAGATATTACCGCCACCAATGACGACGGCAACTTCGACTCCTAATCGGGTCACTTCGGCGATCTCGTCGACCATGCGCACAATCGTGTCTCGATTGATGCCGAATTGGTCGTCACCCATGAGCGCTTCACCTGACAGCTTCAGCAAAATGCGCTTGTAAGCAGGTCTTTTCGTTGGCATGATGGATCTCCAATTGACGGCGGGTGGACAGGTCGATAGTCAACTATGTAGACTGTTTCGCTGCGGCTACCTGAGCGGCGACTTCCGCGGCAAAGTCGTCGACTTTTTTATCGATTCCTTCACCAACTACATACAAAGTAAATGACTTAACGTTTGTTGCGGCTAACTTCAACATTTGTTCAACGGTCTGTTTGTCATTTTTCACGAAGGTTTGGTTGAACAACGATACCTCCTTGAGGTACTTTTGAACGCCACCATCAATACGTTTTGCGACGATTTCAGCGGACTGAACCGGCTTGCCGGCTGCAGTTGCGACTGCCGCATCTTCCGCAGCCTTTGCCGCCGCGACTGAGCGCTCGCGTTCTACCAGTTCAGCGGGAACATCATTGCTCGTCAGCGCAACTGGCTTCATAGCTGCCACGTGCATAGCAACATCTTTAGCCGCAACTGGGTCGCCCTCGAACTCGACGATCACACCGATGCGGGTTCCATGGAGATAGGAAGCCAATTGCGCTCCAGAATCAAACCGCTTGAAACGACGAAAAGTCATGTTTTCACCTATCTTGCCAATAAGTCCTTTGCGGACATCTTCCAAGCTTGGGCCAAAACCATCCTGCACATATTCGAGTGAACCCAATGCCTCAGCGTCAACCGGGTTATGCTTTGCAATTAAGGCGACCGCTGCATTGGCCAATGCCAGAAAACTGTCATTCTTGGTCACGAAATCCGTCTCGCAATTGACTTCCAACATTGCACCGACCGCACCCTCGCTGCAACTAACAACAACACCTTCGGCGGTAATTCGAGCCGCGGCTTTTCCAGCCTTGCTACCTAGCTTTACACGCAACAATTCTTCTGCTTTGACCATGTCACCATCGGCCTCTGTCAACGCACGTTTGCACTCCATCATGGGGGCGTCAGTTTTTCCACGCAGTTCAGCAACCATACTAGCGGTAATTGCAGCCATTTAGTTTCTCCGTAATCAGTTCAATAGTTTAATAAAGGCTAAAAAAAAGGGGCACCAAAGCCCCTTTTTTGGGTGGAAAACTTCAGGCAGAAGCTTCGCTCACCTCAACGAACTCGTCGCTGCTTTCGGCAGCAACCGCCTTGACAACATCATCCATCGCGTTTGCACGACCTTCCAAAATTGCGTCGGCAATGCCTCGCGCATAAAGTGTGACCGCTTTGGAGGAATCATCATTTCCTGGGATGACGTAATCGATGCCTTCCGGTGAGTGGTTGGAGTCAACCACGCCTATCAGAGGAATGCCCAACTTACGTGCTTCGGCGATCGCAATTTTGTGATACCCAACATCAATCACAAAAATCGCATCTGGCAAAGTAGCCATGTCCTGAATGCCGCCAATGTCTTTTTCGAGCTTTTGAAGTTCGCGCGCAAACATCAACTGCTCCTTTTTGCTCATGCTGTCAAGCCCGGCTTCTTGTTGGGCTTTCATTTCCTTCAAACGCTTAATCGATGTTTTGACCGTTTTAAAATTAGTCAACATGCCACCGAGCCAACGCTGATCGACAAATGGCACCCCAGCGCGCTGCGCTTCAGTTGCCACGGTCTCACGCGCTTGGCGCTTCGTGCCTACCATCAGAATGGTCCCACGTTTTGCAGATAACTGACGCACGAATTTGGCTGCATCCTGAAACATCGGAAGCGATTTTTCCAAATTGATGATGTGAATTTTGTTGCGATGACCGAAAATAAACGGGGCCATCTTGGGATTCCAAAAGCGGGTTTGATGTCCAAAATGAACACCCGCTTCCAGCATTTCGCGCATTGTTACTGCCATGATTTACTCCAAAGGTTGGGTCTAAAATCCGGCTCCTTTATCGAAAACTCCATTTCCCGGAGAAGTCAACACCTTGATGGAGCGAATTTGCGATTGTCTTGCGTGGACAAAGATTAGTTCTACGCAAAGCCGTTCGAGTATAACATGGGCGCGATTCGCTCGACTTGCACATTGAAAGCTCCGTTCCACATTCAAAATACAGTTGTGAATTGGCTGGATACCTCAAGATTTTTGCCTTAAACAAGGATTCGCTATGAAAGTTAGATTTTGGGGGGTACGAGGGTCAATCGCCTCGCCTGGTCCGAAGACGGTTCGCTATGGCGGCAACACCACTTGCATCGAAATCCGTACAGATAACAATGAACTGATCATTTTGGATGCAGGGACGGGAATTTTTCCACTGTCGCAGACGTTGCTTGCTGAATTGCCGGTTACGGCCAATGTGTTGATCACGCACTCGCACTGGGATCATATTCAGGGCTTGCCGTTTTTTATTCCAAATTTTATTCCAGGCAACACCTTGCGTTTGCACGGTAGCTTTGATCCTGTCACTGGAAAGGGGATTGAGCAGATCATGTCGGTTCAATTGCAATACAGCTTTTTTCCGGTGCGCGAAGCAGAGATGAAGGCGCGAATCGAATACGTGAATTTGGTGCCGGGAGAAACGGTTCAAGTCGGCTCTGCCTATGTGACGCCCTGCATACTGAACCACCCAGTCATCGATTTTGGTTATCGCATTGAGTGCAATGGTAAGTCGATTTTCTTTACAGGTGACCATGAACCTCCGTACAACATCTATGAGCCTGGTGATGATGGATATGAGGAATACCAGGTATTTGTTGATGAAAAGATCGCTTCGATCCACGATGCAATAAAAGGTGTTGACGTCTTGATTGCAGATAGCTCTTACACGGATGCGGAGTATCCTTCAAAGAGGGGGTGGGGACACGGAACCTTTACGTCGTGTATTGCAAGTGCTCGGCATGTTGGAGCAAAGGTCTTATTTTGTACACACCATGAACCAACACGCAGTGACGATGCGTTGGAAGAAGCGTTTAACCGTGCCCTTGAGGTCAATCTAAAGCTGGCGACGGGCCTGGATATTCGGCTCGCCCGTGAAGGAGAAGTCTACGAATTCTGAACGCGTTATTGGAATCACAGCTTGGACAGGCGGTGCGTCCCGGCCGCTTTTTTCTGCCGACGCATTGCGTGAACTGGAGACGCGGGTTGCTCTAGATTTGCCCCCGCATACTTTGATGCAACGTGCTGGTCTTGCCGTTGCTCGACTTGCATTGGCAGTCGCGCCTCATGCGCGGCATATTTGGGTGGCATGCGGCCCTGGCAACAACGGTGGCGACGGTTTCGAGGCTGCTCACCACTTGAAATTATTGGGAAAGCGCACTGTGGTGACCTGCGCTTGTGATCCTCGCAATCTGCCTTGGGATGCAGCGGCAAGTCGACGTCGTGCATTGGAGGCGGGGGTGGAGATGACGGAATCCGTCCCGAGCGGTTTTGACTTATGTATCGACGCGCTTTTTGGAATTGGAGCGATTCGCCAATTCCAAGAACCGTATTTGTCATGGATAAAGGCAATCAATTCAAGCGGGTCTCCCGTGTTGGCGGTTGATATTCCATCCGGGTTGAATTCGGATACTGGTGCAGCGTGCTGGCCGTGCGTTCATGCTGACTTTACCTTGAGCCTGTTGGCACTCAAGCCTGGCCTATTTACGGCCGGCGGGCGTGATGCATGTGGCGAAATTTGGCTCAATTCGTTGAATGTTAGCCAACCTGCAAAACCATGCGCCGTGCTGAACTCCCAGCCCGGACCGTTCATTAGAAAACACAATTCCCACAAAGGTAGTTTTGGTGATGTTGCGATTGTTGGGGGTGCATCAGGTATGGAAGGTGCGGCCACTCTGGCCGCGACCGCCGCGTTGCATGGTGGCGCAGGGCGTGTCTATGTTTGTTTTCTGGATTCTGCAGTCAGTCCACTGAGCTCGCAGTGCCCGGAAGTCATGTGCCGCAGTCCAGACGGAATAATCTATCAAGATCTGGTGGTGGTGGCAGGATGTGGTGGCGGCAATTCGATTAAAGTCCATCTGCCAAGAATTATTTTGGAGTCGTACCGACTGGTCTTGGATGCGGATGCACTTAACGCTATCGCCGCCGATAAGGCACTTCAACAAATTGTCGTGGCAAGGCGTCCGTCAACAACGGTGCTCACACCGCACCCTCTGGAAGCAGCACGACTGTTAAACAGCAGTAGTCACGAGGTTCAGGCGAATAGAACTCAGGCTGCGCAGGCGATAGCCGACCGATTTGCCTGCACAGTGGTTCTGAAAGGCTCGGGAACCATAATAGCTTCCCCTGGAACGATGCCGCGCATCAATCCCACCGGAAATGCGAAGCTGGCAACAGCTGGAACCGGGGACGTTTTAGCTGGCCTCATCGGCGCGCGAATAGCTGGCGGGGGTGAAGCGTTTGAGGCCGCTTGCGATTCAGCATATCGTCATGGATCAATTGCTGACACTTGGCGCCCATCGTCTACACTGACAGCCCATAGTCTCGCAAAATTCTTATGAATTCAATTTCCAAGTTGCGGAAATCGATAGCGATTCAGCTACCGGCGTTTCTTTTGTATTTTCATATTTGGCGAAGTGGTCTTTTCGGGTAGGGACGATTTACGGGTTGACTTGTTCTCAACCCGTTTGCTGGGCTCACGAAGAATCGATACCGGCGGGGTTGTATAACTCACTTCAATCCTCTCGGGTTTGGCCGCGCGGCCCGATCGATCTCGCCCGCTAACCTTCTCCATGGTTCCTCGCGCCACCAACGCATCGTTGTCAGGCATGAGTCTGAAATCTATCTTCCGACCATCAAGGTCCACTCTGCTGACCTGAATTCGGACGCGGGTCCCTATTGCATATCGAATCCCCGTTCGCTCACCTCGAAGTTCCTGGCGTATTTCGTCAAACCGAAAGTACTCACCTCCCAGCTCGGTTATGTGAATGAGACCCTCAACATACATGGAGTCGAGTGTCACAAAGACGCCAAAACTTGTGGCAGTAGTTACCACTCCACCAAATTCTTCGCCCAAATGTTCCTTCATGTATTTGCACTTTAACCAAGCCTCCACGTCGCGACTAGCTTCATCGGCTCTGCGCTCATTCGCGCTACAGTGCAAACCTGCAGCGAGCCAGGCCATGCCCTCAGCATTGTTCCTTTTGAGCGCGGATTTCAATGGGCCTTGTTTCGCAGCAGTTCCCCTATCAAGGCGCCGGGCTAACTTTGCGTGTGCCTCCCCTGGTACAGGTAAAACGGGCAACTGGTACTTCGTTTTTGCGAGAATCGCCTTGATCACCCGATGGACCAGCAAATCAGGGTACCGTCGGATGGGGCTTGTGAAATGGGTGTAGGCACCATAGGCCAGTCCAAAATGGCCACCATTTATTGGGGTGTAGATAGCCTGCTGCATAGACCGCAGCAACATGGAATGAATTTGCTGAGCATCCGGGCGGTCTCTTGTAGCCTCTGCAATTGCCTGAAATTCCGCAGGTGAAGGATCGTCACTGATGCTCAATCCAACACCGACTACCCTGAGGTAATTCCGCAATATTTCTTTCTTTTCGGGCGTCGGCCCTTCATGCACCCTAAACAAACCAGAATGCTTGCTTTTTGCGATGAAATCGGCGCTGCATACATTGGCGGCCAACATCGATTCCTCGATTATCCGGTGCGCGACATTGCGGGTACGCGGAACAATTTTTTCGATGCGACCGTTTTGATCGCACACAATTTGAGTCTCAGTGGTTTCAAAATCCACTGCCCCACGCTTCTGTCGAGATTTCAGCAGGGACTGATAAACACTATGTAAATTGAGCAAGTCGCCAATTCGTTCTTTTCGCCTGGTTGCTTCTTGACCACGGGTGTTTCCCAAAATTGCGGCAACCTCTGTGTAGGTAAAGCGCGCGTGACTCCACATTGCGGCAGGATAGAACTGATAGGCATCAACCTCCCCTTCGGCTGTGACGAACATATCGCAAACCATGCAGAGGCGCTCTACCTCAGGATTTAGTGAGCATAAGCCGTTTGACAGCTTTTCTGGCAGCATCGGGATGACTCGGCGCGGGAAGTAGACACTGGTTGCACGGTCGTAAGCGTCGATGTCAATTGCAGCCCCAGTTTCGACATAGTGACTGACATCCGCAATTGCCACAAGCAAACGCCATCCTTTTTGTGCACCCTTGCCCCGACCTCGTGACGCAGGTTCGCAATAAACGGCATCGTCAAAATCGCGCGCATCTTCGCCGTCAATGGTCACCAGTGGAACGTCGGTAAGGTCTATGCGGTCGGTTTGATCCTGTGGGCGCACCTTATCTGGCAGTGTTCGTGCAAGCGCGATACAGGCTTCCGAAAATTCATGCGGCACGCTGTATTTGCGCACGGCGATTTCGATCTCCATTCCCGGGTCATCTACTTCGCCTAGCACCTCTTTAATACGACCGACCGGTTGTCCGAATAGTGCGGGTGGCTCAACCAACTCAACCACTACGACTTGACCGGTCTTTGCAACGCTAGTAGCCCCTTTGGGAATCAATACATCATGTCCATAGCGCTTATCTTCAGGTGCTACCAACCAAACTCCGCTCTCCTGCAGAAGTCTGCCAATTATTGGTTGCTTGGATCGTTCAGTGATCTCTACGACTCGGCCTTCATTTCGACCCTTTCGATCGCTGCGGACAACGCGCACCTTGACACGGTCCTTATGCAAAACAGCACGCATCTCGTTGGGCGGCAAGTAAATGTCAGGCGCGCCATCGTCTCGTGACACGAATCCATGACCATCGCGGTGCCCTTGGACTATTCCTTCAACTTCATCCAGTAAGCCACTGGTTTGGCTAATATTTTTGATACAATTGCTCTCTTTCCTGAGATGCCCAGGTGGCGGAATTGGTAGACGCACTAGTTTCAGGTACTAGCGAGTAACTTCGTGGGGGTTCGAGTCCCTTCCTGGGCACCATTGATGGTAATGAATAAAAAGCCGCTTTATCTAGCGGCATTTTTTTTGTATATGTTGCAAAAACAGCCTGCTTTCATAAGGGCATCGCGACCAAGTCATGCCCCTGCGCAGCAACGATGCGTGCTCTTGTGAACTCACCCACCTTCAACGTCTTGCTTATTTTTTCAGGCGGCAACAGTCGCACCACACCATCAATTTCCGGCGCATCTGCGTAGGTCCGGCCAAGCGATCCCTTTTTTCCCAAGTTTGGTGCTGAGTCAACTAGCACCTGCATCGTTGATCCGACTCGACCTAGCAATTTGGTGATTGACACCTGTTCTGCAACCGACATAAACCGGGTTCGGCGCTCTTCGCGGACCTCAATTGGCAACATGCCCGGCAGGTCGTTAGCAACTGCACCACCAACCGCGCTATAAGCAAAGCAACCGGCTCGGTCAATCCGCGCTTCACGGATAAAGTCCAACAGGTGTGAAAACTCATCTTCGGTTTCTCCAGGGAAACCGACAATAAATGTACTTCTAATGACAATGTCTGGGCACTCTTGGCGCCATTTCAATAATCGCTCAAGGTTACGCTCGCCGCTTGCAGGGCGTTTCATTCGTTTTAGCACGTTGGGATGGCTGTGCTGCAACGGGACATCTAGATAGGGCAGCACCAATCCGGAAGCTAGGATTGGTAGAATTTCATCTACGCTTGGGTATGGATAGACATAGTGCAACCGCACCCAGGCGCCATATGGTTCAGCAATTTCTCCTAACGTTTGAACCAATTCAAGCATACGTGTCTTGACTGGCTTGCCGTCCCAAAAACCGGTACGATATTTCACGTCCACCCCATAAGCCGACGTGTCTTGGCTGATAACGAGCAATTCCTTCACCCCCCCTTCAAAAAGTGCCCGTGCTTCCGACAATACATCTCCAATCGGGCGCGACACCAAATCCCCGCGCATGGATGGAATGATGCAAAAGGTACAACGGTGATTGCAACCTTCGCTGATTTTTAGGTAGGCAAAATGACGTGGTGTGAGTTTGACTCCAGCGATACCCATCGCATTCGGAACCAAGTCGAGAAACGGATCATGTGGTTTGGGTAGATTGATGTGAACCGCATCCATGACTTCCTGCGTCGCATGGGGTCCAGTAACCGCCAACACTTTCGGGTGCATCTTGCGAACAAGATTTTCGCCATCCACGGAAGATTTGGCGCCTAAACATCCAGTAACAATGACTCTTCCGTTTTCAGTGAGCGCCTCACCAATCGTATCCAAACTTTCCTTTATGGCATCGTCAATAAAGCCGCAAGTATTGACAATCACTAAATCAGCGCCCTGAAAGGTTTTTGAAGTGTGGTAGCCCTCGGCACTCAATTGAGTCAAAATTAATTCGGAATCTGTCAAAGCCTTCGGGCAACCTAGGCTGACAAAGCCTACTGTGGGTACTTTATTTGGAGAAGGTTTTTCGCTCATCGCCCCAATTGTCACCGGTTTTGAAGTTTCGGTCGTGGACCCATACTGCTAGCTTACCTTTTAAGTCCGAAAGTACCCAGCAGTTGCTCAGTCTGCTTCTGCATTTGTTCTTGCATTTGCTGAAACAGATTATTGCCCATCGTTCCCTGCATCAGTGGTGCTTGCATTTCTATCAATGCCTGCATGTTCTTTTCGAGGTATCCACCCATCAAACCTTGCATTGCATGACCGTAAAAGCGGATGATATTGGCTAGAACGGCCGCTGTAAACATAGGAGTTCCGTTTGCCTCTTCTTCCAAAATGATTTGAAGCAGGATGCTGCGCGTAATGTCCTCACCCGTCTTGGCATCACGCACCACACAGGGTTCATTTTCCATGACCAATTCCTTGATCTCAGTCAGCGTGATGTAACTCGATGTATCGGTATCGTAAAGGCGTCGATTCGGATACTTCTTAATTACTCTCTGAGTCGGTTTGCGATCAGAGCTAGTTTTGCTTTGCATGGTATACAGCTTCCCTTGTGTGCCCCAGTGTATTGCAGTGCAGCAGATTCTAGGAAATCTCGTGATGCAAGCTACCTAGGTTTACCCTATTAAGGGGCCATAAAAAAGCCCCGGTCTCCAGAGGAGAAACGGGGTTTACTGGTGGTAGGCGCAATTGGACTCGAACCAATTTTCCGTCAAGCGTACAGCAAACTTCCACTCTGCGCCTTTAACCATGTTTAACCTTGTTTGATACCTAATTCCCCCAGCTATTCCCCTGAGAGCGAGT
>CAIQBN010000674.1 GCA_903870065.1 uncultured beta proteobacterium | reverse complement strand
CGTGCAGAATCATGCATGTTCCGTGCTTGGGGAGCTGATGTCATCAACATGTCGATCGCAACCGAAGTAGCATTAGCCAATGAAGCTTGCATACCCTATGCAGCAGTGGCAATGAGCACTGACTACGATTGCTGGAAAACCGATGAGCAACCCGTCACCTGGGACGCTATCCTGGAAGTGTTCAACAGTAACGCCCGCAAGGTCACGTCGCTTCTGATTGACGCCATCCCACAGATCGCCAATCAGCCGTCAAGCATTTGAAGAATTACTTGTCGCGCAGCTCGCGGCGAAGTATCTTGCCCACCGGCGTCTTGGGTAGTTCTGCCCTGAACTCGATGACCTTGGGCTGCTTATAACCTGTCAAGTTCTCTTTGCAAAAGGCACGCACATCGGCCTCGCTGAGTTTGGGATCCTTCTTGACGATGACCAATTTAACCGCTTCGCCCGACTTGGCGTCCACCACGCCAACACAGGCACACTCCATGACCCCCGGCATTTGCGCCACAACATCTTCGAGTTCAGTTGGAAAAACGTTGAAGCCGCTGACCAGGATCATGTCTTTCTTGCGGTCAACAATTTTGAAAAAACCGCGCTCGTCCACCACGCCAACGTCGCCAGTCTTGAAGTAGCCATCGGGCGTCATCACTTTGGCGGTTTCATCAGGTCGCTGCCAGTAACCTGCCATCACTTGCGGACCTTTGATCGCGATTTCCCCCGCCTGGCCTGCCGGCACTGCATTCCCATCATCGTCCAGCAACTTCATGTAGGTATTGGGCAAGGGAATGCCGATCGTGCCGGTGTATTGCGTTGCAGTGACCACATTGCAACTGGCCGACGGTGATGTTTCGCTGAGCCCATAGCCCTCGCATATCGGACAACCCGTCTTTTCAAACCACAACTTCGCCACACCGCTTTGGACCGCCGTCCCACCCCCAACAGATACCTTCAAATGACTCCAGTCAACAGTGCTGAAATCCGGATGATTGGCCAAGCCGTTGAACAAGGTGTTCACCGCCGGAAAGCTGTGAATCACGTGCTTGCTAAGCTCCTTCAGCACACCCGGAATGTCCCTTGGATTGGGAATCAGGATCAATTTTCCACCCATTCGCATCGACAGCATCATTCCCACGGTGAATGCGAAAATGTGGTAAAGGGGCAGGGCACAGACGCCGGTTGGTTGCTCATTGTCGGGGAGCTGGCTCATGACCGGTGTGTTCCACACCTCGGACTGAAGCACATTGGCGATCACGTTACGGTGCAGTAGCACGGCCCCTTTTGAGACGCCGGTTGTACCGCCAGTGTATTGCAGCACCGCGACGTCATCGGCCTTGATTTCTGGCTGCTTGAACGGCGCCTTGGTCCCTTGCGCGATTGCGGCATTAAACCGCACTGCGGTGGGCAGAGTGTATGCAGGCACGATCTTTTTGACGTTGCGCACAACGTAGTTGACCAAGGCACCTTTGATCAAACCTAATTGATCCCCCATCGCACACAACACCACATGTTTGATGGGTGTTGCCGTAATACACTTCTCCAGCGTATTGGCGAAATTCTCAATAATCACAATGGCCTTGGCCGCGGAATCCTTTAGTTGATGCTGCAACTCACGTGGCGTGTACAAAGGGTTGACATTGACTACAACAAAACCCGCGCGCAATATTCCTGCGACCGCCACCGGGTATTGGGGAACATTGGGCATCATGATCGCAACCCGGTCGCCTTTACTCAAACCCAAATTCTGCAAGTATGCGGCAAAGGCCTGGCTCAAACTATCGGTCTGGGCATAACTGATATCTTTGCCCATAAAGCTATAGGCCACCCGGTTGGCGTATTTCTGGAAGCTTTCCTCCATCAGTGCCACCAACGAGGTGTACGCCGCGACGTCGATGTCTGCCGGTACTCCCTCGGGGTAACTCGTGAGCCAAATGCGTTCAGTCATGCTTAGCGGTCCCAACTTTGATGTAGTCGGCTATTCTGCCTTTGAATGACCCCCCAAGGCACTTCAGCGCGCCTTGGTGTTTTCCCTAGATACAGTGGTGCTTCAGGCCTTCAGCGCAGTGAATACTTCGTCGAGCATTTTCTTGGCATCGCCAAACAACATGCGGTTGTTGTCTTTATAGAACAGCGGATTGTCCACGCCAGCGTAGCCCGAGGCCATGCTGCGCTTCATCACGATGGAGGTCTTGGCTTTCCAGACCTCCAGCACCGGCATACCGGCAATCGGGCTATTCGGATCGTCCTGAGCACCCGGGTTCACGATGTCATTGGCACCAATCACCATGACCAGATCGGTCTTGGGGAAGTCATCATTGAGCTCGTCCATTTCAAAGACGATGTCGTACGGCACTTTGGCCTCCGCCAATAGCACGTTCATGTGTCCTGGCATACGGCCCGCCACGGGGTGAATGCCAAAGCGGACATTGACACCCTTTTCGCGCAGCAGTTTGGTAATTTCGTAGACCGTGTGCTGCGCCTGCGCCACCGCCATACCGTAGCCGGGAACAATGATCACGCTCTTGGCTTCACGCATCAACTCAGCAGTTTCCAGTGCGTTAACAGGAAAGACCTCGCCCGCCGGTTGTGCAGGGCCACCTGCTGGCGCGGGTGCGGCGCTAGCTGTACCAAAACCACCTGCAATCACGCTGATAAAGCTGCGCGCCATTGCTTTACACATGATGTACGACAGAATGGCGCCGCTCGAACCGACCAAAGCACCCGTCACGATCAGCAGGTCATTGGAGAGCATGAAACCGGTCGCGGCTGCAGCCCAGCCGGAGTAGCTGTTCAGCATGGAAACCACCACCGGCATGTCTGCACCGCCAATAGCCATGACCATATGGATACCAAACAGCAATGCGATTACAGTCATCACCATTAGCGGCATCATGCCTTCATCAATGCTGTGGGCGTTCATGAACGCGCGACCAAACCAGATCACCACCAGCAGGCCCACTAAATTCAACCAGTGGCGCCCAGGCAGCAACAAGGGGTTACCACCGATACGGCCCGACAACTTGCCAAACGCAACAATGGAGCCAGAGAAGGTAACGGCACCAATCAAAATGCCAATGTAGATCTCCATTTCATGGATGGATTTGGCCGCTCCGACAAAGCCCTTGGAAGCTTCTGGGTCAATGAACGTGGAGAAACCCACCAGCATGGCTGCTAAGCCCACCATGCTGTGCATCAGCGCCACCAACTCGGGCATCTGCGTCATTTGGACAGTTTTGGCTGCGTACAGGCCAATGCCACCCCCGATGACCATGGCACCGATGATCCAGGGAAT
>CAIQBN010000673.1 GCA_903870065.1 uncultured beta proteobacterium | reverse complement strand
GAGATCATCGGCAAGGTACACCGCATCGGCAACAACCTGGGCATCCCGGGGCCGGCGCTGGAAAACACACTAGAAGGCCTGGAAGAAGACACCAAGGACGAAACCGGCCTCGATATCAAATTTCCGCTCGATGTCAAGGGTGCAGAAGTTCTGCTGATCACCCCTTCGGCAGACTTCTTCTCGGAGCCGCATGTGGAAAGCCTGATCGGCTATGCCAAGGTCTTTCACGCGGCCGGCATCAGCTGGACGCTGAGTTCTCATGCGTCCGAGGCTGGAAATTTCGGCATGTTCATTGGCAACTACGAGCAGATGCGCAATATCTCCATGCGGGTGCGCGAGGCGGCACAAGAGCTGGGTGTCAAACGGATCGTCGTCGGCGAATGCGGGCACGCCTGGCGTGTGGCCTACAGCTTCTGGAACACCCTGATTGGCCCGTTTGATTATCTTGACCCGCGCTATCCGGTGCCCCAGCATATCTGCGAAGTCACTGACGATTTGATCCAGCGTGGTGCGCTGCAATTTGACAAAGAGGCCAACGACAGCCGCATCATTACCTTCCATGACTCCTGCAACGTGGCACGCGCCTCACGCATGGGCAATATGCCAGGCGGCCAGTTTGTGATTCCTCGGCGCATCATTACGTCGGTCGCAAACCATTTTCATGACATGGCACCGCAAACCATCCATGAGAGCACCTTTTGCTGCGGTGGCGGTGGTGGCCTGCTAACCGACGATCTGATGGAACTGCGCGTCAAGGGAGCCCTTCCCCGAATGGAAGCATTGAAGCACGTAGTGGACGACCACGGCGTGAACTTCATGGCCACCATTTGCGCCATCTGCAAAGCCCAGTTCACCAAGGTAATGCCCTATTACGGATTCAACATGGGCATGGTGGGAGGCGTCCACCAGTTGGTCAGCAAAGCAATTCGCCTGGGTGAGAAATAACACTTCCACCTTGCTCCGGCAATCCCATAAATACCAGGAGACTCACCTATGTCAGCCCCCAACGAAGCCGCTACCGCAAAACCGCTCAACTTTCGTCGTTATAAAGACGGCGATAGCAAGGTCAAGTCGTTTCAGAAAGACATTTTTGACGCCGGGCATTCGCACAAATGCCCGACATACATTCAGAGCACACCACCCTGCCAGGGCAGTTGCCCCGCTGGAGAGGACATTCGCGGCTATCTCAACATCGTGCGCGGTATTGAGAAACCGCCCACCGGAATGGTATGGCAAGAGTATGCGTTTCGTCGCCTGACCGAGGCCAACCCGTTTCCTTCCGTAATGGGCCGCGTATGCCCCGCACCCTGTGAGTCGGGCTGCAACCGCAACCAGGTCGAAGACTTTGTCGGCATCAATTCGGTCGAACATTTTCTGGGCGACTACGCCATCAAACATGGGCTGAACTACGCCAAACCGACGACCGTTTCAGGCAAGACCGTAGCCGTCATCGGTGGCGGTCCGGCCGGGCTGTCCGCGGCCTACCAGCTGGCATTAAAAGGCCACGCGGTGACACTGTTCGATGAGCGCGCAGAGCTCGGCGGCATGATGCGCTACGGCATTCCCGGCTTCCGCACCCCGCGCGATGTACTCGACGCTGAAATTCAGCGCATTCTCGATCTGGGTATCAAGACCCGCATGAACTGCCGCATCGGCACCGACATCACCATGGCACAAATTCGTGAAGAATTTGACGCTGTATTCCTGGGCCTTGGCGCACAGGCTGGCCGTGCTCTTCCGGTTGAGGGCGCAGATGCACCGAACTGCGTCACGGCAACGTCCTTTCTGAAGGCGTTTAATGACGGCCGCTTGCGTCATGTTGGCAAGCGCGTGGTTGTCGTCGGCGGTGGAGATACCTCCATTGACGTGGCTACCGTGGCACGGCGATTGGGACATATCGACAAAATCCATGAGTCCGACCGTCCAGAGCACGCTATCACTGGTCATGTGGCGCATGACGTCGCCGCAGCCTCAGTTCGCCAGGGCGCCGAGGTCACATTGACCACGATTTTTGCGATCGACAAGATGCAGGCCACCAAGCACGAAGTTGAGCACGCGCTGTCGGAAGGAATCACCATCCTGGGCGGCATGGCTCCCGTGTGCGTGGTGCGCGGTCCTGACGGGCGAGCCACCGCACTGCGTGTGGTGCGTTGCGAAGCAAAGATCGTCGGCGGGCGCCTGGATATCAAGAACATTGAAGGCACGGAAGAAGACATTCCTGCGGATCTGATTGTTTCCGCCATCGGGCAAGCGGTGGATTTCACCGGCCTGGAAGAGTTCAACAACGGCAAAGGTGCGATTAACAGCGATAAAAACTACCAGGTGCAGGGAAAAGAGGGGTTCTTTGTTGGGGGAGATGTCGTGCGCCCGCATTTGCTCACCACTGCCATTGGGCACGGCGCCATCGCGGCAGACGGCATCGACCGATTCCTGCAGCACGAAGCGCTGGAGAAGCGTCCCAAGATTGATGTGCATGCATTTGATTTGAAACGCAAGATGCTGGAGAAGGGCTACACCTTCAGTGAAGTGCATGAACCTATTCGCGGTACGGACAAAAGCACTGCAGCTATCCACAATTTTGACAACCGGTCTGACCGTTACGTCATTTCCCACAAAGAGTTGTTCCTGGGGCACTTTCCTTTTGTTGCCCGCAACCGCCGGGGCATGACATCACTAACCGCTGAGCAGGCACTGGACAACTTTGAAGAACGCCTTCAGCCATTGCTGGAAGCCCAAGCCGTCGCCGAAGCAAAGCGCTGCATGAGTTGCGGACAATGCTTCGAGTGTGACAACTGCGTGGTCTATTGTCCGCAAGTTGCAGTTTTCAAAGTTCCCAAGGCCAAGGCCACGACCGGCCGCTATGTTGACACCAATTACAACAAATGCATTGGATGCCACATTTGTGCTGATGTATGCCCTACTGGCTACATCCAGATGGGTCTGGGGGACTGATGGTGCCTCCTCGTGTCGCTTTTGGCACCTTGGCAATGCTGCTTGGTTTGTTGATCGGCGGTGCTGTCCAGGCGGGTGATGCGCCAACCGGGCGCGTGCCACAACCCGCGGTGGAGGGTGCCCGAGGCGATGCATGTGTGGCGGACCTAGCCTTTATGCGGCGAAACCACATGAATCTTCTCAAACACCAGCGAGACGACACGCTCAGGGGTGGCATACGCACAGGCAAATACAGCCTGAAGACCTGCATCGATTGCCACGCCAGCAAAACAACAGGCAGTGTATCGGCATCTGAAACCAACTTTTGTCAAAGCTGCCACAAGTACGTAGCGGTCCGGATCGACTGCTTTGAGTGCCACAACCCGCAACTACAAGCCAAGCCATGACACCCGATCGCTCTACCCCTGACAAACAGCCCGGCAATGAAAAGCCCGGTCGCCGGGGCTTCATCGCGATCGCAGCGGCCGGAATCGCTGGCATCCTGATCGCACCGGGCGTTCGGCTGATCGAAGTTGCGCAAGCCTCACCGTCTGCCAATGTGCCCAGCGCAGGCGCAAGCAGCAAGGTGCGCTGGGGTATGCTGATAGATAGCACCAAGTGCGCCAGCGGCTGCACGGACTGTGTGAAAGCTTGCAATTCGGAGAATGGGCTTTCCGGTGGAACCAAAACCACCGACTCCCAATGGATTCGCAAGATTGAAATCAAGGAAGTGCGTACCGGCAAGACCCAGTCCCTGCCCATGATGTGTCAACATTGCGCAGAACCGCCCTGCGTGGATGTTTGCCCTACCGGTGCGTCATTTAAGCGAGCGGATGGAATTGTGCTCGTCGACAAGCACACCTGCATCGGCTGCCGCTATTGCATGATGGCATGCCCTTACAAAGCGCGTTCTTTCGTGCATGAACCACAGACAAACCAAAAGCACGATGTGCCGCGTGGCATGGGTACGGTGGAGTCCTGCACGATGTGTGTTCACCGGGTCGACAAGGGCGAGCAGCCAGCTTGCGTCAACGCCTGCGCCAGCGCGGGACATCAAGCGATTCTCTTTGGCGATTTAAATGACCCGCAGAGTGACATTTCAAAAAAGGTGGCCAGCTATGCCACACACCAAATTCGGGAAAATTTGAATCTCGACACCGGTGTTCGCTACATTGGCATTTGACCCTGGAAGCCTGCACTCCATGAAAATCGAAATGCAACCATTGCAAGACGGCACAACCGGCTATTACTGGCTACTCGGCGCCTTGGTTCTAATCGCCTGCGTCGGTCTATCGGCAGTATTGTTTATTGAACACAACGGACACATCGTGACCGGCATGAACAATCAGATTGTCTGGGGTTTGCCACACGTCTTTGCGGTATTTCTCGTGGTAGCAGCATCAGGTGCCCTGAATGTTGCGTCTATGGCTTCTGTGTTTGGTAAGTCGGACTACAAACCACTTGCACCACTCTCCGGCCTTTTGGCTATCGCGCTGCTATTGGGTGGCCTGACTGTTCTGATGCTCGACTTAGGAAGGCCAGACCGCTTAATCGTTGCCATGACGTATTACAACTTCAAGTCGATTTTTGCATTGAATATTTTTCTCTATTCCGGCTTCATGGGCTTTGTCATCCTTTACCTGTGGACGATGCTGGAACGCAGGATGAACCGGTTTACGCCATTGGCTGGTCTGTTCGCCTTCATTTGGCGTATGGCTCTGACAACTGGGACTGGTTCAATATTTGGATTTTTAGTTGCGCGTCAGGCATACGACTCCGCCCTATTGGCACCCTTGTTTATTGCCTTGTCCTTTAGCTATGGCTTAGCAGTATTCCTGATCGTGCTGATGTTGGCCAGCAAGGGTAGCAATCGTCCGCTAGGAGATGCACTGATGGCAAAATTTGCACGTCTACAAGTAATTTTTATTTCTGCGGGCCTGTACTTTGTTGCGGTTTATTACCTCACCAACCTGTATTTCACACGCCACCATGCCTTTGATCGTTTCATTTTGGTAGACGGTGGTATTTATACCCTGCTGTTTTGGCTTGGACCGGTTTTGCTCGGTGGTGTTGTTCCCCTGGCACTGCTTCTGCATCCAAAAATTGGACAGATGCGCAGACGAATTGGCATGTGCGCAGCGCTGGTTGTGGGTGGCGGATTTGCGCAGATGTACGTCACGATCATTGGAGGGCAGGCCTTCCCACTGGTTATCTTTCCTGGACGCCAGGTCAGCAGCAGTTTTTCCGATGGCGTCATCAACAGCTATTCACCCACGCTGTTGGAGTGGTTGCTTGGGTTTGGCGGTATCGCAGTGGCAGGCATCATTGTCATGATCGCGTTACGCATCATGGGCTTCCTTCCCGTGCGAATGGATGATGACTCACTGCAAATCAATGCAGACGCGCACGCTGCTACACCGGCCTGATTGTCCGTACACATGTCAGGCATCCTGATTTCGGCAGCGCACAAGTCATCAGGCAAGACCACGATTGCGATCGGGCTGTGTGCTGCCTTCTCATCGCGGGGCGTGATCGTTCAGTCCTTCAAAAAGGGACCAGACTATATTGACCCCATGTGGCTGACACAGGCAAGCGGACGCGCCTGTTTCAATCTCGACCCCTATCTGATGACGTCGGAACAAATTGGCGATTGTTTTGCACACCACAGCGCAACGGCTGACATAGCCATTGTGGAGGGCAACAAAGGCTTGTACGATGGGTTGGCGCTTGACGGCAGCAACAGCAACGCAGCACTTGCAAAGTTGTTGGACCTGCCGGTGGTCCTGGTCCTGGATGCCCGCGGCATGACCCGTGGAATCGCGCCGCTAATACTGGGTTACCAGGCATTCGACCGGCAAATACAAATTGCCGGGGTGATCCTTAACCAGCTGGGCGGCTCGCGCCATGAGTCCAAATTGCGCGCGGTCATCGAGCACTACACCAATGTCAAAATACTCGGCGCCATTGGATGCGACCCAAGCCTGTCCGTGGTGGAAAGGCATCTCGGACTCATTCCCAACCATGAGCATGACGATGCGCAGAAGCGTGTGCATGCGATGGGCGAGCGGGTCGCTCAACAGGTAAATTTGGACAGCATACGGCAATTGGCACAGGACCCCGTGCGGGACGCCAAGGCATCCGCCAACGGGTGGTCCAAAACACCTAACACTCCAAGTGACTCAACCTGTGACAGGCCGTCAAAAAAACTGCGCATCGGCATCGCGCGCGATCGCGCATTTGGCTTTTACTACCCAGATGACTTAATTGCACTGGAGCGGGTCGGCGCAGACATCGTACCGGTGGATACGCTCAACGACACCCAATTGCCCGAACTCGATGGCCTATTCATAGGGGGCGGTTTCCCCGAGGTATTCATGGAACAATTGCAGGCCAACACTGGTTTGCGCACGCAGCTTCGCGCAGCGATCGAGGCCAACCTGCCGGTGTATGCAGAATGCGGCGGACTAATGTATCTTGCGCGCACCTTGCGATGGAAAGAACAGATCTTTGACATGGTGGGTGCAATAGCTGCTGATGTCGTGATGCACGAGCGGCCTGTAGGACGCGGCTATGTTGAATTGCAAACCACCGGCAATGCACCTTGGCCCTCACTTCACGGCACCCAACCTGTCAGGCTGCGTGGCCACGAATTTCACTACTCCAGCCTTGAAAATATTGACCCGGCACTTTCGTACGCCTACCGCGTGCTGCGCGGACATGGCATCGACGGGCATCATGATGGCATCGTTTATAAAAATGTCCTTGCGTCATACGCCCATTTACGGGACGCGGCGGGATCAAACTGGGTGGGGCAATTTATCGAATGCGTGCGGGTGCAAAAGGCATTGAAGGAGCAGAAAGGACCATCAGAAGTCCGAAAATTGCTGGTTAATGGCAAAGCCATTGCGACTGATGTGGAAGGGTATCTGAGCAATGTCGACGAGTGGAACGAAGATTTTGTTCGGGTGCAGGCTGCCACCGAAAATCTGGAGCTGACTGAGGCGCACTGGCAGGTCATCACGTTTTTGCGCAGCTATTTCGAGGAACACCGCGTGCAAGCGCAGGTGTGCGCCATGATTTGGCACTTCGCCCAAGCATGGGGTCCTGAACGGGGTAACAATCATCATTTGCACACACTGTTCCCCGCCGGAGGGCCACAAAAGCAGGGTAATCGATTGGCTGGACTTTTAAAAACCAAAGGTGAGCATTAGTTCACAACAGGAGATCAATATGTTTTCACTGACTGAAGCCGCGGCGCATCAAATTCAACACACAGCAAAAGACAGCGGCGCAACCCAGCTGGCATTGCGAATTGCGGCCAGGATTGATCCGGATGGTTCGACCCAATACGGTATGGGTTTCGACGAACCGCGGGACGAGGATATGCGGCTGGACTTAGCAGGGATTGCGGTTGTCATCGGCGCGGAGTCGCAAGAATTGCTGCTTGACACCGTTTTGGACTATGTGGAGCTCAACCCTGGCGATTTCAACTTCATATTTAGCGAAGTCGAAGTGCAATCCTGCGCGACTGGCATTTCAACCTCCGGTGGATGTGGATCCGGTGGCTGTGGCGGTGGTGCTTGTTCTTCTTCTAAATCTCCTGTACATTGAAATTCGCTGCCATGAAAACTGCTGGAAGTCCCGGACGTGTCTTTCTTGTTGGGGCAGGACCGGGTGACCCCGAATTATTGACCCTTCGTGCCGTACGTTTGCTGGAAAGGGCTGATGTAGTGGTCTATGACCACTTGGTTTCGAGTGCTGTGCTGGGCTTTGTTTCCACTTCCGCGGAGCGAATATATGCGGGTAAGCGTCGCAACGAGCACACCATGCGGCAAGAGCAAATCAATGCATTGCTTGTCAAGCTTGCCCAGGAGGGAAAACAGGTAGTCCGCCTCAAGGGCGGAGATCCTTTTATTTTTGGTCGTGGCGGCGAGGAGCTAGAAACCCTGGCTGCGCACGGCGTGGCGTTTGAGGTGGTGCCAGGTGTAACCGCTGCGTCTGGCGTATCAAGTTACGCTGGCATTCCACTGACGCACCGCGACTTCGCGCAGAGCTGCATTTTTGTCACCGGACACCTTAAGAACGGAACGGCCGACCTCGATTGGCCCAGCTTGGTCAGGCCGCGCCAGACCGTCGTGATATACATGGGCCTGGGTGGATTGCCCGAAATTTGCCGCCAAATGGTGTTGCACGGAGCACCACCAACCCTTGGTATTGCCGTCGTCCAAGATGGCAGTATTGCGACCCAAAGAGTCGTGACGGGTACGCTAAACGATATGGCCGAGCGCGTTGCGCAGGCCGGGCTCAAGTCCCCCTGTCTGACAATCATTGGCGAAGTGGTGAAACTCCATGCAACGTTGGAGTGGTTCCGACCGGTCACGTCCAGATCGGTCAGGGACGCCGCAGCAACAGCGCAGCGTCACCATCAGGCCGATGCCATCAGTCTTTGATTCTGTGGGAGGTCTCGCCCGCTGCCTTGATGCCTTCCGGTGACGCACTGTATTCAAATGCAAAGACCGCCGCTTCAACACGCGAGTGCAAATTAAGCTTGTCCATGATGTGACGGACATGCAATTTCACGGTGTTGTGACTGATATCAAGTTCTTTGGCAATCACCTTGTTGCTGCGTCCGCGTGCAACATGGTTAAGTACTTCACGCTCACGTTCCGTCAGGGAAGCCACCAAATCACCCATCACTGACACCTTGGGCCCGGACTGCAAAATCATGGCCAGTTTCAGCGTCATGGCCGACGCTACCACCATCTCGCCGCGGGCAGCTCGGCCGATGGCATCAATAACTTCTTCGGGCTCCATGTCCTTGAGTAAATAGCCTCGAACACCGGCGCGAAGGGCTGCTGCCATATCGTCTTCACTGTCGCTCATGGTCAGTATCACAACCGGTGTTTCGCAACCCTCGTTGCGAATCTGCCGCAACACGCTAAGACCATCCGTTTTTGCCAAACGCAAATCCAGAACCATCAGGTCAGGTTCGTGTTGCCGCAGCAGAGGCACGACCTGCATCGGGTCTCCAGTGGCAACCACCACGGTCATGTTGCCCCTGTGCTCAAGTAACTCGGTCAAGCCACTGCGGCATAAGGCATGGTCGTCAACCAGCATGACACGTGGTTTGACTGTCATTGGATTGGACCTTCTGGTTTTAACCGAATTGGAACCAGAAGTCGCACGCGGGTACCGCCACCATCGTTGCGGCCGACCATCAGACTTCCCCCTATGCGCTTGGCGCGACTTTGCATAATTTCAAGTCCGAAGTGGCTGGATGCTTCCATCCCTCTTGCCGCGGTAACAAGAGTTGATACAGCCGGCTCATCCATACCCAAACCGTCATCTTCAATCAGGAACTCCAACAGGTTTTGATCCTTGGCAATGACCACCACAGCCCGTCGAGCCATGGAGTGCTTTGCAATATTGGCCAAGGCCTCTTGCACAATGTAGAAGACTTGCACCTCCTGCTCATCCGATAAATTTAGTGCTGGCACCGAGTTACGGATTTCCAGCGAAATGCCCACCCGGTCCATGAAGCCCGCTGCAACGCCCTGTAAAGCATGCAGCAGGCCCAAAGGATCCATACGCGTACGGAAGTAGGTCATGACCTCACGCAGATTGTCATGGACTTCACCGACACCCTGTTTGACATCGGACAGATATTTGAGCGAGCGTTCATCGTCGTGTGCCAACATCGCTTCGTTCAACAAAGGCAGGCGCATTCTCACGTAAGCCAGCGTCTGGGCAATCGTGTCGTGAACTTCGTTAACCATCTCTTGACGCTCTTTCATTACCGTAATGCGCAACCTTTCCCTTTCGATTTTTGCATTGTGGAGTGCCAATCCCAACAATTGCCCAATCAAGCGCAGCATCACCTCCATTTGAGGATCGATGATTGGAGCAACTTCAAAAAACAGGTTGTAGATGCCCAGGACCTGGCCGCCATACGGTAGTGAAATTGCCAAGATATGCCGGCATTCCAAACCAAAATAAGTGTGTTTGGTTTGCTTTGCGCAACTGTCCACATTCTTAACCCAACCGACGATAACCGCGCCCGCAGCCGCTCCACAAACGCCGCAGTCAATTGCAACCAGACGTTCGGCCTCCGACACGCCGGCCGGCAAGCCTTGGCTCGCCACAAGTCGCATTGTCTTTCCGTCATCGGCCAACACCCTCACCGCGCCTGCCTGTGCCCCCGCCAGCGCGACTATGGCCGTGAGAAACCGCTCCAAAAGTGGTTCCAATCCGCTGTCCGGTGCGTGTTCGGCCGTCAAAGCAGAGACCACAGCCCCCAAGTTGACTGGGAACTCTGTCGATGAACTGTGGGGCGAATGGGTCATATGTGGGGTACTACACATTGATCCTAATACATAACCGGCAACCGATAAGTCGTAGAAACCCGGTAGTGCCCCAGACTAGCCGGATGTCGACACTACCCATTTGGGCTACATCGAGTTACCCGTGGCGGCTATAGACGAGTGCAGGTGCCCCTGCTTCTAATAGGGGCAATCTGAAATCCTGTCTGCAAGAAGAATAGCCACGTATGTCCGTCATCCCGATTCACGATCCAACCCGCCCTCCGGTGGACCATGCAGTCAACGAAATGCGCACAACCACTTGCTACATGTGCGCCTGCCGCTGCGGCATTCGGGTGCACTTGCGCAATGGGGAAGTTCGCTATATCGAGGGAAATCCCGATCACCCGCTCAATCAGGGGGTGATTTGTGCCAAGGGATCGTCGGGGATCATGAAGCAGTACTCTCCGGCCAGGCTGACCAAGCCCCTGTTGCGCAAAGCTGGCAGTGACCGGGGCGAGGGGAAGTTCGAGGAAATTGAATGGGAAACTGCATTCTCCATGCTGGAAAGCCGTCTGCAGACAATCCGTTCAACTGACCCAAAGAAGTTTGCGTTGTTCACTGGGCGCGACCAAATGCAGGCTCTCACAGGACTGTTTGCCCGACAGTTCGGAACACCCAACTATGCCGCACACGGCGGCTTCTGCTCGGTCAACATGGCGGCCGGGATGATTTACACCATCGGCGGCTCGTTCTGGGAGTTTGGTGGCCCTGACCTTGAGCGCGCGAAGTTGTTTGTCATGATTGGCACCGCAGAAGACCACCACTCCAACCCGATGAAGGCGGCATTGTCCAAGTTCAAACGCAGTGGCGGACGGTTCGTTTCAATCAATCCGATTCGCACTGGCTATTCTGCTATCGCCGATGAATGGGTACCGATCAAGCCTGGCACCGATGGCGCCCTCCTGTTGGCACTCATTCACGAGTTGATCCGGCTCGGCCTGTATGACCGTGAGTTTTTGGCGCGCTACACCAACGCAGGCCAATTGGTGAATCAACAAGGCGACAGCGATGAGTTTGGAATGATGTTGCGCAACGCGGAAGGCGAAATTGCCAATCCGCTTCGCCCTGCAAATTTTTATTGGTGGGACCGTCTGGCCGACAAGGCCGTGGCGGACCACACTGAAGGCGCAGACCCTGCACTTTTAGGGCATTTCGCGTTGCCGGACGGAACGCCCGCCGTACCTGCGTTTCAGTTGCTGCAAGAACGCGTGAAGCCCTACACCCCGGATTGGGCTGAAGGCATCACCGGGATTCCAGCCAATACCATCCGTCGCCTGGCGCATGAAATGGGCATTACTGCGCGCGATCAGAAAATCGAATTGCCAATTGCCTGGACCGACAGCTGGGGTAAACGCCACGGTTCCGTCACTGGCAACCCGGTTGCCTTTCATGCCATGCGCGGACTGGCTGCCCATTCAAACGGCTTTCAGACCATTCGATCGCTGTCCATTCTGATGTCATTGCTCGGCACCATCGATCGCCCGGGTGGATTTCGTCACAAAGCGCCCTACCCACGCGCCGTGCCGCCCAATGCCCGCCCGCCCAAGGGACCACAAGCTGTCAAACCCAACACTCCATTGGATGGCGCACCTCTGGGTTGGCCCGAGAGCCCGGATGACCTGTTTGTCGATGACCATGGCCAACCGGTTCGCATCGACAAAGGTTTTTCCTGGGAACACCCCTTGTCGGCCCACGGATTGATGCACAACGTCATCACCAATGCCTGGCGCGGCGACCCGTACCACATTGACACCTTGCTCATATTCATGGCGAACATGGCATGGAACTCGACAATGAACACGTCTGAAGTCCGCAACATGCTCAACGACAGACACCCAGAAGGTGAAAAAAAGGGTGAATACAAAATTCCGTTTCTGGTGGTATGCGATGCATTCCAGTCAGAAATGACCGCATTTGCCGACCTGATACTGCCCGACACGACGTATCTGGAACGCAACGACTGCATGTCTATGCTGGACAGGCCAATTTCCGAGTTTGACGGACCGGTTGACGCTGTCCGCATACCCGTTGTTGCGCCAAAGGGTGACTGCAAGCCATTTCAAGAAGTGCTGGTGGAGTTGGCCGGGCGGCTCAAATTGCCGGCCTTCACTCAAGCTGATGGCAGTCGCAAATTCAAGGGCTATACCGACTTCATTGTCAACTACGAAACCGCACCCGGTTCAGGCATTGGCTTTTTGGCAGGTTGGCGAGGCAAGGGTGGTGAAAAATCCATGCGCGGCGAGCCAAACCCAAAACAGTGGGAAATGTACGAAAAGAACAACTGTGTTTTCCACTATGAAATGCCGCTCGAGTACCAGTACATGCGCAACTGGAACCAGGGCTACATGGAGTGGGCACAAAAAATGGGAATCCGGCGCGACAAGGATCCCATCGTTATTCACATTTACTCGGAGTTCCTCCAAGGGTTTCGCCGGGCGGCGCAGGGCAAACGCCCTGGCAAACAACCTCCGCAACCACTGCGCAACCGCGTCGAAACCTACTTTGATCCACTCCCGTTTTATTATGTTCCGCTGGAGGAGCAGGCCACCGATACCGCCAAGTATCCACTCAACGCGCTGACCCAGCGCCCCATGGCGATGTACCACTCATGGGACTCGCAAAACGCATGGCTACGTCAAATTCACGCCCACAACTACCTCTTTGTCAACGCAAAAACCGCCGCCGCTGAAGGCATCACCGACGGCGGCTGGATGTGGGTTGAATCCCAATGGGGCAAGGTACGCTGTATGTGCCGCTACTCGGAAGCCGTCGAGCCCGGCACCGTGTGGACCTGGAATGCTATTGGAAAGTCGGCAGGCGCATGGAATCTGGATGCAAACGCCAATGAGTCACAGCGCGGGTTCTTGCTCAACCACCTCATTTCGGAAGTGCTGCCGCCCTCCATGGCGGGACCTGCCATTTCGAACTCTGACCCGATTACGGGCCAGGCGGCATGGTACGACGTACGGGTTCGTATTTACAAAGCGTCCGACGGCGAACCGGAGCAAACTTTTCCCCAGTTCACTGCTGTGGCCGCACTACCTGGCGTGCAACAGAGTGTGCCCAAATGGCGCGCCTATTTTGCCGGCCGTGGAGCGAACAAATGACACAACTCGCACTGGTCATTGATCTAAATGTCTGTGTCGGTTGCCACGCCTGCGTCACCAGTTGCAAACAATGGAACACATCCGGGAGCGCCGGAGCCCTGGTCGACCTCAACCCCTACGGGGCCGAGCCCAACGGCACATTTTTCAATCGGGTTCAGACTTTTGAGGTAGGACAGTATCCACTCACGCAAACGGTACATTTCCCGAAGTCCTGCCTGCACTGCGAAGATCCACCATGTGTTCCGGTGTGCCCCACCGGCGCCAGCTATAAGCGGGTAGAGGACGGCATCGTTCTGGTGGACTATGACAAGTGCATTGGCTGCAAATACTGCAGCTGGGCTTGTCCTTATGGTGCACGTGAACTCGACGCAGAACGCAAGGTTATGACCAAGTGCACATTGTGTGTCGATCGCATTACGGACAACACATTACCCGAGCGCGAACGCAAACCGTCCTGCGTATTGGCCTGCCCTGCCAATGCCCGTCTGTTTGGGGACATTCATGACCCTGAATCGACCGTCTCAAAGGCCATCATAGAGCGCGGCGGCTACCAGTTGATGCCCGAGTGGGGTACCAACCCATCGAATCACTATCTGCCGCGTCGAAGGACCGACATCCGCATCTTTTCCGAAGATCTGGAGCGCGCGGACAACCCCCTCAAGATTGATGGGCAGATGCCTGAACATGCCCACAGAGACCCCGGACGCGAAGACCACGCGACCTGAAGTTTACGTACCACGCCATTACAAAACGCCATGCAGCCCGCCTTTTCTGTCATATTCCTAACCACCCTCATCGGTGCAGCGCAAGGTCTGTTTCTAACCCTGTATGGAACTGAACTCTTTGCTGCCGGAGGATTCGATATCGCAGAAAGGCAACGCTTTCTGGTTAGCGGTAGCCTTGTGGCCCTGCTACTGACCGGACTGGGCCTGATCGCCTCCTTTTTCCATTTGGGTCGCCCGGAACGGGCTTGGCGCTCCGCCGCCATGTGGCGCACCTCGTGGCTGTCACGCGAGGTAATTGCTTTGCCCGTGTTCATGGCGGGCGTTGCGGCCTATGGCGGTGCACATGCCTTCAGTCTCGGCAACACCCATCTGATCGGAACCTTGACCGCACTTGCCTGCTTGGCTTTGTTTGTCTGCACCGGAATGATCTATGCGTCCATTCGCTTTCTTCAGGAATGGGCCAGTCCCTTGACGTTGATCAACTACCTTTTGCTCGGATGTGCGTCCGGTCTCATGCTTGCAACCCTATTAGCCGGGCTGACCAGTCAATCGATGCTGATTCGACCGTTCGCGCTCGCGACGACCGCCTTCACTCTATTGGGCTGGATTACACGCAGCGCTTCTTTGGCACGCAACGCGCGACTGAAACCACTGTCAACACTGCAAAGCGCCATTGGAATCAAGCACCCACACATTGTTCAAAAAGCGCAAGGGTTTATGGGAGGATCCTTCAATACACGAGAGTTTTTTCACGGCCGCAGCGCTGTACTGCTATTGGCGGTTAAATGGGGGTTTCTATTGGCCGCATTTCCGCTGCCACTACTATTCCTGGGCCTAGGGGTGATTGCCGCATCGCACGAGATGCTGTTCATTGCATTTACAACCCAGTATTTGGGACTGTTGGCAGAAAGATGGTACTTTTTTGCCCAGGCCAATCATCCGCAAAACCTGTACTACCAAAATATCTCATGAGGAAGTACACGTTGGCATGGTTTGTGCCGATATTTACCGGCCTACTGGCTGCGCCGGCATATTCTGCGGACTCCGTTGTTGCCGCCAGTTCCCTTGCATGGTGGTTCTGGCCGCTGGCGCTGTTTGTCACCTGTTTTTTCATTGGTATCGTCGCAGTGCCGGCCGGCATTGGCGGGGGCACGCTGTTTGTTCCCATCATTGGTGGTTTTTTCCCGTTTCACCTGGATTTTGTGCGCGGTGCCGGACTGCTGGTAGCGCTGGCCAGTGCGTTGGCTGCTGGCCCGATGTTGCTGCGTGGCGGTCTGTCAAGTTTGCGGCTCGCATTGCCGCTGGCCCTACTCGCCAGTATCAGTTCCATCGCCGGTGCTTTGCTGGGCCTGGCACTGCCGGCATCAGTGATCCAAACGTCGCTTGGCCTGATTGTGCTGGGTATCGTGGCGCTCATGTTAGTGTCCAAAAAGTCCGAGTTCCCACATGTCGCACAACCCGATCGGCTGTCATCGGCTTTGGGCATTCATGGTGTGTTTATTGACGGGGCGTCCGGACGTTCCATTGACTGGCAGGTTCATCGCACGCCTTTGGGATTGGTCCTGTTTCTAGCCATCGGAGTGATGGCAGGAATGTTCGGCATTGGTGCCGGATGGGCGAATGTGCCTGCTCTCAATCTGCTCATGGGTGCGCCCCTGAAGGTTTCCGCAGGAACCTCAGGTTTGGTGTTGTCGTTGGTTGACTCATCGGCAGCCTGGGTCTATTTGAACCGTGGCGCCGTGCTTCCCATGATCGCAGTCCCCTCAGTGATTGGCATGATGCTGGGTGCGCGTATCGGTGCACGTCTGCTCAATGTCCTCAAAGGCTCAGTGATCCGCAAAATGGTAATCACACTGCTGCTATTTGCCGGCGTGCGTGCATTGCTCAAAGGCATAGGGGTGTGGGTATGAAGCAACAGGCCGAAGCCGAGCGCTACGCACTTTTACTGGACTGGGGCACGCGAATCGGCCTGATTGTCCTGGTCTTTACCTTTGGTGGGTACCTGACTGGATTGCTATCACCTCATGTGCCACTGGACCAATTGCCCAAAGCCTGGAGCCAGCCGGTTGGCGCCTACTTGATGAGCACCGGGACACCCACCGGCTGGGGCTGGCTGAGCTTGGCGCTCAAGGGTGATCTGTCCAATCTGGTTGGCATCGCGATTTTGGCTGGCTGTTCGGTGCCGCCTCTGGTTGCACTTATCCCACTGTATTTGAAACGTCGTGACTACACATACGCCGCAATTTGCGGGCTGATTGTTAGCGTGCTGCTCTTGGCAGCTTCGGGTGTTCTGACGAGCGGACATTGAACATGACACATCTCTTCAATCACCTGCTTTTGGCCACCGAACACAGTGAATTTGATGTCGGTGCGGAAAAAATGGCGCTTGCAATGGCGGGGCGTTGCCAGCTACCCATATCCGTTGTATTTCCATTGGTCAGCAACCCGGAATATGAAACATTGATGCCGCAGATAGCCGCAAAGGCCGAGCGCGAAGCCGCAGTGAAAATCGCCGAACTGCGCAGTCGGGCAAGTGCCGCGGGCGTCGCGATGGATGTTCAAGTGCGCCGTGGCGAAGAACCGTATCAGGAAATCGTCGAGCAGGCCCGCACGCTGGGTAGTGACCTGATCATCATCCGCCGGCGCGGCAAGCGCGGAATGTTGGCCAACTTGCTGGTGGGAGAAATGGTCAGCAAAGTCGTCGCGCATGCGCCCTGCCCCGTGCTGATCGTGCCACGCGAATCCAATATGTGGAGTCAGGGCGTGCTAGTTGCCGCCGACCCCACCGAACAAGGCCGCGGCATAGTTGAAATAGCGGCTTCTGTAGCGGCGGAATGCGCACTGCCATTGCATTTGGTATGCGTGGTTGCCACCGTTGACCTGCAGAACGACGCCGAAGCATTTGTTGCCCAATGCCTGCGCCAAGTGCAGTTGCAGGGAGTGACAGCAAGCGCGGGAGTCAAAGTTGGCAAGACCTTTGACTCAATATTGAGCGCCCGCACGCAAACCCAGTCCGATCTGATTGTGATTGGAAGCCGCAGCGACCACCGAATTGGACGCGCGCTGCTTGGTGGCGTTGCGCAAAAGGTCATGGGACTCTCCGAACACCCCGTACTGGTTCTCCAGATTTCACCAACCCAACCTAACAGCCCACATGAGTGATGCACTGAATTTTTTGCTAAAAGCCCGTCCCGAGGCAATGGGTCACTACTTTGCATTTTTGAAGGATGCTGGCAAACACCTGGACCCCAAGACCAAAAACCTGATCTCGGTCATCACCAAGGTACAAGTCCAGACCGATCGCGGTTTGCGCCAATACCTGCGCCGTGCCTTGCGTGAGGGTTGCACGGCAGTGGAGGTGATTGACGCTCTGCTGATGGCCTTCCCGGCCCTGGGTCTGGCAAAAATCGTCTGGGCAGTTGACATCATCCTTGAAATGCAACTACCCGAATTTGCCGACGTCAGCATTCCACCACAGGTGGCGCCGCAAACAGCGCAGCAAGTGCAAGTGCCAGTGCCCCGCTGGCATGACGTGATGGCGAGTGCAGCGGTGGCTGACGGGGCCGTGCAGCGCACCGAATGTGATGGCGCTGGGTTGTTCATCTACCGGGAGAAGCAGACCATTTCGGTGTTTGACAGTCGATGCCCCCATCAAAGCACGGATATTCCCGAATTGGCACTGCAGGGCACCACCCTGACCTGCCCCAAGCACGGTTGGGCGTTTGACGCCAAAAGCGGCGATTGCATCAAGAAAGGCAACAGCCCACTCAAGCGCATCAAATCCAAGGTTGTCAAAGGGCGACTCATGGCCTTTTGGTAGTCGACTTCAGCCGAAATTAATTTCCACACTCAATCCCATTCTTCACTCCCCGACCCATTAGAGGCAACTATGACCAATTCAATGAAAAAATTCACACTGACGCCCATTTGTGCCCTGCTTGTTGCCGGATCGGCGCACGCTACCAACGGCATGTTGATGGAAGGCTACGGTCCTATTTCCACCGCAATGGGCGGTGCCTCACAGGCGTTCGACCACGGAACGGCTGCCATGGCGCAAAACCCCGCAACCCTGGCATTGGGGTCGGCGCAGCCACGACTGGACATTGCCATCGGCTTTTTAGGTCCCAAGGTGACAAGCAGTATGCCTGGAATGCCAGACGCACCTTCCGGCGGCACGTCATACGCCATGCCAGCGGTCGGATACGTCACCCGCTCTGGCGCTTTGACTTACGGAGTTGGCATGTTTGCCCAAGGCGGCATGGGCACCGAATACGGCTCCAACACTTTTTTGGCCGCCGGGTCGGGTGGTGACGTTCGCTCCGAACTCAGCGTGGGCAACCTGATCATTCCGATCGCCTACCAGGTCAGTCCAACGGTTACGTTGGGTGCCACATTGGATTACATGTGGTCCGGACTGGACATGCTGATGGCAGCATCCCCTATGCAATTAGGCAGCATGGTCACGGGCGGCACCGGTGGCCTGGGCGGCGCTGTCGCCGCCGGCGCACTAAATACCGCAACCTGGGCCCGCATCAACTTTACCGATAACGATAAGTTCACCGGTGCCGCAAAAGCAACCGGTTACGGCGCAAAGTTTGGCGGAACTGTCAAAGTCAACAAGGACCTGACGTTGGGTGGATCGTATCGCTTCAAGTCAATGCTCGATGACATGAAGACCGGTAACGGCTCCGCCAGCATGACCGCCAACCCGGGTGCTGCAAGCGGCGTGACCTTCATGGACACCGGGCGCATCACAATCATTAACTTTCAGATGCCTTCGGTGTTGGCAGTTGGAGCAAGCTGGCAGGTTCAACCCAATCTGATGGTCGCAGCGGACCTCAAATCCATTGGTTGGGCCGAGGTCATGAAAGGATTCAAGATGCGTTTCGACAGCGCCGGGATGGGTGGCTCGGTCAGCTTTGAGTTGCCACAAAACTGGAAAGACCAGACCGTGCTAAACCTTGGCCTTGCGTACAAGGCCAACGAGCAGCTCACTGTTCGCGCCGGTTTGAACCTGGCGGACAACCCCATTCCCGATACCACCGTGAACCCCCTGTTCCCTGCAACCGTCAAGAACCACGTGACATTTGGACTTGAGTACCGAACATCCGCGCAGGGCGCGATCAACGCCGCGTTGACGGTCGCCCCATCGACGAATGTGACAAACGGCATGGGTGTTGGCATTTCCCACAGCCAAACCAATATGCAGCTGATGTACACGCGGCACTTCTAAGCAATTTTCTGGCACAACAAAAGGGGGGAAATGCATGGCACATATCGTCATCATGGGCGCCGGGATCGGTGGCATGCCCGCCGCATATGAAATGCGCGCAAGCCTGCCCGCAGAGCACCG
>CAIQBN010000672.1 GCA_903870065.1 uncultured beta proteobacterium | reverse complement strand
GCATGGGGTGCAAGGGGTCGAAGGTTCGAATCCTTTCACACCGACCATATGAATCAAGGACTTAGCTTCGAAAGGGGCTAAGTCCTTTCTTCTTTGTGGTTCCGATTTTGCTTCTGGTGCCTATCCCGTGCCTATAGTGAGATTGCTGGAATGGCTTACCCTGACGGTGCGTTGCAACTGCAATCATTGCCTGTTGTATATTCGCTACCGATTTTCCTTGTGCCTAAATTCCCACGGCGGAATCGGAGCAACATCGCGCCATAGTCCACGCCCAGCGGCTCGCGCCGCAATCTCTGCTTCCCCATACAGTTGGCGGTCACTGGCTGATTGTTCACGTTGATACGCCTTGTAATGCCACGCTACGCCCCGCTGCATCTGCTCAAGGTTCGCATCGATTCCATCCACTATCACCTTGCCGACTTCCCGCACGTAGCGGTCCGTTTTGCCCGTCTCGACTTTCACCACCTTGGAAAAAACCAATTCGCTCAGGCTTTGCTTGGACCGGCTGCCAAAAGATTGTTTCTTCTCTGGTGCATCGATACCCCCCAGCCTGATCTTGTGTTGCAAACGGTTGGTATCCAGCACAGTGATGGTGTCTCCATCAGCAACGTTCACCACGCGGCCTTCAATGGTCCCCGCCTGGGAGGTTCGTGCGCCCAGCAAGGCCAGCATAATGAGGGATTTCATCGCTGGATGATGCCATCCCAGTGGGTACACGGCAGACACAAAAGCAAAAAAGGCCGGGATGCGATCCCGGCCATGCTGACAACTTCACCCGAAATTACATCAGGCCGTGCTCTGCGAAGCTGAAGACTTCTCCCGGTGTCACGATCAAGTGATCCAGCACGCGCACATCGACCAGTGCCAACGTTTTTCTCAGCGTCGAAGTAAGGGCTTCATCGGCCCTGGATGGCGTCGTGCTGCCGCTCGGGTGGTTGTGGCACAGGATGACGGCTGCCGCGTTCTTGGCGAGGGCTTCAATGACGACCTCACGCGGGTAAACGCTGGTTTGTGTCAGGGTGCCCCTGAACATCTCCTCGGTGGCAATGACGCGGTTCTGCGCGTCCAGAAACACCACGGCGAACACTTCGTGGGGCCGGTTTGCAAGCCTGAGCCGCAGATAGTCTTTGACCGCATCGGGAGCGGCCAGCACGTCGGTTTCGCGCATTTCGCAGGCTAACAGTTTGAGCGCCTGGGTGACGATAGGGTGTTGCATGTCGGGCCGATAGAGTGGTGATGTCTATGGCGCCGATATGTTTTCTATACGCAGTCGCTATGGCGGCCTATTGCGGACCCGGGGGTGGGACAGAGAGATTGGACACGGGGTGTATAGCTAGGTATGTCGCTCACCATGAGATCAAAAAAATTAGTGCTATAAAATCGATAGCAATAGTGTGATCTACACTGAAACAGAAGGTCCTCTTCAAAAATTTTTTAGAAAAATGTTTTGATCAAAGTTTCAAAGCCGATGATGGGGTCAACTGACTGGCTCCTGAGCGGGCGAAGCAAGTGGCAGCGCATGGCCGTCTGCTAACATTTCCCGTGTTCGAAAAGGCAGAGGAATTGAAGTGAAAATACATCCTCAACTGTTGTCCGCATGCTGCGCTACGCTATTGGCAATGGCGAACTCTGAAGGTGCACTGGCGGCTGGTCCAACCGGCTTGCTCAACGACACCGGCATCGCCGAATGCTGGGACGACAACGGGAAGGTCACCACAGGCGTGGCGGCAGACACCGGCAGCCACCCGCGCCAGGATTGCCGTTATGGACGCGACGGTGCTGCTTTGGCGGGCATGCCAAAAGTTGGCGGTGGCGCCAAGGGTTTTGACTTCACGAAGATTGCCAACGACGGCACCGACTTGCCTGAAACCGCTGCGCTGGGTACCGGCGCCAAAGACTGGGCCTGCACCCGCGATAACGTGACCGGTCTGGTTTGGGAAGTCAAAACCAATATTGACCTTCGCAGCCAAAGCCACACCTATACTTGGTACAGTAGCAACGCCGCCACCAATGGAGGCCCAGAGGGCACCGTAGCCGGTGGCAGCTGCTTTGTCACTGGCCGATGCGACACCGAGAAGTTTGTCTCAGATGTGAATGCTGCGGGCTTGTGTGGCTCCGCCGACTGGCGCATGCCCAGCAAAAAAGAGCTTTATTCTATCGCTGATCTCGGTCGATACAGCCCGGCCATTGACCCTACCTATTTTCCAAACACATTGGCGTCGAGTTTCTGGTCGGGCTCGCCTGGTGCCACCGATTCGAGTTACGCCTGGGATGTGGTTTTCGACTTAGGTTATGCGAACGGCAGCAGTAAGAGCAGCGCCTTTCAGGTTCGGCTCGTGCGGGCCGGACAGTAATTCTTAATTTTCTGTCCGTGAACCACGCGCACGACCGGTGGAAGGCAGGCCAAGTTGCCGATTTGACGCAATGCCAATCGCTTGCTGGTCGAGATCGAGAGGCTGGGCTGTCGTGGCGCTTGGTGCGCTATCGTAGGCCGGCCTTGCATGGGTCTATGTCGACCAGCAAGGGTGGCCCAAAGGCGGACTCACTTAGCGCGCCCTGCGGCGACTGCAATGGGTACTGCATTGGGCACCTGCCGACCAGAAAGCGACTAAACGACGCCGACACCGACCAATAGTGGAGCCCCATTCAATTGTGAACACAACCATGAAGCTATTTCAACGCATTGTCCAACTGGCCATCCTGATCGGTTTAAGTTGCGCGGTACAGGCAGTGTATGCCTGCAGCGCCAGCATCCCTGAGTCCACGCCAATAGCAGATTTTGTTGACAACGGCAATGCCACGGTAACCCACAGCCGCACCGGCTTGATGTGGAAGCGCTGCGCCGAGGGGCAAACCTGGAGCGGTAGCACCTGCAATGGCAGCGCCAGCAGCGCAACGTGGGCCAACGCACTCAAATCAGCGGTGGGTGACAGCACGGCCGGGTTTGGCGACTGGCGCTTACCCAATTTAAAAGAGCTGGAATCGATTGTGGAAGACAAGTGCGGTTCGCCTTCGATCAATAGCAGTGTTTTTCCCAACACTCCTGATTGGAATTTCTGGTCGGCCTCGGCCAATGCCAGAAATTCGAGTTACGCATGGCTTGTGTTTTTTAGGTATGGCAACGCGAGCAGCGAGGATAAAAACTTCGACAATCACGTCCGTCTCGTGCGGGCCGGACAGTCGTTTACCTCCTTCGATACTTTAGATACGCTAGAGCTGTCAGTCGCAAAAACCGGCACGGGCACCATTAGCGGTGGCACCATCAACTGCGGCGGCTTCTGCAGCGGCAAGGTGGGCCGTGGGTCTGCGGTAACGCTCACCGCCACACCGGCTTCGAATTTGCTGGCCTGGGGCGGTGCCTGTAGCGGCAGCGTTGCCACCTGCACGGTCACCATG
>CAIQBN010000671.1 GCA_903870065.1 uncultured beta proteobacterium | reverse complement strand
GTGGGGATGCCTTTGCGGCGCTTGGGCATGACCGCATCGTCGTCCGAGGCGGCGGCGGGCTTGTGCAAGCGACCGTCGTCGTGATCGTCGTCGTGGTCGTGGTCGTCGCCGCCCCCAAGCAGGGCCTTCATGGGGTCCTTCTTGGCCGGCGCTGGCTCGGTTTTGGCCGCGGGCGCTGGGGATTTTGCCGCCGGCGCTGCTGTAACGGCGGGCTCCGCCTTAGGCGCGGGCTCTGCTTTGGCGGCGGGCGCGGTGTCTTTTGCGGGGCTCACGGCAGCGGGCGCCGCGGCAGCGACATCGAGCTTTTCTCCGCATTCTGGGCAGAATTTGGCGCCGGGCAGCAACTTGTGACCGCACGCGGGGCAGAACTTGGGGCTGGGGTTGGACATGGCGAATTCCTCGACTGGAGGGCGACGCAATCGCTGGGCCGCCGGGCGCGGGCCTGATGCGCCGCTGGGATGCTGGCAAGCTGCAACCCATCCGTCAACACCCCGGGCAACCGCGGGGCTAGAAACCAATTGGCGGGTCGGTCCGCCGCGGCAGTGCTGAAGACCGCGGAAGCCGATTCACCGCCGCAAGCAAAGGGCCAACGGACAGGATCGCCCAGGCCCCCTGGGCATTTTCAGGTTCGCGCCGCCGGAGTTGGACGCCGGGACCGCGCTTCTGGCAATCTGTAGGCATGACCGACCTCGAACCGCTCATCACACCGGTGCCGCGCCTTGCCCAACCAGGCCGCGTGGAGCGTTTGCGCCAGTGGGCCGGCAGCGGTGCGTTTGAGCCGCGGCGAAGCGACGAGCTCGAGGACCCCGACGCGACCCGCAACCTGCCCAGCGCCGATCAAGCGGACGGCACCGGCCACTGCAAGACCCGCAGCCTGGACCAGGCCCGCGGCGGCAACACCGCGATTTTGCTACAGCGCCTTAGCGCGGCAGGCCAACTTGAGCCGGGCAGCGCCAGCGACGCGCCGTTTGGCTGGTTCCACGGCTGGCGCATTATCGGCGCCGGGACGCGCATCGACGGCGGCATTTACCTGGGGCGCAAACCGCGCGAGGCCATTGTCGTCGACATGCGCCGGCCGGGAAGCGCTCTGCGCAGTCTCTATGACACCTGGCTGCAGAGCCTGCGCGATGGCCACAGGGACAGCGACGTGCGCCTGGACTTGATCGAGCATCTGGCTCTGCGGGTCGGCGAGCTGGTGCGCGGGTATATGCCTTATGATGAAGAGGTGGTGCGGCGGTTGGATAGCCGCGGCCTGCTTCAGCCCGATCAACCCATCGACCTGGATGTGTTTCTGCATGAGCGCGGCGGGGTGTGTCGCCACCAGGTGTGCATGGTCGGCGCCCTGCTGGAGCGGCTGGTCGACGGCGGGTGGCTCGGAGGGCGGGTATCGCTTGAGCGAAAGCATGTGCCGGGCTGGTTCAGCCACGCGTGGGTGCGCTATGACGACGCCCAGGGCGACGAGTGGATTCTCGACCCCGCCCAGCAGCGCTACGGCAGGGTGCGCGAGCTTGAAGAGGGCGCTAAGATCCTGTACGCCGACGAGCCGCGCGAGCCGCCGGAAAGCCCCGAACCCGACGCAGGACCGAGCCGATGAACCACGCCCCCTCTGCCGATACCAGCCAAGCGCCTGTTCTGCTTGAACAACGCGGCGCTGTGGCGATCGTGACCCTGAACCGAGCGGACAACCGCAACAGCATGACGCCCGAGCTCTTGGACGGGTTTGCCGCGACGATCCAGCAGGTGCGCCAGCTGGAGGGCATTCGCTGCGCGGTGATCACCGGCAAGGGCAGTTGCTTCTCCGCCGGCGCTGATTTTCGCAGCGTGCTGCAGCGCGATCGCGACGGGCGGGTGTCGGGCGAGAAATCCTTTGCGATGTACGGGCCCTTCTTGAGCGTGCTGGAGCTTGAAGTCCCGGTGATCGGCGCGCTGCAGGGCCATGCGGTCGGCGGCGGCTTTGGCCTGGCCCTGACTTGCGATCTGCGGGTCGCCCACAAAGGCTCGCGCTACGGGGCCAATTTTGCGCGCGTCGGCCTGCATTCCGGCATGGGCATCAGCGACGTTTTGCCGCGACTCATCGGCGTGCCCAGAGCGCTCGAGATGCTGCTGAGCGGCAAACTGGTCAGCGGAGCGACCGGCGCGGACTGGGGGCTGTTCAATTACGCCACAGAGGCCGACGAGGTGCTGCCCAAAGCCCTGGCCCTGGCAGACGAAATCGCTCAGGCGGCGCCGATTGCCGTGCGCCTCATCAAGCAGGCCGTGTACGCCAACCTGGGGTGGAATCCGCGGCAAGCGGCGCGGCGCGAGGCATTTGAGCAAGCGGCGACCTTGGCCACCGAAGATTGTCGTGAAGGCGTGGCGGCCCTGCTGGAGAAGCGACCGCCGCACTTTCAGGGGCGCTGACACCCGCGGGCGATCTGCGCTATGCTGCGGGATTCGCCGCCCAACCCTTGGGCACAGAGTCGCCTGATGTCCGACCGCCCCGCTGCCCGCCGCTCCAATTTTCTCACCGATATCGTCGACGCCGATCTGGCTGCCGGCCGCCACACCAAAGTGGTGACGCGCTTTCCGCCCGAGCCCAACGGCTATCTGCATATCGGCCACGCTAAATCGATCGCCCTGAATTTTGGCCTGGCCCAGCAGTACGGCGGCGTCTGCCACTTGCGCCTGGACGACACCAATCCCGTGACCGAAGACACCGACTATGTCGAATCGATTCAGCACGATGTGGCCTGGCTCGGCGGCAATTGGGACGGCGAGGTGCGCTACGCGAGCAACTATTTTGGCCAGATGTACGCGCTGGCTGAACGGCTCGTGACGGACGGCAAGGCGTATGTCGACGGCCAGACGGTCGAGGAAATCCGCAAGAACCGCGGCGACTTCACCACTCCTGGCGTGGCCAGCCCTTATCGCGATCGGCCGATCGAAGAGAGCCTGGAGCTGTTTCGCCGCATGAAGGCTGGGGAATTTGCCGACGGGACGTGCGTCTTGCGCGCGCGCATCGATATGGGCCATGCCAATGTGCTCATGCGCGACCCGTTGATCTACCGGATCCGCCACGCTCACCACCACCGCACCGGCGACGAGTGGTGCATCTATCCGATGTACGACTACGCCCACCCGCTGGAAGACGCGATTGAGGGCATCACCCACTCCATCTGCACGCTGGAATTTGAGACCAACCGCGAGTTGTACGACTGGTTCCTGGACCACACCGGCCCGTGGAATCCGCGGCCGCGCCAATACGAATTTGCCCGCTTGGCGCTGGGTTACACGGTCATGTCCAAGCGCAAGCTGCTGCAGTTGGTGGTGGACAAGCGCGTGTCGGGCTGGGATGACCCGCGCATGCCCACCATCGTGGGCCTGCGTCGGCGCGGCTATACGCCTGAGAGCCTGCACCTGATGCACGAACGCACAGGCACCAGCAAGGCCGGCGGCTGGACCGATTACTCTGTGCTCGAGGGCTGCCTGCGCGACGACCTGGAAACCAAGGCCCTCCGCGGCATGGCCGTGCTGAATCCGGTCAAACTCATCATGACCAACTGGGACGATGTGATGGGTGCCGGCCACCTGGAACCCTGCTCCCAGCCCGCCCTGCCCCACCCGCCCGAAGGCGTGGAGCCACCACCGGCACGCCACTTCACCATCGGCAAAGAGGTGTGGATCGAGCGCGAAGATTTTGAAGAAGTGCCCCCAAAAGGCTACAAGCGCCTGTTTCCCGGCAACAAGGTGCGCCTGAAAGGCGGCTACGTGATCGAGTGCACCGGCTGCATCAAGGACATTGACGGCGTCATCACTGACGTGCTGGCCACCGTGGTTCCCGACACCAAGAGCGGCACCCCCGGCAGTGACGCCGTGAAGGTGAAAGCCGCCATCACCTGGGTGGCCGTGGCCAACGGCGTGAACGCCGAAGTGCGCATGTACGACCGCCTGTTTTTGGACCCGCACCCCGATGCGGGCGGCAAAGACTTTATCGAGAGCCTGAACCCGAACAGCCTGAAAGTGGTGACCGCGATTGTGGAACCGTCATTGGCGAATGCGCTGCCGGACCAGAAGTTTCAGTTTGAGCGGCATGGGTACTTTGTGGCGGATCGGGTGGATCACGTGCAAGGCAGCAAGCCGGTGTTTAACTTGGCAGTGGGGTTGAAGGATAGTTGGGGGAAATAAGCAAAGAATGCCCATAAAACCTGCGACAAGCGCTTTGCCGTTCACGCCTCGATTCAGCTTCCGATGCTATTGACCATTCTTCAGGACGAAACCACCCGCACCCGCTTATGAATGCGCCTGTCCTCTACGTATTCAACATTTCGCACTACTGCGAAAAGGCCCGCTGGGCGCTGGACTACTTCGGCATTGGACACGAGGTTCGTCACGTCATGCCGGGTGCGCACCGCGTTATTGCAAAAAAGCTGGGGGCAAAACGCGGATCAGTCCCGTTCCTTCAAACGGACGGCGGAGTGATTGCAGGGTCCTCGGCCATCATTGATTGGTGCGAGGTTCACAACGCTGGCAAGCGGCCAAGTTTGTCGGGCGCAGACCCAGAAGCAGTGCTTTCGATAGAGAAGCGGCTTGATGACATTGTGGGTGTTCATGTTCGGCGCTTCTACTACTCCGATGCCCTCATCAACGCACCAGCCTCCGTGCGCCCCATCTTTTCCGATGGGCTGCCAATTCTTCAGCGGGCCGCAGTGACGCTGGGCTGGTCGCGCATCGTGCCGCTCATGATCAAAGGCATGGATCTGGGGATTGAGCAAGGTCTGCAATCGCGCGCGTTGGTCGAAGCCGAGCTGGATTGGCTCGATCGTCTTCTGGCAGACGGGCGGCCTTATTTGCACGGAAACCAGTGGACCCGCGCCGATCTCACGGCTGCCGCATTGTTGGGGCCACTTGCAGCCCCCAAAGAGCATCCCATTACGGCAAAAGCCTTTTTTCCAAGCACCGTGCTCAAGGCAATGAAAGATTGGGAAAAGCGCCCCGCGTTGCAGTTTGTGGGCCGAATGTATTCGACCCACCGACTTTGAAACTCGTGTTGGGCCAGTTCTCTCTACCGGGCACAGTCTTGCGGTTGCTACTGATTTGGTAGCTGTATTAGCACATTCCACGGGGGCTATGGGCTGATTTGACACACAGCCACCTGGGACAGTTAAACTTCAGACTATGCGCCCCTCCGAAGCCCTCTCTCTGCACCGCACGCAAATCCGCGAGATTGCGCTGCGCCACCGCGTCAGCGGCGTGCGGGTGTTTGGTTCGGCTCTGCATGGCGACGACACTGCGGACAGCGATCTGGACCTACTGGTAGAGCCCACTGCGCAAACCACGCTGATGGACATTGGTGCCATCCGGTTTGAATTGAAGCAGCTTCTGGGCATGGATGTGGATGTGCTCACCCCGAACAGCCTGCCCGCCAGCTTTCGTGATCAGGTATTGCGGGAGGCCTTGGCCGTATGAGCCGAGTGCACCCGCTGCGGGTGGTGGACTACCTGCAGCACATCCTGGAAGCCATTGGCAACATACAGGAATACACCACGGGTATGAACCTGCCCGGATTCATGGCTGACCGCAAGACCTGCGATGCCGTCATCCGGAATCTGGAGGTCATTGGTGAGGCTTGTAACAACATTGCCAAGAACCACCCCGACTTTGCCGCGCAACACGGTGCCGTGCCTTGGGGTTTCGCCTACGAAATGCGCAACGCGTTGGCGCTTCAAGTCTAGTTTGCTACTTTTTTGGTAGCTGCTTGCGCATTTTCCACGAGGGCTAGCGGCCGATTTAGCACCTATGGACACACAACTTTCACTGCCTTCCACTGCAACTGCTGCAATCACTCCTGCCGTTCCTTTGTCTGGCCCACTCACCGTACAGCCCGTCAACGCCAATGTGCACAGCGTGCACCTTGCAGACGGCACGCACGCAGGCAACCTCAAGCGGGTGGGTATGGTTTGGAAGTTCAAGGCCGTTGGCTACGACACAGCCGGTGCCGTGGAACCCGGTGGGGGGCCGTTGACGAACCAGCACAACATGGTTTTCTCGCAGCCTGATGCTGCAGACGTGAGTGCGCGGCTATTGGCAAGCCACGCTGACCTGCGACCCGTTTAGTCGCTGCCTTTCCATGCCCCGCCGCAAGCACCACCACGTCTACGTCATCGAACTCTCCAAAGACGTGCTCTTTGAGCCGCGCTTTCGCAAATGCAACCCCAACTACATCGACGGCAAGCCCTGTGTTTACGTGGGCATGACCGGGCTGGACCCGGACGTGCGCTTTGACAAGCACAAGGCCGGCATCCAGGCCAACGCCTATGCGCAGAAATACGGCCTGCGCTTGTTGCCCGACCTGTACGAGGCCTTCAACCCCATGGGCTACAAAGATGCTGTCGACAGGGAGATCGAAATCGGCATCGATCTGCGCTCGGCGGGGTTTGGGGTGTGGCAGGCATGAATGCTTCAGAGTCGATATTGCTACGCTTTTGCTAGCTGCTTGCGCACATTCCATGCGGTCTAGAGGCATAATTCACCCATGACACACAAAGACATTCTCGATTTCTGGTTAGAAGAGCTGACCACGAGGCAGCACTTCGTCAAATACTCTGCACTGGACGCGCTGATTCGGGCGCGCATCGGCACCACGCTGGAGGCCGC
>CAIQBN010000670.1 GCA_903870065.1 uncultured beta proteobacterium | reverse complement strand
GGTTTATCTGACGCCGGCCAACTGTCGTGCCATCGGCAAACATCTTTGCGGCGTCCGATAAACGCTATTCGTTTCAGGTCAAATTCTTCTTTAGCGGGCCCTGCTGTCAAGCGGGCTTGAAGCCGCGCATGAAACTCGGCCAGTACTTCGCCCCCAAATACCCGAAGAAGGCACCACTCAAGAGCCATCTTTGCGGCCGTGAGGGAGGAGTAGCCAATAAAGTTGCTGGGGCCCCCTACCCTTTTGGCCTGTTCACACTGCGGGCAGCGCACCGTATAGGAAAACAGACCCTTGGGTCTCTTGACGACGTTGATAGAAAGCGATGCATTACAGTAACCGCAAGTCATCACGCCTGAAAGTGCATGACGCCCTCCCCCGCGAATGACCGCCTTGCCTGTCCCTGGGTTGCAGGCAGCCCAGACTTCGTCTGAAACCAGCCGCAACGCGGGACGCTCGAATTCAATCGTCACCACTTCCTTGCGCTTCTTCTTCGCTCTGAACTTGGTAAAAATGGAACCGTTCCATACGAAAATGCCTTTGTAAATTGGATTTCCCAGGACCCGGTGCACTGTTCCCGGCCTCCAATACGGCACACCCTTGCACTTGCGATAACCGGGTGGAAGAATCTTTGCAACGTTCAGGTCGTGCGCAATTTTTGCGGCGGATTTGCCAGACAGGCGCCATTCGTACATTTTGCGCAGCAGCTCGGCTTGCTTTTCGTCGATGAGCCAGCGCGTGCCCAGTGGCTTACCACTGTCTGCCTTGAGTTGAATGCCCGTGTAACCAAAGGGAGGTTGCGCAATCTGGTAACCCCTCTCCAGCTGCCCGAGCATGCCACGGATGACTTGTGTCGCGGTGCCTTCTACTTGCTGCACTGCTGTCATGAGTTTTAGCGACCACAGCATCCACCAATCAGAATGGCGGGAATCGATTCCGTCGCTCGTGACGACGCGCAAGCCGATAGACTTTACAAGCGCCATGATTTTGCCGCCTTCTTGCATATCACGCGAGGCCCGTGATACATCGTCAAAAAACACTACGTCGATGAGTCGGGCTTCGATTGCATCCATTAAGCGTTGATAAGCAACGCGCTTTGTACGACCCTTTGCCGTTCCCGAAATTGCGCTATCGGAGAACACCCATTTATCTTCGACTACAAGGCCTTCCCTGGCCGCAGTTTCACGGCAGCGTCGCACTTGGTCTTCAATGGATGTGGGTCGCTGTTCGTCAGTTGAGTACCTTGCGTAAATTGCGGCGACTGGCATAAGGGTTCCGTTTCATGTGATATTTGTTGCCCCGATGACAGGGCGATGTCAACCAAGAGCTCCAGGAGCTCGATGAGTTCGTCTTTCATAAATTGCCTCGTTTAAATGATTTGCCTACGACTCTGTATAGAGAGCGCAGGAAGTTGCCTTGGTAAGCGTGACGCCACTGGGAGTACTGCGCAGATCGGCAAGTCGGGGCAGACTCGCCATGGACGTCGCTCGCATCGCGTTGAGCTGCCAGCGCAGCCGCTTTCAGCTCAGCTTCGAACCGATTTCGATGTCGCGG
>CAIQBN010000669.1 GCA_903870065.1 uncultured beta proteobacterium | reverse complement strand
TCGGCCTCCAGGCGAGCCGCGGACTCAGCACGTGCTTTTGCAGCTTGTTTTGCTGCCTCAATTTGTTCTGGTGTTGGTGGGCTGTAGGACGTGGGGCGCACCGCACCAAGGGCGGCTTCACTGCCCAACATGCGCCGTCCCTGGTAGGCGGCCTTCAGGGTCAAGGCCACTCCATGTTTGCAGTTGTAGCCTACCGGGCAGGTGCAATCCGCATCCCAGGTGTCGATCTCGCCGGTTGTTGTGAATGTGATTTCGATGGATAGCTCGTACGGCTGGCGCTGGCTGCCCTGAACCTCGCCAGATAGAAGCCAATAGCCGTCGGCCGGTGAGATGCGCAAGTCCAGCACCTTTTGCGCCGTGTAAAGCATGCGTCCGCGCGAGAAGGTGACGTCCGATGCCAGATCTTGCATCGAATTGGGGTTGAACCACAAACCGCTGCCAGCGGAATTGTTATGCATGAAAAGTGCAGTTAGCCCTCGTAAATACTACACCTAACGCTATTGAAATAATAGCACAACTCTGATTACACGGATCGGCTGTCGGCTGCAGTGGTTGGTTGGGCAGCGTTCGACAATGCGTGCCCTGCCTGCTGGTCCGCATGGTAGCTTGAGCGCACCATGGCACCCACTGCGGCGTGCTTGAAACCCATCGCATAGGCCGAGGTCTCGAACATTTTGAATGTGTCGGGATGCACATACCGCTTCACGGTCAGATGCGAAGTCGACGGGGCCAGATACTGTCCGATTGTGAGCATGTCGATGCCGTGGTCGCGCATATCCTGCATGACCTGGAGCACCTCTTCGTCGGTTTCACCCAGGCCGACCATGATGCCACTCTTGGTCGGGACGCCTGGATGCAGCGCCTTGAACTTCTTGAGCAGATTCAGACTAAATTGGTAATCGGACCCGGGACGGGCTTCCTTGTACAGGCGCGGCGCAGTTTCCAGATTGTGGTTCATCACATCGGGCGGTGCGGCATGCAAGATGGCTAGGGCCTTGTCGTCCCGGCCGCGGAAATCGGGCACCAGAACCTCGATCTGGGTGCCCGGCGCGAGTTCACGGATTCGGGTGATGCAATCGGCAAAGTGCTGGGCGCCACCGTCACGCAAATCATCCCGGTCCACACTGGTGATCACCACGTACTTGAGTTTGAGGTCGGCAATGGTTTGCGCCAGTTTAAGAGGCTCGTTTGCATCCAGTGGGTCTGGGCGGCCATGACCGACATCACAAAACGGGCAGCGCCGGGTGCATTTGTCACCCATGATCATGAACGTGGCCGTTCCGTGACCAAAACACTCTCCTATATTGGGGCAACTTGCTTCCTCGCAGACCGTCACGAGTTTGTTTTTGCGAAGCACGTCCTTGATTTCGTAAAAGCGCGTTGTGGGCGAACCGGCCTTGACCCGAATCCAGTCGGGCTTCTTCAATACTTCTCCCTGCACAACTTTGACCGGTATGCGTGAGAGTTTAGCGGCGGCCTTCTGTTTTGCCGTGGGGTCGTAATTTTCCTGGCTCTGCGCCTCACGGACAGTGACGCTGGCGGTGGTTTCGGGGGCGGTTGAGCCGGGTCTGTCGGATGCGTTGTTCATGGGTTAATGCTAAGCCGGGGTGGCGTCACGGCGCCAGATAGGTTGTGAGCTTTTGGCTCAGAATGTCGGCGGCTTCAGCCCATCCGACGGCGACACCGATTGTAGAAAGATCCACCGTTTGCAGACCGGAATAACCACACGGGTTGATGCGCGAGTAGGGCTCCAGGTCCATTGCAACATTCAGCGAGACCCCGTGGTAAGTGCAATTGCGGCTGACCTTGATGCCCAACGCAGCAATCTTGCCCAGTCCGGTGAAGCGTGGTGTTAAGGGCGCGGTGACTGTTCCGCCTTCTTCCGAAGCCCCAACCTGCTTGGTCGGTCGCTGCTCCAGCGGGGCATGCCCGTTAGGGTCGTTGAGTCGCACATAAATCCCCGGTGCTCCCGCCACGCGGTGGCCGGTTACCCCAAAGTACAACAGGGTACGAATCACGGCCTCCTCAATCCGGTATACGTATTCCTTGACGAAGTAGCCGGCAAGTTTAAGGTTGATCAATGGGTAAGCCACGACCTGTCCGGGTCCATGAAAAGTCACTTGACCACCGCGGTTGGTCTGCACGACCGGAATCAAACCGGGCAACACAATGTGCTCAGCCTTGCCAGCCAGCCCTTGTGTAAAGACTGGAGGATGCTCACAAATCCATAGCTCGTCAGGCTGTTCCAAAGAGGGCTGCAAGCCCCTTTGACTAGTAAATTCTTGCATCGCCGCATAGGTTGGAAGGTAGTCCACGCGGCCCAGATTGCGGATGATCATGGATTTGGGCGGCTAGGCCGGTTCGCGTTACAGGACGACTTTGACCATCGGGTGGGTCGAGAGCGTGCGATACAGCTCATCGAGTTGTGCCCGGCTGGTGGCCATGACGGTGATCGTGATGCCCTGGTATTTGCCGCCCTTGCTCTCACGTAACTCGATCGTCGACGCGTCAAACACCGGATCGAATTGCATCGCGATATGGGTTATGGCCTGTACCAGACCCTCTACCTTGGTGCCCATGACCTTGATGGGAAACAAGGTGGGGTATTCAATCAGTGAGTCTTGGTGGCTGGCGGAAGTGGCGGTTGGCGGTTGGGTTGGCATGGTGATACGAGAGGGTAACAGCAAGGCTTAGGCCGCAGGGGGTGTTGGTTCAAATTGAACAGATGTGCCTGCCTCGGCGAAGGCTGCGGGTTTCTACGTATAATCGAAGGCTTTGTGGCAGATGCACAAAGCAATCCTACTGTAACCTGGCTGTAATTTGAGATGGCAATAATGGCGCTTGCTCACGGCTGCGACGCAGATGAGACCGAGGAACTGGATTTCAAGAGGTTGACCTCGCAGGAAGCGCAAGCGCTGCGTTTGGCTGAGCCAGCCCTCTCGCCTTGGTGGGTGGTTGGTTTGCAGTGTGTAGCGGGTTTGGCTGTGGCTTTGGTTGCCTGGGGAGTCTCGGGTAAGGCCTCGGTGGCTTGGTCGGCGGGGTACGGAGCGCTGGCGGTGATCATTCCCGCGGCGCTTTTTGCCCGGGGGTTGATGAGTCGATTTTCGTCCATCAATGCGGCCACGGCAGGTTTTGGCTTCTTTTTATGGGAAGCGGTCAAGATTGCGGTGAGCATTGCAATGATTGCTGTGGCGCCGCGCCTGATTGCAGATTTGAGCTGGTTGGCCTTGTTGGCTGGCCTGTTTGTGACTTTGAAGATGTATTGGTTGGCGCTTTTGAAGCGCCCCAAGCCTAAACAGATTTGAGAGTTTGAAAGAGTTTTGACTATGTCCGCAGAAGCGCATGCACCATCAGCCAGTGAATACATTGTTCACCACCTAACCCATTGGCAAAACAAACCACAGACGGAAATCGTTGATTTCTCCGTCTTCAACCTCGATTCCCTGTTTTTCTCGATTACTTTAGGCCTCTTGGGCTCCTTTTTTCTCTGGAAGGCAGCTCGCAAGACAACTTCCGGGGTGCCGGGCCGCTTCCAGGCCGCAGTGGAAATGTTGATGGAGATGGTGGATGGTCAAGCCAAATCCATCGTCCACAATGCTAATAGCCGCAAGATGGTTGCGCCTTTGGCCCTGACGGTGTTTGTGTGGATCTTCTTGCTGAACGCTATGGATTTGTTGCCTCTGGACCTGTTGCCCACGATCTGGTCCTGGATCTATGGCGCTGCCGGCCACGATCCGAGTCACGCCTATCTCCGAGTTGTGCCTACCGCCGATCTGTCGATCACCATGGGTCTGTCGGTGTCAGTGTTGTTCATCTGTCTGTTCTACAACATGAAGATCAAAGGCCTGGGCGGCTGGGCGCACGAGTTGGTTTCCGCGCCATTCGGCACCAGCAAGAACCCCATCTTTTTTGTCATTCTCGCGGTCGTCAACATCGCTGAGCAATTGATCTCCTTTACGGCCAAGACGGTCTCGCATGGCATGCGACTGTTTGGCAATATGTATGCGGGTGAGCTGGTGTTCATGCTGATCGCCTTGTTGGGTGGCTCATGGGCCTTTTCCGCAGAACCTGGCAGTCTGATGCTACTGCTTTTGCACGTGGTGGCCGGATGGGCGTGGGCGGTGTTCCACATCATCATTATCTTGCTGCAGGCGTTTGTGTTCATGATGTTGACCCTGGTTTACATCGGCCAATCACACGACGCGCATTGATTTTTTGAGTTTGGTTTCGGTTTAGTTTGTTTTTTTCTTTGTTAATTTAGGAGTCAATCATGGAAGTTATTAGTTTTGCTGCTCTGGCTGCTGGTCTGATCATTGGTTTGGGCGCTTTGGGTGCTTGTATCGGTATCGGCATCATGGGTAGCAAATACCTTGAAGCAGCTGCTCGCCAGCCTGAATTGATGGGTGAGCTGCAGACCAAGATGTTTGTGTTGGCTGGTCTGATTGACGCGGCTTTCATTATCGGTACCGGTATTGCCCTGTGGTTCGCTACAGCCAACCCGTTCCTGGCCCAAATCGC
>CAIQBN010000668.1 GCA_903870065.1 uncultured beta proteobacterium | reverse complement strand
GAGCGCGAAGCGCGGGGGACAAGAAGCAAAAGGCACACAACGACCACGCCGGAGCAAGCAAATTGAGCTGACGTACAAACCACAGCTACCCCTTGACGCCACTAGAAGTAGCCCCTTCGATGAAGTGCTTCTGTGCCGCAAAAAACACAGCCACAGAAGGAATCAGCGCCACCACCGAAATGGCGATCACGTTGGCCCACTCCACCTCTTCGGTCGCCCCAATGCTCATCTTCAATGCCAGAGACACCGGATATTTTTCGACCGATGCCAGGTAGATCAACGGGCCCATGAAGTCATTCATGGTCCAGATGAACTGGAACACGATCACCGAGACGATGGCCGGCTTCAGCAGCGGCACGATGATGTGCCACAGCAGTTGTAGCGCATTGCAGCCATCAATCTGCGCGGCCTCTTCCATATCCCGTGGAATGCCCTTCAAGAACTGCACCAGCATGAAGATAAAGAAGGTGTCCGTGGCAAACGCCGATGGCACGATCAGCGGCAAATAAGAATCCAGCCACCCCAGCTCGCGAAACACCAGATACTGCGGCAGGCGCAGCACGATCAGCGGCAGCATCATGGTGCCCACCATGATGGAGAACAGCAGCTTCTTTCCCCAGAACTCGAAGCGTGCAAAAGCGTAGGCCACCAGCACGCACGAGATCACCGTGACGATGATGCGCGGAATCGTGATCAGAAAGCTGTTCAAAAAGTATGTTGCGAACGTGTACTCGGTACTGGTCTTCCAGCCTTTGGCATAGGCGCTGAAGTCAAAGCGCTGCGGCCAGAAACCGACCTCGGTAAAGATCTCGCCGTTGCTCTTGAACGACGCACCGATGAGCCAGAACAGCGGATACAGCATGACCAGTGCCACCAGCACCAGAGCCAGGTAGCGCACCCAGGGATGGCCGCCCTCGCTGCCGGGCGCGGGCGCGTTAGCGGTGCTCATTTGCGCTGCTCTTTCTCACCCGCGTAGAACACCCAATACTTGGAGCTCCAGAAGCTGATGGCGCTCAAGGTACCCACCAGCGCAAACAGCACCCACGACAGCGCCGCGCCGTATCCCAGATTGAAAAAACGGAAGCTCTGGTCATAGATATACAGCGCCAGCACATAGGTGGAACTCAGGGGGCCGCCCTCGGTAATCATGTAGGGGCCGTTGAATTCCTGGAAGGCATGCACCATTTGCATGATCATGTTGAAAAAAATTACCGGCGTAATCAGGGGCACGGTAATGCTCCAGAACTGTTGCAGCTTGCTGGCTCCATCACATTCGGCGGCCTCATACAGCGAGACGGGCACGTTTTGCAGCGCCGCAAGAAAAATCACCATGGCCGAACCAAACTGCCAGGTGAACAGCAGCACGATGGTCCACATGGAGTAATGTTCGTCGGCCAGCCAGGCAATGGGTTCCAGACCCACGTTGACCATCAGCAGATTGACCAGCCCGTGCTTTGCAAAAATAAAGCGCCAAAGCACTGCCACTGCAATGGAACCACCCAGAATGGATGGCAAGTAGAAAGCGGCGCGAAAGAAGTTGATGCCACGCAAACGGAAGTTCAACACGTGGGCGATGAACAGCGCAAAGCCGACGCGCAGCGGCACGGCCAGAACGGCAAACAGGAGCGTGACGCCCAGCGACTTCCGAAACAACGGGTCGGCAAGCGCCAGCTCACGGTAGTTTTCCAAGCCAACATACTGCGGTGGATCGATCAAGTCGTATTGCGTGAAACTCAATGCAAAGTTCATCACAAACGGAAACAGCTTGAACAGCAATACACCCAACACGAAGGGCAATACGAAAAGAAACCCCAGGCGCTTGTTCTCGTACATGCTGCTGACCCAGTCGCTTGAGAGCCGGAAGCCTAGCGCGCCAACCAGCCGCCGTCCACGGCAATGGTGTAGCCATTGACATAGTCAGACGCCTTGGATGCGAGGAACACCACCGGCCCCGCCAAGTCCTCAGGCACGCCCCAGCGGTTAGCCGGAATGCGCTCCAGAATGGCCGCATTGCGAGCAGCGTCTGCCCGCAGTGCCGTGGTGTTGTCGGTGGCCATATAGCCCGGTGCGATCGCATTCACATTGACGCCGTGCGCCGCCCACTCGTTGGCCAGTGCCCGGGTCAAGCCCATGACAGCGCTTTTGGAGGCCGTATACGACGGCACCCGCACACCACCCTGAAACGACAACATCGACGCCACGTTGATGATCTTGCCGCCGGTTCCCTGATGAATGAATTGCTTGGCAACCGTCTGTGCCAGGAAGAACACGGTCTTGAGATTCAGGTCGATGACGTCGTCCCAGTCCTTCTCGGTGAAGTCAATGGCATCACAGCGGCGAATGATGCCGGCATTGTTGACCAGGATATCGAGCTTGCCCGAGAGTGTCAGGCCTTGTTGGACAATGCCTTCGAGGCAACTGGCATCCGACAGGTTGGCGCGCAGGTCCAGGAACTTGCGACCCAGTGCTTCCACTTGGGCGCGCGTGTCATCGGGTGCGCTGACGTTGACGCCGACAATATCGGCACCGGCCTG
>CAIQBN010000667.1 GCA_903870065.1 uncultured beta proteobacterium | reverse complement strand
CGGGCTTGGACCTTACAACGATCATTCATGTGCTGCCATACTTGTGGCCTTAGGGGTGCGGAAATAGCTGAGGTACCGTTTATGGTGGTGCTGGCGGGATGCAGTGCGAGGCGCCCTGAGTGCAGTGTGGCTTGCTTGATGAACGAAGGGTAACGACGCAATGCGCCCGTCAGTGCCGCCAAAAACGGTACATTGGCTGTTTCCGCATCCCTTAAGTCCGCTTTGAGTTCTCGGACAGTGATGGCAAACGGCTGGTCATGACTTCCACGACTGGCAGACAAAATGACCCCGTGCCCCGAAGTTCGGACACTTAGTGGTCCATTCTGCTACCTGCGTCAAAGTATGAGATTTACCTTCGACACCGGCTTGGCAGGTCTGGAGACTGGGCGCGATGTCTCCGTTCAATATTGCGCACCCTGCTGCAAGAAAAAGGCGCTGAGATTGGCTGAAGCGACTTGGGCGATTTAAAGCGAAGTCCCGGCCATATTTTGTGGCGCTTGCAACTGCATTGCATCGGCAAAGTCAGGATGGACTCGGGTTGGGCTACGCCCCAGGCGTGACGAGAGTCTTTCAGGACTTATGCGCCGTGACCGTGACTTTTTGCAATGCCAGCGCATGGGATGCGGCACTCTGTTGGGCAAAGTCACGCTGTGCTACATTGTCAAAGCCAGCCAGCATGGTTCCGTGAACGATGGCAGTCATGGCGATAGCGACGGTGATGGCGGCGAAACGGATGGTGTAGGAAGCTGTCAATTTGATCTCCAAATGCAGGCCACAGCGGCCGGTTGAAGAGAATGTAGTTGTACCGGACTGCAAATGCACTTCCCATGTGATGAACAGCGTTCTGGTGCGAGGAAGGGTCGAAATTGCACGACGAACCGAATATGAAAACACTAATTGATCACCTGGTAGTCGTGGCCCACACACTTGAACAAGGCGTGCAGTGGTGCGAGGAAAAGATGGGCGTCACCCCCGGCCCAGGCGGCGAACATGAAAAATTTGGAACCCACAACCGCCTGTTCAAAATCGCCACGCCGGCGTATCCGTTTGCCTATCTGGAGATCATTGCCGTTAATCCTGGGGCGAAACCCTCTGGCTCAAGTGCGCGTTGGTTCGACATGGACGACCCAGCACTGCAAGCTGCAGTCGCCATTGAACCCAGACTGGTTCACTTTGTTGCCAATACAAGCGACATTCAGGCGGCAAGGCAGGCATTGCTCGCTATTGGAATTGACCGTGGACCGGTGGTGGCGGCAAGTCGCCACTCCCGCAAGGGCTTGCTGCAGTGGCAAATCACTGTGCGTACTGACGGGCAACGACTCTTCAATGGCACCGTTCCCACACTGATTCAATGGGGCAAGCACGATGACCAAGACCCCATGCGACTACACCCAAGAAACAGTTTGCCACGTTCGGGGGTGAGCTCGAGCGGTATATCCATCACGCACCCCTCGGCAGAAAAGTTGCAAACGGCTTATGAGGCGCTGGGGCTGACCGACCAAGGCGCCCGTCATCACCGATGGCAAACTCGTCGTCGCCGAGTCTGGAGCGATCCTCGAATACATCGCCGAGAAGTACGGAGCCGAACTTGGCGGTGAACTCGCTGATCTTGAGCCTGCACGAGGGAGCAAGGAACATCGGCAGTGTCGATTCTGGATGCACTATGCCGAGGGTTCACTGATGAACTGGCTTGTGATGAAACTGGTGTTCATGACCATACCTACCCAGCCCATGCCTTTCTTTGTCAAGCCAATAGCAAGGAAAATCTGCAACACTGTATTGGTCAGGCTGATCGACCCTAACGTGGATACGGCCATGGAGTTCATGGAAGATCATCTGGCCAAGCACAAGTGGTTTGCCGGGGATCGCCTCACCCTGGCGGATTTTCAAATGAGTTTTGCACTTGAGGCTGCTCTGTCACGTGTCAAAAATGTGGACCGGTACACCCACATGATGGCCTATAGACAGCGCATCAATGACCGTCCTGCCTATCAGCGTGCGATCGCCAAAGGGGGGGAGTGGGTAGCACGTTCGTGGGTAACTGATCTGCCCACAGGGCAAGCCTATGGAAATCCGGTACTGCTTGCAGGCGAATCAGTTATCCACCACTCACCATCTTGGTGCCTTCGGCGTGTGATGTTTACCGATAAAAGGCCATGACCCGGCCTTTGAGTTTCAGTAGCAGCGGATTGCCTTTGCGATCCAGGGTCTTTCCTGCTGGCACCTTGATCCAGCCTTCGCTGATGCAGTATTCGGTTACATCCGTGCGCTCCTTCTCATTAAAGCGTATGCCGATGTCATGCTCGAACACTGCGGCTACAAAGTGCGGGCTGCGTGCATCGGTGGAAAGGTGGTCAGGCAGAGCGGGAGGGGTGGTTATGTCGGTCATGGGTTGCTTCCTATTGGAAGTCGTCTTCGTATTCCGAGGCGTATTACATCACTACCGGGCCACCCGTGGCGTTGGCGCGTTGGTAAGCCGATTGCTGATTGAGGTGCTGTTTGTAGTCCCAACATTTCTGCCACTCTCAGCGAGTGTGTTGATCGTCCATTGTGGTGGGACATGATGGCCAGGCGTCTCGAGATGGTGATCGCGGTGGATCTGAGCGTCACTATAGGAACGGTAGCCGGCGCGAGCATCCCTTACACCAGAGACAGTAAGCGTTTGGTCAACAAATTCCTGCTTGTACATTTAGGAGTTCCCCGTTGGGCCACGCGCTGTACTTCTGCGTGGCGGAAAGTACCACCAAGCTACCACGACCAGTAGGCCGAAGATCGTGTATGCAACGGTGAAAACCCAGAACGGAGCTTCATAAAAGAGGACTCGCTGAATCCAGTGTTCGACGAAGCTCGCGCTATAGGTCGCTTCTCCAGCCTGTTCACGTAGCCACGACTCCAACACTGTGAGTGGGCAAAGTTTTCCCAGCATTGACTGGACAACAACGGTACCTATGGCGCAAAGATGACTGAGACGAAACAACAGGCCATTCACCCAGCGCCACGCTCGCAAATTACCCACAACGACAGCAACGAGTCCGAGTACGATGAACACCACAACCCAAAAGTGCAACAGAAGCACCGCATCCGCAAGTAGG
>CAIQBN010000666.1 GCA_903870065.1 uncultured beta proteobacterium | reverse complement strand
TCAAAGTGCGACACAGGCACCGTGGTGTGCTGTTGCTTGCCGCGGGTATCAGTGAAACGGAAGTCAACAAACTTGACTTCATTCTCTTTCACCATCTTCATCACGTCTGCGACGGTCTTGGCCATCAAATACTCCTGTTACAAAAAAATGCGCACGATTGTTAGAAACTTGCCCCACCCACGATGCAGCTTTTGTGCCAACTGCCGATCCGGATGCGATTTTGTTCAAGCACTCTATTTTGCCCTGAGAATGCCGAGTTTTTTTGTTGCACAGCGTCAAGCATCAGAAACCCGCGCACCAAATTTGATCGTATACCGATTGCACCAAAGTTGTGCAATATTATTGACGCACCAATTCGGGGCCTAATTTGACAGAGAAGCCTCGAAGTCCTTCCAACAGTGCGGTATAGGCCGGGGCCGCCGCTTGCGGGCTGCCCTTGACACCCAATTCGATGTGCCGACCATACTCCGGGTGGTCCACGCTAGGCAGGCTGAAAACCTTTACCGCGTGATCGCGTTCAATCGCCTCCATCAAAGGTGTCAGCGTGGCCTCCATGGCACCGTATACGATGACAGACCGCTCCAGCCATGCCTCATGAAGAAACAGGTGCGAAAAGTGCGTGTCCAGCACCCAAGCCATCATAGGGTGGGCCATGACCGGGAATCCAGGCAAGAAATAGATACCTCCATGCTCCCCCGCAGCGATTGGGTCACTGGCCGCAGAGCAGTAAAAGCCTGCAATCTTGTTGAACGGATTAGGGATGATTTGCGCGCCTTTGGGAAACACGCCCATATTCAGCCGGTGCGTGTTGTCTGCGCGATCGGGCTCGTAAGGCAACGCTTGCTCACGCGCGATGTCCTGCATGCGCTCAAGAATCAGCGCTTTGGCCTGTGGATGCAGTTCCATCTCGCGGCCCAATGCCCTCGCCGCACAGTGGCGGGTGTGATCATCCGGGGTGGCACCGATGCCGCCAAAGGAAAACACCACATCACCAGAGCCGAAAGCGCGCGTCAGTGCATGGGTGATCCGGTCGGGCTCGTCACCCACATAATCCGCATAGGACAGCTTCAATCCCCGTGCAGACAGCAATTCAATAGCCTTGGCCAGGTGTTTATCCTGGCGCTTGCCGGACAATATTTCGTCGCCAATGATGATGATGCCGAAGTTCACGATTTACTCCAATGTCGTAAGGACTACCGGTACCGCCGGGAGCGCGAGCGGCGGCTCGGGCACCGCCATCGGGGTTCCCACTGCCTCCTCGCGCCGCAGTTCTTGCAGTGCCGTTAGGCAATAGTGGGTAAACCACAATGACGAGAAGGCAAAGATCAGGGTGTAAATCCAGATGGCCAGCGGCACCAGAATGACAAACGCCGCCGCGAAGAACACGCCGGATGCCCACACCAGGCTCGGCGCGGCTCCGAGGTAACCCGCCAGCACTCCCATGCCCAACAACTGCATCCGATGGCGCTTGAAGACAATGCGGCGCTCGCGCGCGTCCGCATGCAGGGCCAAGGCATCAAATGCAAAGACCCGGTAGGTCAGCCAGCCCCAAATGAGAGGTGGAATGACCAGCACCAGCGGTGGAACAAACCACAAAGGGATAGACAACACCATCGCCACCAGCGCCGCGGCGGTCGAGCCCAGTGACCAAAATAGTCCATGCAGGAACGATGCACCCTTGCGCTCCTCCAGATCCGCAAATCGGCGAAGCGCCACCAAGCGAACGAGAAACGGCGTCATCAGCAACGCCACGACCAGCAGCGACACCACCACGATGACCGGGGTGACACAAAAAATGACAATCAAAGGAGCCAGATAGATCTTGATGCGCCCCAGACCCATGCTGTCCAGCCAAGCCCAGCCATTGTTGACAAAGGTCGATGACTCCAGCACCCGGCGCACCTGGTCTAGAGCGGCGTCCCAATAGAAATAGCCGAGCCCCAGCGCCATCGCGACCACCAGCACCAGCGGTAGCACGGACATCAGCATCACCCGGGGGCGCAAACAATAGGCGGCCGCGCGCCAGAACGAATCAAAAAGCAGGTTCATGCGTCGAGCATAACGCCACCCGGCATGAACGGCAGTAAGCCATTGCGCTCTTGCGGACTAAGCGCGCCCAGCCAGGCGTTTGAGCCCCTGCCACTGCTGGCTCCAGAACCCGCGCCCGTAGTCCCGCCCCTGCTCCACCTGGTCGCGCACACCCGTAGGGTCAAAGCGTGGCTCGAAATTAGCGGTGCCAAACAGCATGTCCCACCACGGCAACAGCACACCAAAATTGGCGCCACCCAGCGTTTGTCGGCCGGAAGACTCGTGCCCGATACCAACGGCATGGTGCAAGCGATGAAACCGCGGACTTACCCACAGGCGCTCGCCCACGCGGCCAAACCAGAGGCGCAGGTTGGCGTGCTGAAAACTTTCACTGAGCTGGGTAAGGGCCACAATGGCAACAAACTGGCCCGGCGCAATGCCAATCAATTGGGCGACAAACACCAGCAAACAGTCCCGCAGCAAATCGTCCAGCAAATGGTTTCGGTTGTCACTCCACATGGTCATTTGCCGCTGTGCGTGGTGCAGGGAGTGCAGCCTCCACCACCACTCAAACTGGTGTTGCCCCCGGTGTATGCAATAGTTGCAAAAATCCAGCGCCAACACATACATCAACAAACTGACCATTGGCTGGTCCGTTACCCCCGGCCACACAGCGTCCAAATGAAAAGTTTCCCAACCGGCCACGCGCAGCGCGCCAAACAGTGCGTCAAACCCGGGGGACACACTGAAAAACAGGACCAGACGGAACAGACCCAGCCGGTGAATCACTGTGTACAGCATGTCCACCCGAACGGTTGCGCGGTCTGTCACCGGCTCCACAGGGCGCCAACGCTGCAGGGGACCAATCACCAACATCAACACGGCCAGCTGGATCAGACCCACCAGCAGCCAGCCGGTCGCGTCAAAACCATCGTCCAGCAGATTGGCAAAGCCCAACGCAAACAGGGTTGGCTGTACCAAGACTTCAAAAAGGCCCTCTTGCGCTGCCGAAAATGCCAAGCTAAAGCCGTCAACCAAGTTGCTCATTGTCTGGGGTCGATCCGCTATTTGGCCAACGGGCCGGGTGTTGCAATCCAGCTTTTGTAGGCCGGGTGGTCACGCAGGGTCTGAAAACAAAAGCCCTTGGCCTTGAGTCCCACAATCAGCGGCTCCAGCACCGTCGGCGCCCAAGGGTCCTTGCGCGACCAGATGCCCAGGTGCGCCATCAGGATGTCGCCTGAACGAATATCGCGCAGCGCCGTGGCCAACAACGCATCGTTGCTGAACACCTCGCTGGACAATTCATCACCCAGAAATCCGGCCGGAGCCCAACCCACATGCGCATAGCCACAGGACTTGGCTGCAGCCAGTAACTTGGGTGACGTTTTGCCGCCGGGCGCGCGAAACAGCGGCAACGGCTTTTTGCCCGTCAATTCCTGCAAACGGCTATTTGCCTGGTCGAGTTGAGCGCAATAGGTTGCGGCGTCCCACACCAATTCACGTCCCTCCAGGGCGCCGGCAGACGGCCGAAACCGAAACCGCATCGCAGCGCCCGGGACATCGGCACGCCAATAGACATGGTCAAAGGTGTGCGTGGCAAATTCGTGCCCCTCCGTGCCACGCAATTTCCACCACGAAGCCCAATGCGATCCCAATGTCCCCTCTCCGACCTTGGTGCGTTCGTTCGCAGCAAAAAATGTCGCCTTAACCCCCTGGCGATTAAGAATGTATGCGATCTGCCCAGCCACCGCCATGTGTCCCGTGTCAAACGTGAAATAGAGGGGCTTATCGCAAGAATTTTGACCACTAGCCCACGTAGATGCTGCATAGTTAGCTATCAATACTATAGCTAACAGTTGTCGCTTGTGCCCGGCCATCTGTGTTACCCGCCCCGGCTATTGCCGTCCGGCATGGTCCAGCGTCCAGACGCCGTGGGGAGACTTGCCAACCCTGATCTGGCGCAGCACTTGTCGCGTCGCGATGTCAATCACCGTGAGCTTGCCCGCCCAGCGCGAGGCCACAAAAAGGGTTCGTCCGTCAGCAGACACATCCATATCATCGGGGCCGCTTGGCCCCGGCAGACTGTCCACCACGGTCATGCTTTGGTAGTCGATCTTGCTGATGGTGTTGGCCACCCGGTTACTGACAAACACATGGCGTTTGTCACCGACCGCCCTGAAGGAGTGTGCACCCTTGGCGGTCTTGATGGTTTGAACCAGTTTGGGTGCTGCCCCGCTCACATCGTAGACCTCGACGCCATCGGCGCCGGTCAAGCCGATGAGCAGAAATTTGTCATCGGGCGTTCCAAACACGTCGGCAGGCATGGCGCCGGTTTTGCTGCGCCATTTGAGGGTCTGATTCGCAATGTCGATAGCGACCAGTTCGTCGCTGTCCTGCATGGTGCTGTAGATGGTGGTGCTAGTACTGTTGATCCACAGGTGGCTGGGGGTTTTACCGGTCGCAACGCGCTTGGCCAGCGCCAGTTCTTTGCCATCCCAGCGGTAGATGTCGACATGGTTCAACCGGTTGGCAGCCGTCACAAACCACTTCATGTCGGGTGAAAACCGCAACTGGTAGGGGTCAACAATACCGCGCAC
>CAIQBN010000665.1 GCA_903870065.1 uncultured beta proteobacterium | reverse complement strand
GTCGTACACCTTCACGCTGGCCGCACCCATGCAGTGCTTGATGCAGCGCCCCTCAATGCGGGTAGACAGGCGCGAGCCAATCTCTTGCGCCAGCGCAGGCGTGATCTTCTTGCCCAGAAAGCTGGCCACGCGGGGTGCGTCAGCCGCCAGCACCGCCTGGCGGCTCAGGCAGTCATACAAGGGAGCGAGGATGCCCGCGCTCTTGAACATCAGGTCAGTGGAGTACTCGATTTGGCGAATGCTCCAGTGGTAGCTTTGCCCAAACACGTCCAGCACGGGGCACAGCCATTGGGCATAGATGTCCAGGCGCTGGTGCAGCACATCGGGACTCAGGGCGTCAGCCAGTGCCTGTGCGCGGGGCAAGTTGTCGATGCGCACAAAGGCGTTGTCTGCTTGTGCGAAGCCAATCCCTTCGCGCTTGAGGGATTGGCCCAGCGCGCTGTGTCCGTTGCAGTAGAACTGCAATCCAAAGGGTGCCCAGGTGGGCACGCGCAGGTAGCACAAGCCCAGTTCCTCGTCGATGAAGTAAAAGTAGTAGTGCAGGCACTTGCCCGTGTCGCCTCTGAGGTAGGTCTTGCCGCTGGCCTTGTCATGCCAGGGGCGGTAGCTGGGGCAGGCCTCCATGGCCGATATCACATGTACCAGGCCCGGTGCGTCGCCACGCGAGTCCAGCACGCGCTGCACCAGTTCTTCCTTGCGGATATGGCTTTTGCTGACGTGCTCGATCGCAAGACCGGCGACCTCGCACACTTCCAAAGCACGGCTGCGAATGCGTTCGCGCAACGGCTCTGCAAAATGCGAATAGTCAAAAATGCGCACACCTCGGCTATACAGAAAACTGGTCATGCCGTCTGCGTAACAGGCTCCAGGTATGGTGCCTGTGATCAGGATGCGGTCATAGCACGACAGCACCCCGTGCATGTTCGCCGCGTAACGATTGACCAGTTGTGTTTCCATGATTGGGCCTCGTCAGCTGAGATGTGCCATGGTATTACTTGTTTGGTTCCGGCTCGTCCGGCTTAGGGAGAAGGTTATGGTCGTATTTTTGCGGCTATTTCAGACTGTGGTCAATTTTGAGGCATAAGCCCGCGAACACACGCTGGCGCGGGTTTGGAAGGTTGTGAACATTGTTATCCACAAGGTGCCCCACAGAAAATGGGGGTAACCGCCGCAATTGGCCTTCTTCGCGTTGCGACTCCAAAGTAACTATTTTTTCCTATCGCGATGAGAGCTGTCATTGGTAAATAGGTCAACCAAATTTCGGATTTAGTCTGCGTCGCGCTATTTTTCCTGTCTCAATGGACAGGAAATAGGATGTCAGGCTCGGACAGGTGCGCGATGATCTTATCCACAGTTGGAGTTGATGTAAGGTTCTTGTAAGTACTTGAATGAAGCCTGCTGACATCGTGCAAGTTCTGATTTGCCCTACGTACCCCGATGGTGCAATAGGCGGCTAATAGCCGGCCTTTATGCGTACATCAGAGCAGGGAATTGCCACACAGGGCAGCAAGTACCCTTGTTTATGCTCTTCAGGCGCCAACCCAGGCCATTCAATCTCATAACGCACCGAGCCGCTTTGCAACTGTCCGATGCAAGTGCGGCAATTGCCGACTCTGCAGGAGCTCGGCCAGTCACTGCCCCCCTGCTCGAGAGACACCAGCAAGGGACGGTCTGACCATGCATCAAATTGCAAAGAATCCGGTTCAGTGTGGCCGATGAATAAATTGGCTGTTTCGGGGGGGTGCATGGTGAAACTAGCCGCTGGCCCTCGTGGAATGGGTATAGACAGCTATAAAAATTATAGCAATGTAACTTGGTCATCGCGCTCGGGTATACACCCTGGCCCCAAGGGCTCCCATCCGCGCCGAATCACCACGTGGTGCTGGCTGTAGCAGAGTTCAAGGCGCGTGGCTCCGATTAGGCGCTTCTGAACAAATGATTCTATGGATTGCGGCATGCTGACCTGAAACTGCGCTTGCGCCAGGTCTGCATCCGGGTGATCGTCGCTGTGGAGCCATGGCAGGGCTGCGGCCAGCCACATGAAAGGCTGCCAGCCGATTTGGAGCACGCTGGGCTGGTAGCCTTCCTGTTGCAGCCAGTGTTGCGCCGCAGATCTGGCATCTGGCCCGGGCGGGATCGTCCCCCACGCGCTGGCCAACAATTCCGCCAGCCACTGGTTGCAGTTCTGGTAGCGCAGACTGAAGGCGTGGGCATTGGCGCTATAGCGACCGCCCAGCAAGTCCAGAGCGATGTGATCATCCAGTGCCACTGCTTCCAGCGCCTGGCCTGCGTCTGGGGGCAAAAAAACAATAGACAGGTAAGCTTCGGCCGGGTCATTGGCGCCCATCACAAACCCCGTCATTCCCTGGTCAAAGATACGCGGGCGCTGTTCGTCGCATGCAAAATAGAGTTGCCGCACTGACCATGGCGTGTTTCGGCTGGCCCTGAGAGTGACGCCGGCGTGGGAATAACGTTGGTTCAGGCGGTGCAATGCGAGCCCGGATCGCGCGATGAGCGCCACCTGCTGGCCCGACTGGTCAAGTTCGCTCTTAACAATGGCGGCCACCTGCAGCAGGCGGTCTTGATCGAGCGCTGAGGTCTCGACTTGTTGACTGCAATAGCTCAATGAATTGGCCCAGGCGACGGACTCCGCGACCACCAGCAATAGGGCGACGACCAGAGATCGTGCCAGTGGTTTGCGTTCTTTGAAAAAGACGCAGGGCACCTTAAATGGCCACTGGGCGGCTCTCCAGCTCGCGGTACCAGTTGTCTTCCAGTACCAGGAAGAAAGGCTTTGTATCGCCAGCACCGGTGTTCGCAGCCAAGGCCAGACCATAGGGACGGTGCAGCACGGTAATCGTTTGCCCCTTGCGCAATTGGCCCAATTCACTGGCCTGGCGTGATAGCACCAGTTCAAATTCAGCGGCTGCAGGGTTGATGGTTTGCCGCTGGTCCGCCGCAGCCAGCAGACGAACCCGCAGCATATCCTGTCGATCGGCCACTTCCGTAATCTCCACAACGGTGTATTGCCCTTGCGCCACTTTGTCTTTGGCACTGGAACTGTCGCTCGACTTGCCCAGTGATGCGGATGAACTGCCAACGGACGTGGACGATGCACTGGAAGCGGATGACGTGCTGTCTGCCAGCGCAGGCGGCGCGCCAAGCAGTAAGG
>CAIQBN010000664.1 GCA_903870065.1 uncultured beta proteobacterium | reverse complement strand
TGTGTTGATGCACCGCATAGACGGCGGCGAGGTGCTGGAGCAGATGGGTGCCACCACCAAAATTTCCACCGAGGCCAACTTGATTCGCACCCTGCACGACCTGGGTCAAAGCCACGCCCGCCGCTGGTTGGCAGAACACCGCAAAGACCTGGGCGTGTGCTCCAGTCTCAACATCGCCCGCGACTACCTGGACGACTTGCGCGTGCCGGTGCGCAGGGGGTGATCTGGAATGCCGGTAAGTGGCGCTTGCGGGTATTTGTGAACGGCAGCAATATGGAAGTTCAATGCACTGCCAATCAGGAGCCGTTCGTTAAATTCGGCATCGTGCCCAAAGTCGAATTTGCAGCATCAGAGTATGTCGCCATAAAGATGCCGTTCAATCGCCGCACACCTTTGACCCTAAATCCGGCTGTTACCCCGTCGCCGGCAGCCCATCGGGGGGCCTGAAGGTGCCCAGTGTGGGTGCAATCTTGTCGCTCACATAGCGCAGCAGCTCAGCCCATCGGTCTATCACCTTGAACTGCTCCCCAGTGTCCTTAACATGCTTCAAAGCCGCACGGATATTGGCGATCAGCGGCTTGAGTATGTTGGCCTTGCCATGCAGAGGGGTCAGGTATAGCGTGGTCTGACCAGCATGGTTGGCCACTGTGCCTACCGCCGCCAACAGCAACGGACGGCTTGTGATGGCCTCCATGCGTGCGCTGGGGTTGGCTGTCCTGCAGTACCAGCTCCACCAGTTGTAGACCAGCGCACAGGCGCGCGCCGTGGTCTGGCAGCGGTTGATGTCCTGCGTGGTGAAGCCACTCAAGCCCCACTGGTTCTTCAACTCGTCAAACCCGTTCTCGCAATCAGCCCGATCACGGTAGAGCTGCCCAATGGCCTTCAAGGGGTACTTCACGTCTGTGACCATCACCGCGTACTCCCACAGCCGTTCCCCCTCGAGCACATTGGGGCCAGCTAGGTCCAGTTGCAACTGCTTGCCATCAACGCGCCTCTCGCGTGCGATACCACCTCTGAGGAGTTGACGCACGATGACCACCCGGCGCTTCTTACTCCAGCCATGCAGTTGCAGCCAGTCTTCAGCCATCTGGCAGCCCTGGTGGTCGGCGCGACTCCAGTCTTGCCGTGCGAACTGCTGGGCCACCAGGCGCTGTACATTGGCCGTCTGGCGCAGGCGCAGCAGGTAGGGTTGATTGCGAGCTTCCAACTCAAGCAAGATGCCTTCATTGCCGTAGCCCGAGTCACCCCGAACCAGGGCCGGGCGCTCATCACCCAACTCGTCGAGCAAGCGCCCCAGCGCCGTCTTGGCGTGCACGCTGGTATGCTGCTTGCCCGAGTTGACTTGCACGTCCAACGCCAATCTCAAGTTACCCACCCAGAAGGTGTGTAGTGCATGGCTGGGCCGGCCAGGCTTGGCCGGGTTGTAGCCCAGCTCAGCGCCTTCTTGGCGCCCGTACAGCGCCTTGATGGTGGCATCGATATCCAGAACCCAGGGTTTGTCCAGCGCTTGGCGCACTGAGTGCATGAGCGCTGGGCGCATCCAGGCCGTACTGGATGCTTCATCGATGCGTTCCAAGGCTCGGCGCAGCGCGTCTTCGCTGACTATCTTGTTCATGCCCAGCGCCTGCGCAGCCACCGCGTTGCCTCGCAATGCGGTGATGTGGGCATAACGCCGGTGTCCGGCCAGCAAGCCCAGCATCAAGGTGCCCAGCACGTCGCGTTTGTCCGGTGCGTTGCCACTGCGGTACTCCAAAGGGCACGACGACACCCAGCGATCGAACACCCCGGTGGTGGCCAGAAACTCTGCGAAAAAGACCAACTGGCCGTGCGGCGTGGCCGCCGCACCTTCGTCCCAGCGTACGTGCATTCGTCCGCCAAGGGTGTCTACCACCTGGGGTTGATCAGTTCCTTCTTTGAGCTTGGCAAGGGCTCGCGTAGGCCTGCGTTTGTGTTCACCCATTGGGTGAGTGTGCCAAATCCGCGCAAACCCGCGCCAGTGCTTGGTCAGAAGACTATTGCGGAGAACGAACGCCGTTTCTAGGTTGACTTGCTTTTTGCCCTGGCAAGTAGCTTGATCAGCAGGCGTACCTCGGTCGGTACAAACTGGCGACTCGGACGCATCGAAGATACCGAACACTGCGGACCAGCACTCTGGAATGCACTCCACCAGTAACCCACTTCGCAAATTTCTCGTCAGCCAAACGACGGTTGCAGAATGATTCCTTATACTATTTTGCTTTCAAAGATATAGATGTTATCCAATTAAATCCGGTAAGGCTCTGCATTCGTTCGGGGTCTGATTCGAGTGATCGCAAGCCTTTGCTGAGCGCCTTGTCGGCAGCGTCAAGACT
>CAIQBN010000663.1 GCA_903870065.1 uncultured beta proteobacterium | reverse complement strand
GGGTCGACGATCCGGCCTGTCTTGATGCCATTGTTTTTGGAATTTGATCGCACGCCCATGCCCGATAGCAAGAGCCCGCTATTGACCAGTGTTCTGGGCGACACCGGTGCCCGCCCCCTTCAGCAGTGTCGATAACGATGAGCCGCACCATGCACCACCCTCTAGAGTTCGGCAAAATTCAGACTGTATTTGCCAGGACTGCACAGTGTTTGACCTTTGCAATGACATTGGCTGGGTGGCACGGCGGCTTGTATGCGCAGCAAGCTGCGGGCAGCGCCGAATCACCAGCGATCTCCAACCCGACTTTTGTCATCAAAGGATTTGATATTGTTGGGGAGAATCCGTTGGCCGACGGCGAGGCCTCACTGGTGCTGGCGCCCTACCTGCGGTCGGACGCGACAATCGAGACCTTGCAAAAGGCGACGGCAGCGTTGGAGTCGCGGCTAAAAGACAAAGGTTTTGCCTTGCACCGGGTGGTGCTGCCTCCCCAGGATGTGGGTGGTGCAATCAAGCTCAATGTGGTCAAGTTCGTGATTGGAAAAGTCATCACGGAAGGTCATCAGCAATACAGCGAGAAGAACATTCGCAATAGCGTTCCGGAACTGCTGGAGGGAACTTCACCCAATTTCAAAGCGCTTGCAGTTCAAACCGCGATTGCCAACGAGAGCCAGGGCAAGCAGATTCAGGTCGGCCTAAAAGAGTCTGACGAACCAGACAAAATTGATGTACGGATTGTGGTCAAAGAATCCAAGCCATGGAGCATTGCAACGAACCTGAGCAATACCGGATCTGCCTCGACTGGAGCGGATCGACTGACTATTTCCGGTGGACACTCCAACCTGTTTGACTTGGATCACCAACTGAGCGCCGCGTACACCACCTCGTTGGAGCGGCCCGCAGACGTACGGCAGTGGGGTCTGAATTATCGGGTTCCGCTGTACCGTTTGGGCGGCGTGATTGGTGCAAGTTATACCCAATCGGATGTGTTGGGTGATTTTGGCAGTTTCAGAAGCACAGGTGCGGGCAAGACAATGGGTGTTAATTACAGCCATCACTTGGCGCCAAATGGCGGGTACCGAAGCTTTGTGGGTATCGGCATTGACGACAAGCAGTTTGATGTGACTCAAATCAATGGAATTCCGATCGTCGGGCAGTCGGTGCGCCGCAGTCGGCCGCTGACACTGGGCTATAACGCCCGGATTGAGGCAGACACGCAGGTCTGGGCATACAACCTGGACCTTGCCGTGAATTTGCCCGGCGGTCCTGACAATGACCTGGCTGCCTACCAAAGTGAGGACCCACGCATTGGCTCTGCACGGTGGGCGGCATTGCGGGGCGGCGCCAACTACACGACCGTTTCAGGTGGCGGCTGGTTGTGGGGCGTCCGCGGGCAGTTTCAACTCAGCTCAGAGGCGCTTATTTCGGGCGAGCAGTTTGGTCTTGGTGGCAATAGCTCGGTGCGCGGCACCGGTGAGCGTCCGATTGCGGGTGACAGCGGAGCACTTCTTTCAATGGAGTTGACCGGCCCCGAACTTGTTCCAGGCCTGCGCTTTCTGGGGTTTATTGATGCCGGTTGGTTGGTCAATCACAACACCCTTGGAAATCTTAGGCCTTCCAGCGACAGCGTCAGTAGTGTCGGCCTTGGCGTGCGATATGCTGTGCCGAGTTTCGTGGTGTCAGCGGATTTTGGTCGGATCATTGGTGGTAGTGTCATCCCGGCGGCCGGCGGGTCAGGTGTTCCGCAAAGTGGAGATCAAAAGTTGCACGTGAACCTCTCCGCCCGGTTTTGAAACTCGGGCGTATAGATTGGTTTGATTCGGGGTGGATGGGCCACCGCAGTTTATGAGAAGGAATTTTTGATGGCTGGTTTACAGGACGGGTCGCCCAGACCTCAGAATATTACGGTGCATGGTCAGTCCAGAATGCTGGAGATCAGCTTTTCCGATGGATCGGATTTTCGGATTCCATTTGAGTTGATGCGGGTTTATTCGCCCTCAGCTGAGGTGCAAGGGCATGGCCCGGGCCAGGAAACGTTGCAAACTGGCAAGCGCGATATCGAATTGGATGCTTTGGAGCCCGTTGGCAACTATGCGGTGCAACCCCGATTTTCGGATGGACACGAGTCTGGTATCTTTTCGTGGGATTACCTGTATTTTTTAGGAAAAGAACAGGATCGTCTGTGGCAAGAGTATTTGGCTCGGCTCGAGGCAGCCAACACCGACCGCGATGCCCCGATGCCGCTGAAGGCAGGGGCGAGTTGCAGTAGCCACTGATAGGTATCGTTTGCTATAATTATAATAGCTTGTTATTCAGGTTTTACGAGGGCTAGAGGCCATTTTTACTATTGATAAATTGAATGACCACAACACATTTTGGATTCAAGTCGGTTGATGAGGCGGAAAAAGCGCGCCATGTGCGCGGCGTTTTTGACTCGGTCGCGCCCAAATATGACCTGATGAATGATCTGATGTCCATGGGTTTGCATCGGGCATGGAAGGCTTACACGGTCATGGTTGCCAATTTGCAGGAGGGTGACCGCGTCCTCGACATTGCGGGCGGCACCGGCGATTTGGCCTTGGCGTTTTCGAAAAAAGTGGGTCAATCTGGCCAGGTTGTGCATACCGACATCAACGAAGCCATGTTGCGCACCGGGCGTGACCGGTTGCTGGATGCCGGGGTGGCATTGCCCACGTTGGTGTGTGACGCGGAAAAACTGCCATTCCAAGCTAACTATTTTGATTTGGTCAGCGTCGCCTTTGGTCTGCGCAACATGACCCACAAAGACGTAGCGCTGACCGAGATGCAACGGGTCCTGAAGCCTGGCGGGCGTTTGCTGGTTCTTGAGTTCTCCAAGGTTGCAGCTCCGCTGGAGAAAGTCTACGACTGGTATTCTTTCAAGGTACTTCCGCGATTGGGTAAATTGGTGGCCGGCGATGATTCGAGCTACCAATACTTGGCAGAATCCATTCGTATGCACCCGAACCAGGCTGAACTGAAGTCCATGATGCACAAAGGGGGTTTCGGTCATGTGGACTATCACAACCTGACTGGCGGAGTTGTGGCATTACATGTTGGAATCAAGTGCTGAGCCTTGCGAAATATTCGGCTACCCCTATCTGTCTAGCTTATTTGGAGTGATTATGAAAATCTGGTCTGTAGTTCTTGCCCTTGCACTTGCGTTGTCGGCCGCCGATGCCGACGCCGCCCGGCGCTTGGGTGGCGGCAAGTCAATTGGAAAGCAGTCGTCGAATGTTACGCAGCGCGACGCAACGCCCGCGGCACCCGGCGCACCCACGCAAGGTGTTGCCAACGCCGCGCCGAAACAGGCACCAGCGGCAGCGCCGGCTGTTGCCCCCAAGCGGCCCTGGGGGGCGATGCTGGGCGGATTGGCGGCCGGTTTGGGGCTTGCCTGGTTGGCACATTCATTGGGTATGGGCGAGGGGATGGGTCAATTCCTGATGTTTGCCCTGTTGGCCATGGTGGTGGTAGCCGGTATCGGCTGGTACCTGCGCCGCCGCGCCGCGACCTCTGGCCAGCAGGCGGGTTCCTTCGCTTTCCAGGGTGCAGGCAATGTCCCCGTTTCGGAAGCCAAGCCCTACCGACCAGAAAATGTTGGAAATGACGCGTCGGCCCGACCGTGGGAGCGCAGCAGCATGGCCTTCGAAGCGCAAAAGGCCGGCTCCGGTTCGATGATCGGGTCGGCGCTGCAAGGTTCACAAAACTGGGCTATACCTGCCGGCTTCGACACTGAGGGATTCCTGACCGCAGCAAAAGCCAATTTTGTAACCCTGCAGGTGGCGTGGGACAAATCGGATGTTGCCTCTTTGCGGTCCATGATGACGGACGCAATGTTGGGCGAAATTCAGACCCAGCTTGCTGAGCGTGAGTCCCAAGCAGGCGCAAGCCCTAACCGCACTGATGTGGTGATGTTGGAGGCGCGTCTGTTGGGCATTGAAGAGACCGCCGATGAATACTTGGCCAGCGTCGAGTTCTCCGGGATGATTCGCGAAGAACCGTCGGCTGGGCCAAGCCCGTTCCGGGAAGTGTGGAATATGACCAAGCCAACAAGCGGTGGCCGCGGGTGGCTGGTCGCTGGAGTGCAGGCACTGCAATAGCTCCAGGCCCCAGTGCAGCAGGGGGTCAAGTCGTACGCCACGTCAACTGTGGTGTGAATCAGGGAATAATGGGGGACTATGGCAACACAGTCCCCTTTTTCCATGTTGGAGACCATTCTCCAAAGCATTAATCTCCCTTTTTGGCCACCCGCATGGATGGTCGATGAGACGCATCGCCGCATCGTGCTGTTGCTAAACCATGTTTTGATGCAGGAGCCGCAGGCCATGACGCGATTGGCCAGGCAGGTTGGGCGCATCGTGCTTTTGCAATGGCGCAACATGACCTTCAAGGTGGTGTTGTCGCCGGCCGGTTTGCTGGATCTCGCTGGCGCGGATGCGCCTGCGGATCTGGTATTGGTGATCACGGAGGAGTCCCCACTTGTCATCACGCAACTAGTGTTGCAGGGCGACAAGCCTGCCGTTCGCATCGAGGGCGATGTGCAATTGGCCGCCGAGGTGAGTTGGCTGATTGACCATGTGCGCTGGGACATTGAAGAGGATCTGGCGCGCATTTTGGGCGATGCCCCGGCGCACGGGCTGGCACGGACAGCGCGTGGTTTGGCGATCGCGATCCAGCAGTTTGTCGGTGGTTCTATCAGACGGGGTGGTTCTGGCGGGTCCGCGCCATGAGGCGCCTGTACCGCGGCTTCTTTATTGCCTGGGTTGTCTTTCGATACGGACTCGATGAACTGGTCCTGAGCGGGTTCGACAAACCTTGGCTTGCCCGCCTGGCGCGGTTGTTGACGATCGGGCGCAGGTTGTCGGACCCACGTGGCCAGCGTCTGCGTGAGGCGTTAGAGTGTTTGGGACCGATTTTTGTCAAGTTCGGGCAGGTTCTGTCAACCCGTCGTGACTTGTTGCCACTCGATATTGCAGATGAACTGGCGAAGTTGCAGGATCAGGTTCCACCATTCGAGTCTGGAGTGGCTGTGGCCATCATTGAGCGGGCATTGCGCAAGCCGATTTCCGAAATATTTGAGACTTTCGATCGACAGCCGGTAGCCAGCGCATCAATCGCGCAAGTGCATTTTGCTGTTTTGCGAGGTCGTGACGGGCAACATCGCGATGTTGCAGTCAAAGTACTGCGCCCAGGCATGCATGCGGCAATCGAGAAAGACTTGCGGCTTCTGCGCATGATGGCCGCATGGGTAGAGCGGCTGTCAGCCGATGGAAAGCGCTTGCGTCCGCGTGAGGTCGTGGCCGAGTTTGATAAGCATCTGCATGACGAACTTGATCTGATTCGCGAGGCTGCCAGCGCGGCCCAGTTGCGACGCAACATGGAAAGTTTGCAGCTGGTCTTGGTTCCGGAAATGATTTGGGACTTTTGCACCACCGAAGTCATGGTTATGGAGCGCATGATTGGCGTTCCAGTCAGCCAAGTGGCGCGCCTGCGGGACGCCGGGGTGGATATTCCAAAGCTGGCGCGTGACGGTGTCACTATCTTCTTTACCCAGGTATTTCGCGACGGTTTTTTTCATGCGGACATGCATCCCGGCAATATCCAGGTTAGTGTCGAGCCAAAGACATTTGGTCGCTATATCTCGCTGGATTTTGGAATTGTCGGCACGCTCACAGACTCCGACAAAGACTATCTGGCACAAAATTTTTCAGCGTTCTTCCGGCGTGACTACAAGCGCGTGGCCGAGTTGCACATCGAATCGGGTTGGGTTCCGCGCACAACCCGCGTTGATGAACTGGAGGCGGGGATACGGGCCGTATGTGAACCGTATTTTGACCGGCCACTAAAAGAAATTTCACTTGGGATGCTGCTGATGCGACTTTTTCAGACGTCGCGCCGGTTTGACGTCGAGATTCAGCCCCAGCTGGTGCTACTGCAAAAAACGCTACTCAATATTGAGGGGCTGGGCCGGGATCTGGATCCTGACCTGGATTTATGGGCGACCGCCAAGCCGTTTCTGGAGCAATGGATGCTTGGCCAGGTTGGGCCGCAAAAGTTGGTCGAGCAACTCAAAGCGCAGGCGCCGCATTACGCCAAGCTCATACCCGAATTGCCTATGCTGTTGAACAATTTCTTGCGCAACCAGGGTAACGCCTCTAGCCGGGTCGTTGAAGAGTTGCTGGTTGAGCAGCGACGGACCAATCGTCTGCTGCAAGGGCTGGTGTATGCAGTGATCGGTTTTGCGTTAGGCATGGTCGTGATGCAAATCATCATGCGTGTCCGCTTGTTTTAGTGCCCACCTTATAATTGAAGGCTTTGCAACGTCCGAGCCTGACACAAATATTTCCATGCCTATTTACGCCTACAAATGCGAGTCCTGCGGGTTTGCCAAGGATGTCCTGCAAAAAATGTCGGACAGCCCTTTGGAGGTATGTCCGTCTTGTTCGCAGGCATCCTTTAAAAAGCAGCTCACCGCCGCAGGTTTTCAGCTGAAGGGCTCCGGCTGGTATGCGACGGACTTCAAGGGAGGCAGCAGCGGTGCGCCTTCGGACCCGGCAGCCCCTGACAAGGGTGCGGCGGCGACTGAGGCGACCCCGCCGACGACCAAAGCAGACACCGCACCAGCGGTTTCAACGCCGTCGCCCCCATCGGGTGCTTGAATTTGTCTTATCCCGAATCTGGAATTAACGTGCCATTAAAGAAATACATGCTGACAGGTCTGATGGTGTGGTTGCCGCTGGCGATCACGATCTGGGTCCTGTCGTGGTTGGTCAATTCATTGGACGGAGTGCTCGGCGGTGTGCTGTCCGGGTTGGCAGCGGTCACCCCCGAGAGTCTGGGTCCCTTAATCAGTCGATTGCGCAATATTCCGGGGCTGGGGGTTTTGCTGGTAGCTGGCTTTATGCTGATCACCGGTGCGCTGGTCTCCAATGTGGCGGGACGTTGGTGGATCAAGCAGTGGGATCGGTTGTTTACGCACATTCCGATCGTCAAGTCCATTTACAACAGTGTCAAAAAGGTGTCCGACACCCTGTTTTCCAGCAATGGCAACGCTTTTCGCACCGCGCTGCTGGTTCAGTATCCACGCGCCGGTTGTTGGACGATTGCATTCCAGACCGGGACTCCGAGCGGCGAGGTTGCCTCGCATTTGGCGACTGACTTTGTCAGTGTTTATGTTCCCACGACGCCCAATCCGACCAGCGGATTTTTCTTGATGTTGCCCCGCTCCGACGTGATTGAGCTCAGCATGAGTGTTGACCAGGCGCTCACCTATGTCATTTCCATGGGCTCCGTCCCGCCGACAGTCAATCGGACGCATCCGTCCATTACCAAATAACCCTTTAACGAACCCGCTGCCCCTGACGGTAGCGTATTGAAAGCAAGCTATGGCCATGCGCTCTCACTATTGCGGTCTTGTGACCGAAGCCCAACTGGGTGAATCCGTTTCTCTTTGCGGCTGGGTCAATCGCCGCCGTGATCACGGTGGAGTGATCTTTGTCGATTTGCGTGACCGCGAGGGCTACGTCCAAGTCGTGTGTGATCCTGACCGTGCCGAGATGTTCAATGCCGCAGAAGGGCTGCGCAATGAGTTTTGCATCCAGATCAAGGGTCTGGTGCGTGCGCGTCCCGAGGGCACAGTCAACGACAACCTCAAGAGCGGGAAAGTTGAAGTGTTGTGCCATGAGTTGACGGTGCTCAACCCCTCGGTTACGCCTCCGTTCCAATTGGATGACGACAACCTGTCAGAAACCACACGCCTGACCCACCGGGTGCTGGACTTGCGCCGCCCGTACATGCAAAACAATCTGATGTTGCGTTACCGCGTGTCCATGGAAGTACGCAAGTTCCTGGACGCCAATGGTTTTGTCGATATCGAGACGCCCATGCTGACCAAGTCCACGCCCGAAGGTGCGCGCGACTACCTGGTGCCCAGCCGCGTGCATGACGGCCACTTCTTTGCGTTGCCGCAGTCTCCTCAGTTGTTCAAGCAGTTGCTGATGGTGGCCGGGTTCGACCGCTACTACCAGATCACCAAATGCTTCCGCGACGAAGATTTACGTGCTGACCGCCAGCCCGAATTCACCCAGATCGATATCGAGACGTCTTTCCTCAGCGAAGAAGAGATCCGCGATATCTTCCAGGGCATGATCAAGACCGTGTTCAAGAACACCATTGGCGTTGACTTGGGTGAATTCCCGGTCATGACCTACCAGGAAGCCATGCACCGCTATGGCTCCGATAAGCCCGATCTGCGCGTGAAGCTTGAGTTCACTGAAGTGACCGACGTCATGGCCGATGTGGACTTCAAGGTATTCTCTGGCGCTGCCACGATGAAGGGTGGCCGCGTGGTTGCACTGCGCGTGCCCGGCGGATCGGCGGAAGGTGGCGGCATTAGTCGTGGTGAAATCGATGCCTACACTGAGTTTGTCAAAATTTACGGTGCCAAGGGCCTGGCCTATATTCGCGTCAACGACCTGTCCAAGGGCCGCGATGGGCTGCAAAGCCCTATCGTCAAGAACATCCATGACAAGGCGCTCAATGCCGTGCTGGAGCGTTCTGGCGCGCAAAATGGCGACCTGATTTTCTTTGGCGCTGACAAGACCAAGATTGTCAATGACGCCATCGGTGCCCTGCGTCTCAAGGTGGGCCACAGTGACTTCGGCAAGAAGAACGGTTTGTTTGAAAAGGGCTGGCGTCCGATGTGGGTGGTCGACTTTCCAATGTTTGAGTTTGATGAGGAAGCGCAACGCTACACGGCGACCCATCACCCATTTACTGCCCCCAAAGATGGTCATGAAGACTGGATGGTGACTGCGCCTGAAAAGTGCATTTCCAAGGGTTATGACATGGTGCTCAACGGATGGGAAATGGGTGGCGGTTCCGTTCGTATCCACCGAGCCGATGTGCAGCAAAAAGTATTCGATGCACTGAAGATCACGCCAGAGGAGGCGCAACTCAAGTTCGGCTTTCTGCTGGATGCGCTGCAATATGGGGCGCCACCCCATGGCGGTCTGGCCTTTGGCCTGGATCGGATTGTGACCCTGATGACCGGCGCGGAGTCGATCCGCGACGTCATTGCATTTCCAAAGACGCAGCGCGCGCAGTGTCTGCTCACCCAGGCGCCCAGCCCGGTCGACGAGAAGCAGTTGCGCGAGCTGCACATCCGGCTGCGCAATTTGCAGCCGGCCTGAAGTCCGCCCGCATTTGACCCTGCGGGCGGCCCCGGCGCGTTTTGGGTCAAGTGCAGTGCCTGCGTGGCTTTGATGCCCTACAAGCGGCCGGTCTCGGTTCTGGTGGTGGTGCACACCCCCTTGGGGCAGGTGCTGCTGATCGAGCGTGCCGATCAGAGCGGTTTTTGGCAGAGCGTGACCGGATCGCAAGAAGACGGCGATGCCAGTTTGCGCGAGACGGCCCTGCGCGAAGTGCGCGAAGAAACGGGCATCGAGGCGGCGGCCCAGGAACTGCGCGATTGGCAGCTAAGCAACGTCTACGAAATCTACCCGACCTGGCGGCACCGCTACGCGCCGGGCGTGACGCACAACACCGAGCACGTTTTTAGCCTGTGCGTGCCCCAAGCCCTGCCGGCGGTGCTCAGCCCGGCTGAGCACCGGGCCTGGCAATGGCTGGACTGGCGGGCCGCGGCCGATGCCTGTTTCTCGCCGTCCAACGCCGAGGCGATCTTGCTGCTGCCGCGCTTGGCGGCCATTGCGGGGCAGCCGGCGCCGGGCCGCTAGCGTGCATGCCCCAAAAATGCTTGCCGCGCCTGCTGCCCAACGCGGCCCCGGGCGCTGGACAAACGGGCCGTGTCTGCCGATCATCGAGGTGTGAGCTTGTCCCACCGTCAGCGCGCCGATCTAAAGCCGCCCTGCCACCTGTTGCAGGGCGGGCGCGAATTCTTTCCTGCCCTGATTGCAGCCATCGATGCGGCCCAGCGATCGGTGCAGATGGAGACCTATATCTTCGATGCCCACGGCGCCGGTGCCGAGGTGGCCCAGGCCCTGATGCGAGCGGCGCGCCGGGGCTTGAGCGTGCAGTTGCTGATCGACGGCCTGGGCGCCGACGGGCTCGACCCGTCGTGGCGCCAGCGTTTGCAACAGGCCGGTGTACAGCTGCAATTGTTTGCGCCGCTTGGAAGGGTGTGGGCCTCGGTGCGGCTGCTGCTGGCGCCAGCCCACTGGCGCCGGCTGCACCGCAAGCTGTGCGTGATCGATGAGGAGCTGCTGTTTTGTGGCGGCATCAATGTTTTGGACGACCATTACGATCCCAACCATGGCGCTCTGACGGCGCCGCGCTTTGATTTCACCGTCAGTGTGCAGGGGCCGGTGGCCCGGCAGGCGGCCGTCGCCATGAGCCTGCTGTGGACCCGGGTGCAAGTGGGCGACAGTGTGCGCCAGCGTCAGTTGGGCCAGGCCTGGGAAGCCTGGCGCGAAGCGCTGGCGCAGCGCAGCCTGGCCCGTCAGCCTTCTTCGGACGCGGCCGGTGCGGCCCGGGCCCACCTGCTGCTGCGCGACAACCTGCGCTTTCGCAACAGCATCGAGCGCGCTTACCGCAAGGCCATTGGCCGGGCGCGCCACGAGGTGCTGATCGCCAACGCCTATTTCCTGCCCGGCGGTCGCCTGCGAAGAGCCCTGATCGAGGCCGCCCGCCGCGGCGTGAGGGTGCGGCTGTTGCTGCAGGGCCGCTACGAGTACGTCATGCAATACCATGCGGCGCGCTCGGTTTACCTCGATTTGCTGCAAGCCGGTGTGCAGGTGCATGAATACGCCACCAGCTTCCTGCATGCCAAGGTGGCGGTGATCGATGGGCATTGGAGTACGGTGGGCTCGTCCAACCTCGACCCCTTGAGTCTGCTGCTGGCGCGCGAGGCCAATGTGGTGATTGAGGACGAGCGCTTTGCCCGTATCTTGCAAGAGCGCCTGGAGCAAGCGATCGCCGGGCATGGCCGGGCGGTGCATCTGCAGGACTACAGCCGGCGCCCCTGGCGCGAGCGCTTGATGAACAAGCTGGCCTATGCGCTCATGCGCATGGCCCTGTTTGTCACCGGCCACCGGTATTGAGGCCAGGTGCGGTGCTCAAGGCAAATGATCTGATCGTGCAGCGTCCCGAGGGCCTGTACTGCCCGGCGGGAGACTTCTACATCGATCCCTGGCGACCGGTGTCGCGGGCGGTGATCACGCACGCCCATGCCGACCACGCGCGCCGCGGTCATGCGCATTACCTGGCCGCTAGCGCCGCGCGCGGCGTCATGCGGGCGCGTCTGGGCGATGTGGCGCTGCAGTGCCTCGATTACGGCCAGTCCATCGTCCATCATGGGGTGAGTTTGTCGCTGCATCCGGCCGGTCATGTGCTCGGCTCGGCGCAGGTGCGGCTCGAGCACCGCGGCCAGGTCTGGGTGGTCAGCGGTGACTACAAGGTCAGCTGCGACCCGACCTGCACACCGTTTGAGCCGGTGCGCTGCGATGTCTTCATCACCGAGTCGACGTTTGGTCTGCCGATTTACCGCTGGCACACCGACGATGTGCTGTTTGGCCAGATCAACGCCTGGTGGTCGGCCAATGCGGCGCAGGGCCGGGTCAGCGTTTTGATGGCTTACAGCCTGGGCAAGGCGCAGCGCCTGCTCAGGGGTCTGGATCCGGCCATTGCGCCGATTCTGGTCCATCCGGCGGTCGAGGCGATCAACCAGGTCTACCGCGACGGCGCTGTGGCCTTGCCCGCCACCGGCCCGCTGCCGCAATCGAGCGCGGCGGCCAAGGCCGCCGCCCTGGGCGGTGCGCTGGTGCTGTGTCCGCCCAACGCCCTGACGCCGGCGCTGCTGCGGCGCCTGGGTGATGTGAGCACGGCCTTTGCCAGCGGCTGGATGCAATTGCGCGGGGCCAGACGCAGGGCCGCTTACGACCGCGGCTTTGCCTTGAGCGACCATGCCGACTGGCCCGGTCTGCACAGCGCCATTGCCGCCACTGGCGCGCAGCGGGTGATCGTCACGCATGGCAGCGTGGCGGTGATGGTGCGCTACCTGCTCGAGCGCGGCTTTCAGGCCCAGGCTTTTCAGACCCAGTATGGCGGTGAACCGGTGGACGAAACCGAGCCCCAGGAGCCGGGCGCATGAAGCAGTTTGCCGACCTGTACGCCGAACTCGACGCCACGACCTCGACGGCCGCCAAGCTCGCTGCGCTGCAGCGCCACCTGGCGCAGACCGATCGGGCCGATGCCGCCTGGGCCGTGTATGTGCTGGCCGGTGGTCGGCCCAAGAGGGTGGTCCGCTTGGCCGTGCTGCGCGAGCTGGCCTGCGAGATGGCGGGCATGGCCGACTGGATGTTCGAGGCGTGCTACCAAGCCGTCGGTGATCTGGCCGAGACCATCGCCCATGCCCTGCCGGCGGCCAGCGCGCACAGCGACGATGCCGGCTTGAGCGTGTGGCTGCATGACCGCATCTTGCCCCTGCGCGGGCTCGCTGAGGCGCAGGTGCGCGCCGGGGTGCAGGCCCAGTGGCTGCAACTCGATTCGCTCGGGCGCATGCTTTGGGTCAAGCTGGCCACAGGCGGCTTTCGGGTGGGGGTGAGCCGGCAGCTGGTGCAGCGCGCGCTGGCGGCGCACGCCGGGCTGCCGGTGGCCTGCGTGGCCGAGCGCATGATGGGCTACACCGACTCCAGCCGCTACCCCACGGCCCAGGCCTATGCCGAGTTGATCGCGCCCCTGGGAGATGGCGTGCCGGCGCAGCGTGGTGGCCAGCCCTATCCTTTTTTTCTGGCCCATGCCTTGACCCCGCAGGAGCGGCTCGAAGACCTCGGTGCGATCGAGGATTGGCAGATCGAGTGGAAGTACGACGGCATCCGGGCCCAGTTGGTCAAGCGCGCCGGCCAGGTCTTTTTGTGGTC
>CAIQBN010000662.1 GCA_903870065.1 uncultured beta proteobacterium | reverse complement strand
GGACAGCGGCTCCACGCACAATGGTTTGGCGGTGGACCTCATGGGCGCTTTGCGAGCAGCACACCCAGGCGTGAACTGGGCTGCACCCATGGGGTGGGAGCCCGATCTTTTTCTTGCAATGGATAGCGTCTCTGAAGTGCCTTCCCTGGTTCGGGCAGGCGCTGGCGTGTGGCGTGGGAAGACAGCAAAGTGATGACAAATTTTATGGGCAAGAGTTTTCTGCTCGATACCGAATTCGCGCAACAACTCTACTTTGACTACGCAGCGGACCTGCCGATCATCGACTACCACTCACATTTGCAACAAAGTGAGATAGCGTCCAAAAAGCAGTTCCGAAATCTTGCCGAGTTGTGGCTGGCAGGCGATCACTACAAGTGGCGGCTGATGCGCAGCGCTGGCGTGACTGAAGACTTCATAACGGGATCGCAAAGTGACGAGGCCAAGTTTCTGGCGTTCTGTCGCGTGCTGCCGTTGGCGGCTGGCAACCCGATCTACCACTGGTGCCATCTGGAGCTGCAGCGCTTGTTTGGCATCACGCTCACCATTAACGCGACCAACGCGCCCCGCATCTGGGAGCAGGCCAACGCGCGCCTGGCGACCATGACCTGCTGGACTCTGCTGGAGCAGGCCAAGGTGGAAGTGGCGTGCACGACCGATGACCCGGTAGACGATTTGCTGCAACACGAAGTGATTGCGAAGTCTGGCTTGTCGACCCGCGTCTTGCCAGCATTCCGTCCCGATGCGGCCATGCGCATCAATCGCCCGGGTTTTGCCGACTACCTGGCAACACTGGGGGCGGTGACCGGTTCGACCATTGCGCACTATGGTGACCTGGTGGCGGCGCTGACCGACCGCGTGGCCTATTTCCACCAGCGTGGTGCCCGCATATCGGACCATGCCATTGACCTTCCGTTCAGCTTCGAAGCCGTCACTGCCGATGTATGTGAGGCGTTGTTGGCCCGCCGTTTGTCGGGGGAGACTCTCAGCGAGGCCGAGCAGGGTGCCTTTCAGCGCAGGTTGCTGCAAGACCTGGGTGTCATTTATGCTCGACACCAGTGGGCCATGTGCCTGCACATTGGCGCACAGCGCAACAACAGCCAGCGCGCCATGCAAATGCTGGGTCCGGATACCGGCTATGACGCCATATCGGATGCAGGCCACAGCCGGGGCATCGCAGCCTTGATGGATGCGCTGGACGCTGAAGGTCAGCTGCCCAAGACCATGCTGTTCTGTCTGAACCCTGCGATGAACGAAATGCTGGCTGCATTGATCGGCTGCTTCCAGGATGGCAGTGTGGCAGGCAAGGTGCAAATGGGACCGGCATGGTGGTTCAACGACCACAAGGACGGGAACTTGCGCCAGTTGCGCGCGCTGGCCAACCATGGCGTGTTGGGTACGTTTGTCGGCATGGTGACTGATTCCCGCAGCTTTGCCTCCTATCCGCGCCATGAATATTTCCGCCGTTTGCTTTGCCGCCAATTGGGGCGCTGGGTAACCGATGGCGAATGCCCCAATGACCAGCAGGCGCTGCAAACCATTGTGCGGGGTGTTTGTTATGACAATGCCAAGAGGTACTTCGCGCTATGACCAGCTCGGCAGGCAAGGTTTTGTGCATCCATCCAGCGGATGACATGCTGGTGGCGCTGGTGGACTTGCATGCGGGTGAGACGGTTGAGTGGGCTGGGCTGCCGCTACACATCAACACACCGGTTCAGCGCAAGCACAAAGTTGCGCGGCATGACTGTGCGCAGGGCGATATTCTGCGTCTGTACGGAACACCGGTTGGCAAAGCAACCCAGATCATTGCAGCTGGTTGTGCCGTCACCACCGAGAACCTAGAGCATTACGCCCCCACCCCGGAGATTGACGCGGCAGCGCAGGCTCCGGTCTGGGTTGCGCCGGACGTGCAGCGATGGAAAAACGCGACGTTCCAGGGCGTGATTCGTGCCGATGGGCGGGTTGGAACTGCCAACCATTGGCTGATCTTTCCGCTGGTATTTTGTGAAAACCGCAATGTCGAGCAACTGCGCGATGCCTTGGTGCGACCACTAGGATACGGCCAGGACGATCTGGCCGACTTCACGCGCATGCTGTTGGGTGGGGCCGCGTCCAATGCCTCACTCGCCTCGCGACCATTTCCGAACGTGGATGGTGTTCGCATCATCACCCACCAGGGT
>CAIQBN010000661.1 GCA_903870065.1 uncultured beta proteobacterium | reverse complement strand
TAGCCCTCGTGAAATATTGGCTTGAAGCTACATTACTGCTAGCATTGATACATATTCACGCGACATAAGAGGAATCGATACCCACGCAAAAAACCCGCCGAAGCGGGTTTTTTTTCAGGCAAAGTAACTGGTGATTACAGCTTTTGCGCTTGCATGAAGCTGTCGAAACGCGCTTCAGTGAAGCGGAACCACAGATTCTGGTCCTTGCGGAACTCGGAGTAATCGGCGTACACCTTCTTGAAGTTCTCGTTCTTGGCGCTCACCTCGGCATAGAGAGCCATGGATTCTTTGAAAGCGAGGTCCATCACGTCTTTGGGGAACGGCAAAACCTTGGTCTTGGCACCAACCAATGCCTTCAGAGCGGCTGGGTTGCGCGCGTCGTACTTGGCTTGCATTTCGGTGTGAGCGTACGCAGCTGCCGCTTCGATGATCGCCTTGTTGTCGGCCGACAGACCGTTGTAGGCCTTGTCGTTGACAAACAGGTCGAGCTGGGGACCGCCTTCCCACCAACCGGGGTAGTAGTAGAACGGAGCCACCTTGTTCAGGCCCAGCTTCTGGTCATCGTATGGACCCACCCACTCGGCCGAATCGATCGTGCCTTTTTCCAGCGCCGTGTAAATCTCGCCGCCAGGAATATTTTGTGGCACACCACCCATGCGCTCCAGCACACGGCCAGCAAAGCCGCCGATGCGCATTTTCATGCCCTTGATGTCGGCAACACCCTTGATTTCCTTGCGGTAGAAACCGCCCATCTGGGCACCGGTGTTACCCATGGGGAAATTGATGATGTTGTACTTGGCGTAGAACTCGCGCATCAGCTTGCCACCGTTGCCCTGGTACATCCAGGCAGTCATCTGGCGGCTGTTCAGGCCAAAGGGAATGGCGCAGCCCAGGGCAAAGGTTTCATCCTTGCCGTGAAAGTAGTATGGTGCCGTGTGGGCCATTTCAACGGTGCCGTTCTGCACGCCGTCCACCACACCAAATGCGGGCATCAGTTCGCCGCCAGCGTGGGTGGTGATGGTGAACTTGCCGCCGGACATTTCACCGACCTTTTTGGCAAACGTGTCCGCTGCACCAAAAATGGTATCCAGCGCTTTAGGAAAACTTGAAGCCAGGCGCCAGCGAATGGCTGCAGACTGCGCATGCACAGCCGGTGCGGCACCAGCGGCCAGCACGCCGGCAATGCCTGCGTTTTTGATTACTAAACGACGATCCATTCGATGTACTCCAATAGTGGTTTGAAACAATCTTGCTGTGCGGGAAGTTCCGCCCAATAAGGACTGCTGTGAGTCACCGCCGATTGTAGGAAGCGACGCGTTGCCCAACGTGGGGGTTTTCCCTTGAAAACACCGGCATTTGCCAAGGCTTCAGCATTCTGCAAGCCTCGCTGCGCCGACGCTAGGCAACCCGCACTGCCGGTGTCAACAAGGTCGGAAAACGCCGCATTACCGATGCCTGAATTCCACTCGCGTCCAGCCCCTGTTGTGTCAGCAGGCGCGCCGGATCTCCGTGCTCGATGAATACGTCCTGCAAGCCAAGCTGCAACACCGGCAACTCCAGCCCGGCAGCTTGCAGCGCCTCCACTACGGCACTGCCGGCGCCCCCCATCGTGCAACCTTCTTCGACGGTCACCAAGGCCTGGTGGCCATGCGCCACCTGCAGCAGCAGGGCCGTATCGAGCGGTTTGGCCCATCGCATATTGACGACCGTTGCGCCCAGCGCCTGCGCGGCTTCTAACGCCGGGTAAAGCAAGGTGCCAAAAACCAGAAGCGCAATGCCGCTGGTGCCAGAGCGGCGGATCTCGCCCTTGCCAAACGGCAGCGCCTCCAGCGAAGCCTGCACGGCAACCCCGGCACCGGCGCCACGCGGATAACGCACCGCCACGGGGTGATCCTGCTCGAACGCGGTGCTCAACAATTGGCGGCATTCGTTTTCGTCGGCAGGAC
>CAIQBN010000660.1 GCA_903870065.1 uncultured beta proteobacterium | reverse complement strand
GGTTGCCAGCCTAAACACCCGTAGCACATCCCTTGGCAGGCAGGGATCCAATCCCTTCGGTAGCCGCGTTTCCCATTTCGGCGACAAACGGATGCGCAGGTCATCGGCCTTCAAATTCGCATAGCAGGCAACGCTGGCGCGTGACACCTCCGAGGTCAAATTGCGGGTCAAGCCGTGGCTGCGAATACGCACCACATCCTGCGCCTGCCATTTTTCGGGCAGGTAGCCAAAACGTTGAAATTCGAAAGGCATGAGCGCGGGTTCAGACCTCACAGATCAATGTAGGCGTTGATACCCGCCACAAACTGTCCTGCAATGCGTTGTGCACTCTTTCCGTAGGCTTCCCATTCCCTTTGCATGTCACCGCGGTAGAGGAAAAGGCGACTGGCCTGGTCCTGCTCTACAAAAGTGGGCCCCAACACCGCTGCCAGTTGTCCCAGCCCCCGGCGGCGCCACAGGTCAATCTGGAACAGCCGGTCGCGCGCAGCGTTGTATCCCTGCACAAAAAACACATCGTTCTCGCTTTGGGCGTAAATGTGTGGAACTCCCCAGGGGTCAATCAAAATTTGAGCCGGTTTTTGCAGTCCGGCCAACTGGAGTGTCTCGTGGGTAATAGGGGGCACTGCGGCGGATCGCTGCGCCCGGGTTGCTGTCGCAGTGAACAGGCAAAGACTAAGCAGGAAGAGGCCCCGAGACAATCGAAAATTGGCGAATTGCATACAGCGCATGCTACGTCAGCTTGGCGGGGTTGACGGCGATGGCTGTTGCCTACAATCCAGTGATGTTTGTACATCTACGCCTGCACACCGAATATTCCGTCGTTGACGGTACCAACCGTATTGATGATGTCGTCGCCCAGGCTGCCAATGACGGTCAGCCAGCTTTGGCGGTCACTGACCTCAATAACCTGTTTGGGACCATCAAGTTTTACAAGCAGGCTCGCAGCAAGGGAGTCAAGCCGGTCATTGGTGCCGAAATCGTCTTAGAGGGCATGGGCAGCGATTCGGCCTCCTTCTCGCGCATGGTCCTGCTGGTACAAAACAAGCAGGGCTATCTGAATCTATCCGAACTGCTGGCGCGCGCGTACACCCAAAATGTGATCAAAAATCAGGCAATCATGAAGTTGACCTGGTTGCAAGAACTCAATGAGGGTCTGATCTGTTTATCTGGAGCGCAGGCTGGCCCGGTCGGGCAGGCACTGGTGCAGGGCGACAACGCCCGTGCATCCGAGGTGTCGCTGCAACTGGCCAGCATTTTTGCCCACCGGTTTTACCTGGAGCTACAGCGAGCCGGCAGGCCAGAAGATGAAGCGCAGGTGTCGGCAGCGGTGCAATTGGCAGCCCGGCTGCAATTACCTGTGGTTGCCACACACCCGGTGCAATTCACTGCCCCAGGCGATTTTGAGGCACATGAAGCGCGCGTATGTATCGCAGATGGCGAGATTTTGGGCAACGCCAGGCGCGTGCGCAAGTACACGCGCGAGCAATATTTCAAGTCCAGCGCAGAGATGGAGGCCTTGTTTGCAGACGTTCCATCGGCAATTGCCAACACGGTGGAAATTGCCAGGCGTTGCAATCTGACCCTGGTGCTGGGCAAGCCGCAGCTTCCGGACTTTCCTACGCCGCTGGTCGATGGACAACGCATGAGCCCGGAGGAGTATTTCCGCTACACCTCCCATGAGGGCCTCAAGGAGCGCATGGCACACTTGTTTCCAGACCCGGCAGAGTGCGCAAAGCAACTGCCGCAGTATCTGGAGCGCCTTGAGTTTGAATTGACAACCATCCTCAAGATGGGTTTCCCGGGATACTTTTTGATCGTGGGTGACTTCATTAACTGGGCCAAGAACAATGGATGTCCGGTGGGGCCCGGACGCGGCTCCGGCGCGGGCTCACTGGTGGCCTACGCGCTCAAGATAACCGATTTGGATCCGATTCGCTACAAACTCCTGTTTGAGCGATTTCTCAATCCTGAGCGCGTATCCATGCCGGACTTTGATATTGATTTTTGCCAGACCAATCGGAATTTGGTGATTGATTACGTCAAGGAAAAATACGGCAAAGATGCGGTGAGCCAGATTGCGACATTTGGAACCATGGCGGCGCGCGGAGTCGTGCGGGATGTGGGTCGGGTACTCGACATGAGCTACACCTTTTGCGATGGCATCAGCAAGTTGATTCCCAACAAGCCAGGCACCAACGTCACACTGCAACTGCCTCCAACCGATGGTAAAAAAAGTGACAAGTATGTTTATGCCACAGAGGCTGAACCTATTCTTGCTGAGCGAGAAGCCAAGGAAGAAGATGTCAGGACACTGCTGGAATTGGCCCGCAAACTCGAGGGGATGACCCGCAATGTCGGCATGCACGCTGGTGGTGTGCTGATTGCCCCAGGCAAGCTGACCGATTTTTGTCCCCTGTACCAGCAACCAGGCAGTGAGTCCGCTGTCAGCCAGTACGACAAGGACGACGTCGAGGCTATTGGCCTCGTGAAATTCGACTTTCTGGGGCTGGCAACACTGACAATTCTGGAGATTGCGCGGGAATTCATCATGAAGCGCCATCCGGGCCAGGAAAAATTTGCATATGAGAACCTGCCACTCGATGATCCCAAGGTCTATCGACTGTTTAGTGAGGGAAAAACCGAAGCCGTGTTCCAGTTTGAAAGCCGTGGCATGCAGGGGATGCTGCGAGACGCCAAGCCTACGCGCCTGGAAGACCTGATTGCACTCAATGCGCTGTACCGTCCCGGTCCCATGGATCTGATTCCCAGTTTTGTGGCACGCAAACACGGCCGCGAGGTCATTGAGTACCCGCATCCGCTGGTCGCTGACATGCTGAGCGAGACCTACGGCATCATGGTCTACCAGGAGCAGGTGATGCAGACCGCGCAGATTCTGGGCGGTTACTCGCTGGGTGGTGCCGACATGCTGCGCCGGGCGATGGGCAAAAAGAAGGCCGAAGAAATGGCTGAACACCGCGCCATCTTCCGTGCAGGCGCTGCCAAAAACGACATCAGTGAACAAAAAGCGGACGAAGTGTTTGACCTGATGGAAAAGTTTGCCGGCTATGGCTTCAACAAGTCGCACGCTGCCGCTTACTCTTTGCTGGCCTATCACACGGCCTGGATCAAGGTGCACTACACCGCAGAGTTTTTCTGCGCCAACATGACGGTGGAAATGGATGACACCGACAAGCTCAAAGTCCTGTTTGAAGATGCGCTGAAGATGGGCATGACTTTTGAGCCGCCCAACGTGAATCGCGGTCATCATCGCTTCGAACCCATCTCCAACAAGGAAATTCGGTACGGTCTGGGGGCAATCAAGGGAACCGGACAGCAAGCCATTGATGCCATTGTTGCGGCGCGCGAAGGCCACGGCCCAACCAGTGAAAAGGGTCCATTCACAAGCCTGTTCGACTTTGCGCGACGGGTAGACCGTAGCCGCCTCAACAAGCGTTGTGTTGAAGCACTCATCAAAGCCGGCGCCTTTGATACCCTTCAGCTCAACCGTGCTTCGCTGGTGGCATCCATTGAGAGGGCGTTTGACTTCGCCTTGGCCAGTGCGGCAAATGTCAATCAGGGAGGCTTGTTTGATTTGGGTGGTGATGATGACCACGGCTCCAGCACCCAAGAGCCGGACTTGGTTGATGCAATGCCGTGGGGCGTCAAGGAGCGCCTGACTTACGAGAAAACGGCGGTCGGGTTTTATCTATCGGGGCATCTCTTCGATGAAGTGGCCCTGGAAGTGCGGCGTTTTGCGAAGCGCCAACTCGATGAATTGCTGGACACCCGTGAACCGCAGTTGCTGGCGGGCATCATCACCGATTTTCGGGT